>JACQFH010000704.1 GCA_016200145.1 Planctomycetia bacterium | reverse complement strand
GGCGGGACCGGGAACGCTCGACTGCACGCTGGCGGAAGGAGTCTTTGCGGCGCGACCGATCGACATGGCGCTCGGCAGCGGCAAGCTGAAGCTCGGACCGCGAATCGTCCTGACCGGCCGGCCGGTTGTGCTCGTCATTCCTGGAGGGCCGGTGATCGAAGGAGTCGAACTCACCGACCAGTTCTGCGACGGCTGGCTGAAATTCATTGCACCGATTCTGTCGCAGGCCACACGCTGTTCCGGGCGCTTTTCGCTCGACGTCGACGAATCGCATCTGCTCCTGTTCGACCCGGCGGCCGGCGATCTGACCGGCCGCCTGCACATCGAGCGCGGAGAGGTGCTCCCCGGTCCACTGTTCGATGAGATCAACAATCTCATCGGTGGAATCATTTCGGGAGTGGGGGTCGCTGCGCCGCAGGACCTGCTGGGGCTCGACCACCCGTTGGTTCAGATCGCACAACAGCGCGTCGAATTCGAGCTGCACGAGGGACGCATCCATCACGCCCCGATGGAATTCTACGCTCGCGGCGTCGTCATTCGGACGCGCGGCTCGGTAGGCCTCGATCAATCGCTCGACCTTGTCGCGTCGATCTCGCTGTCGGACGATCTGCTCAGCCGGGCGCGCCTGCTGGGCGCGCTCAAAGGCCAGGCGCTCGAAATCCCGATCAGCGGCACGCTTCGCCGCCCGCGCCTCGACCCACGGGCCGCAGGACGGCTCGCCGAGCAATTGGGCCAGAACGTTCTCGACAAACTGCTGAATGGGGGCCTGCAGAAACTGTTCGACCGGAATGACTAGCGCCCCTGCCAATTCATCCAGCCCGTGAATCAGCTCGATCTCGCTCGGCCCGGGCGGGGAGGACCAGCGTCATTTGCGTGCCACGGGACGGCGTTTTCTATTCGCCGTGGGGCGCGATCGTGTTGGCCGGTCGCATGTCGCGCTTTCGACAATCCTGACGGAGAACTCGTCTCCAGGCTTTGCAGACATGAAGCTCCAGTGGACGTGCCGTCCGTCATCGTCATCCGTTTTGCGCTCGATTCCTGCCAGCCTGAAATGCATCGCTCGCGGAATTGAGTGCCTGCCAGTGAAGTAAATTAGGTCGAAAACAAGCATGCCTTTTTTGACGCCCGCGGTGCGCACCTTCTTCCCATTTCGATAGACCTCAAAGCAGACAATCGGATTGCGCGTCGCTCGCTTGGGCATCTTGTGCGGCCTTCCGGTTAATTTCTTCTTCGCCGACATGCCCGGCAATCATAACCGCCGTGGCGCGGAGGCGGGAAGGCGAATCAGCGCGTCAGTTTGATTCAGCCGGAGCGCGGGGAGTTGGAGCCAGTGTGTTGACGGCTCTTCGTTCGGATTCAGATTTGATTACAATGGTTTGGTCGGCATTTTAAGTTTTGTCACGAGGAATAATCGGAATGCGGACTCGGCCAGATGTCGCTGGTGGAATGACCGCTGTCGGCGCCTGCGCGCGTGTGGCGATCTGGTTGATCGTCTGGCTGTGCGGCGATCCACGCAGCTTCGGCAACGAACCCGCTCCCGCCGTGAAAGTTGAATTCAACCGGCACATCCGGCCGATCCTGTCGAACAAGTGCTTTCGGTGTCACGGTCCTGACGGCGTGCAGCGCAAGGCTGACCTCAGGCTCGACGTTCGCGCGGCCGCGATCGCGGAAAAAGACGGCATTGCCGCCGTCGTTCCCGGGAAACCCGACGAAAGCGAACTGTTCCGGCGGATCACCGCCGCGGATGACGGCGAGCGCATGCCGCCCGCCGGATCGGGACTGAAACTCGAAGCACACGAGATTGAGCTGCTGCGCCGGTGGATCGCGGGCGGCGCCGAGTATCAGCCGCATTGGGCGTTTTTGCCGCCGCGCGCGCCGCAGATCCCCCCCGTCCGAAATGCAACCTGGATCGCCAACCCGATCGACAATTTCGTTCTCGCGCGTCTCGAAGACGCTGAAATCGTGCCGGCCCCCGAAGCAAACCGTGAACGCCTGTTGCGGCGAGTTTCACTCGACCTCACGGGCCTCCCGCCCACGTTGGAGGAAATCGACGCGTTTCTGGCCGACCGTGCCGGCGACGCGTACGAACGAGTCGTCGACCGGCTGTTGCGTTCGCCGCGCTACGGCGAACACTGGGCCGTCGACTGGCTGGACGCAGCCCGCTACGGCGATACAGACGGCTATTTCACCGATGCCGAGCGAAAACTGTGGCGCTGGCGCGACTGGGTGATCCGTGCCCTCAACGCCAATCTGCCGTTCGACCGGTTCACAATCGAGCAACTCGCGGGCGACTTGCTTCCCGAACCATCGCTCGAACAGCAGGTCGCGACAGGGTTCCACCGCAACCACACGATGAACAACGAATCGGGGATCATCGACGAAGAGTATCGCGTGGAATACGTCGCCGATCGGACCGACACGACCGGCACCGTCTGGCTGGGGCTGACGCTGGGCTGCGCCCGTTGCCACGACCACAAGTACGACCCGATCACGCAAAAAGAGTATTACCAGCTCTTCGCGTACTTCAACAATCTGCCGGAAAAGGGATTGATCTACGCCGAAAAGGCCCCCGAGCCGTCGTTGGTGGTCCTGTCGCCCGAGGAAACACAGCGGCGGCAGTCGCTTAAAGACCGACGTGCGCAACTCGAACAGGAATTCGCCCCGCACGATGCAGCTCTGAAGGCCGAATTCACGAACTGGGAAGCCCGGGCCCAGGACGACCTGCCGGCGCGCAGCACCGACGGATTGCTGGCCGAATTTGAGTTCGACAGCCAGCTCTCTGATGCCGGTGGGCGCGGCATCATTCCGACCGCCGTCGGACCGCTCCGTTACAAAGATGGCTTCAGCAAGATGTCGCTGGAATTCGACGCCAGCCAGCAGGTGAATCTGCCGGCCGACCTGGGACTCGACGCGAATTCGCCGTGGATGATTTCGTTCTGGACGCGGCCGCTGCTGATCGCGCGGGGCGCGTTCCTGTCGTTCACTGCGGAACAATCTGCGTCCGATGGACAGATCGCACCAGCCTCCGGAATTTCGGGCCTGCACATCGTCTCGCAGCGACTGCACGTTGTCGTCAGCCTGGTCGACGCCACTGGGCAGGCCGGGCTAAAGATCTCGACCGCCGAGCCGCTCGGGGCGGCGAAATGGCAGCATGTCTCGGTTGGGTACGACGGTTCGGGGCGTGCCGCCGGCCTGTCGGTCTTCGTCGACGGCACGGCGGCGCGAACGGCAATCTTGCGCGACGATCCGCTGCAGCCGCTGGCAAAGGCCGTCACCGGGCACATCGGCAGGGACGAAAGCGTCGGCGGTTTCAACGGCCGCATCGACAATCTGCGGATTTTTCAGCAATCACCGACCCGCGAGCTGGCGAGCGCCGTGCATTCGCGCGACGTCGTCGGGGCCATCCTGCAAACCGCCGCCGACAAGCGCAACGCAGCGCAGAAACAGCAGCTCTTCGAATACTACATCCTGAAGCATGCGACGCCCGAAATTCAGCGCGCGTGGAAGGAGCTGGCCGAGGCGCGCCGGCGGGAAGCTGAATTCGAAGCAGTGATCCCAACGACGCTCATCATGCGGGAGCAGGAAAAAGCGCGCGACACGTTTGTGCTCGATCGCGGGCAGTATGACAAGCCCACACAGCAGGTGTCGCCCAATGTGCCCACCTGGCTGCCGCCGCTGCCTGCCGGCGCCCCGCCGAACCGACTGGCCCTGGCGCGCTGGCTGGTCGGGCCCGACAATCCCCTCACGGCACGGGTGACGGTCAATCGCTACTGGCAGCATTTCTTCGGCGAGGGGCTCGTGAAAACTTCGAACGATTTCGGGATCCAGGGAGAGTTGCCCAGCCATCCCGATCTGCTCGACTGGCTGGCCCTGCGGTTCATCTCCAGTGGCTGGGACGTGAAGGCCCTGCACAAGCTGATTGTGATGAGCGCCACATATCGCCAGTCGCCGGCGTGCTCGCTGGAACTGCGGCAGCGCGATCCGGAGAACCGACTGCTCGCCCGCGGCCCGCGGTTAAGGCTGGGCGCCGAGGTCATCCGCGATCAGGCGCTGTTTGCCTGCGACCTCTTGGTCGAACAGATCGGCGGCCCCAGTGTCAAACCCTATCAGCCGCCCGGATTATGGGAAGCCGTCTCGTACAACGCCGAGCAGTCGTACGTGCCTGGGTTGGGCAACGACCTGTACCGTCGCAGCCTGTACACATTCTGGAAGCGGCAGGCCCCTCCGCCGGCGCTGTTGTGTTTTGACGGGCCGACTCGCGAGCAGTGCGTCGTGAAGCGTCCGCGAACCAACACGCCACTGCAGGCCCTCGTGCTGCAGAACGACCCGACCTATATCGAAGCGGCCCGAGTGCTGGCGACGAGGCTTCTGTCTGAACCGTCTGCCGATGAGAAATCGCGGATCCGCTCGGCTTTTCGCCGGATCGCCGGCCGCGAACCGGCAGCCATCGAATCCGCCACCCTCTCACGCCTGCTCGAAAAACAACTGATCGAATATCGCAGCGATCCGGCGGCAGCCCGCGCGCTGATCGGCGTCGGCGAATCAGTCGCTCCTGCGGGCACGCGATTCGACGCGCCGCAACTCGCGGCCTGGACGACTGTCGTGTCGGCCCTGCTGAACCTCGACGAGACGGTAACGAAGCCCTAGAAGTCCCCGCGTATCTGGCACGCCAGCCCGTAAAGCATATTTTTGATCGGGGGCGAGTCGTCCGAGGAACGCAAATACCGCGTCTCGGCGGAGCGAGACGACTACGCAGGCAGAGCGACAGGCGACAAACCGCGAAGGATTTCCTGGCCTGCGGGAACTATCTTCTGGACTATGGATTCTCTTGCTCGTTCGTTGCCGGCTGAAATCTCGCCGGCTACTTCGCGCCGGCCGGTGATATCTACTTGATGAACTCCAGCGACCGGTCAATCACTTCCTGATTGATCCCCATGTGCCCCATTTCGGGGTAACGGTGGAACTTGTGCCTGGCTCCGGCCGCTTTGAGGGCGTCGACCATCATCAGCGCGTTGTCGATCGGCACCGAGCGGTCGTTGTCGGAATGCAGCACCAGAATCGGCTTTGAATCTTTCGTGATGTGTTTGTTGGGCGAGGCCTGTGCCTGCGCGGCGGCCAGTTCGACGCCGGGGGGTGTCCACAACTTGCCCCAGTCGAGCGATTGCAAGTCGTAAGCCGCGGCGACGCTGATCGCCGCCACAACGTCGTTACTGGCCTTGTCCCAGCCTCCGGTTCGCGGGTAGGGACCGTCGCCGATCGTCGCCGCCAGAGACACCATGTGTCCGCCGGCCGATTGTCCGATCAGAAAGATGCGTTTCGGATCGACTTTGTACTTCTCGGCGTTCGCGTGCACAAACCGAATGGCGCATTGCAGATCCTGGTAGCAGGCCGGTGCGGGAGTGCAATCCTTCAGGCGGTAGTCGATGGACATGGCAAAAAATCCAAATCCGGCCCACTGTTCGACCTTGATCGTGGACGCGTCCTTCTTGTGCCCTCCGACCCAGCGGCCGCCGTGCACCGAAATGATCGCCGGCAGCAGGTCTTTCGACTCCGGCCAGGCGACGTCGGCCAACAACCCCGATCCGTGCACCCGCCCATAGACGACGTCTTCCTGCACCGTCACTTTCGGGGCCGCGGCGGTTGCCGCCTCGCCTCCCCGGGCAATGACTTGCGGCAACGCCACGATCAGCAATACGAAAAGCAGAGCTATCCGACGTTCCCGTGTCATGGTGTCGTTCTCCATTGGGTCGAATGTTACACTGGCTCAAATGTCACAACCGAATCATCCCCAACGTCCGCAGAGCGCCGACCGGCGCAGCTTCGCCGGCGATCGTTCGCATCATGATGGCCATACGCCCGCGTTGCGTCCAGTTCCGGCGATCCGGCGGGAAAAATTGATGATCGAACGCATCGGGCTGGGCGGCCTTCTGGCACTGTGGTCGCCGGCCGTGGTTGTGGCGTTTGTCGTGCCGTATTTGTGCGGACTCGCCGTATTCAAGTCCCATGCGGTCGGCGCCGTGGCGGCCACGTTGTGCGGAGGGCTGGTCGCCGCGCGCGCCGTCTTCTGGATCAAAAACAGTCTCGCGCAATGGCGAAAGCGGCGCGGCCTGTAGGTTGCCGCGCGCGTTCTCGCTGTCTCCCCCTCTCGTCTCTCCCCCTCTGCACTCGAATCGATGCAAAGCCGGGATTTGCAGCCCGGCTCGCCCTGTCACCCGGCAATGGGCGCAGTCGTCCCCCAGCGACCCGAGAACACAAACTCGCTCAGCGGCTTTCGACCGCGGCGGGCCGCATCTCGTGAGCCAATCTGTTCGGGAAGCGATTTCGGGTCGCCCGGGTAGCCGATCGTGAGACCCGTGAGCGGTTGGACGCCCTCCGGCACTTGAAACAGCTCCCTCGCGCGATCCGGCAGAATGCCGATCATCTGATGGACGGCAAGTCCCCGGGAGGCCGCTTCGAGCGCCAGCTGAGCCGAAGACTGCCCGAGGTCATGCAGCGCGGCGGCATTCGGCTGGCCGTTACGCGCAAACTTCAAGCTGGTGCAGCCGATCGCGAGCACGGGGGCGATTTTCGCCCAGGCCTGATTCCCCTCCACCAGGCACGACAGCACTTTCTCGTAACCCGCCGGGTCATCCTTCGACGCCACGATGTAGCTCCAGGGCTGCTCGTTGTACGACGAGGCCGCCCACCGCGCCGCCTCGAACAGCGATTGCAGCGAGTCGACCGGGACAGGCCGGTCAGAATAGGCGTACGGACTCCAGCGGGCCGCAATCAATTCGTGAATCGGATGATCATTCTGGATTTTCGCAGTCATGATTCGTGTGCCTTGTTGCAGATCGTGGAATGTCCGAAACATCCGGCAATGGAGTGCGGACAATGCCACCGATGCGGATCGTACCTTCCCGCAGCCCAAAGCAAAAGTGGTTTCGTCTCGCGGACGGACGCTGGGCCGCAAGAGAGAGCCTGCACAAATCGCTAGAGGAATCGAGGAATCAATCGCGACCGAACCTTGGCGCAGTACTCGACGTAGCCGGGCAGGCTCTTCGCCAGAAATCGTTCTTCCTCGAGCAGCCTCCAGACGATGGCGAATGTCATCGGAATGAGTGTGAGCAATCCCAGCCACGACCCCAGGGCCAGTGGTGTGCCGGCGAGCATCAGCAGGCCGCCGCTGTACATCGGATGACGCACCAGGGCGTACGGCCCGGTCGAAACGACGGTCTGATCTTGGCCCAATTCGACCGTGGCAGAAGCAAACGAGTTCTCCTTGAAGACGAGAAAAATGATCAGGAGCCCCGTGAAGACCAGCGCATCTCCCGCGATCACGGCAAAAGTGGGCACCGACGACCACGCGTAGCGATGATCGAATGCCGGCACCAGATAGACCGCCAGAAACGCGATTCGAGCGAAGTTCTGGATGACTTTCTGGGTTTTCTCGTGTTCTGCCGCACTCCCGACCCGCATGCGTCTTTGCAGCAGGGCCGTATCGTTTTTCAGCAGATAAACCGTAATGGCCCCGGTGGACACGAAAAACACGGCAAGGTAGACCCAAGCCTGCCAGTAATCAATCGACCATACCGGCAGAAACAACAGCAGCGCCAATACGACGAAGAGAAACAGGAACCCGCCCCAGGCGCGTCGCTGCAGGCTGTTCATGGCCGCTGCTGGACTCTGGTTGCCGACCGTCATGCAAG
>JACQFH010000708.1 GCA_016200145.1 Planctomycetia bacterium | reverse complement strand
TGTGCAGCTCGTGGGCCAGCCGGGCGTCGCCGTTCTAGACGATCCGCCCCGCCAGCATCACGTGGGTCTGCTGCGGCTTGTTGATTTCCAGCAGGCGTTCGTGGTGGGTAATGATGACGATGGCCATTTCCGGGCCTGAAAGCCTTGCGATCGACTGGCTGACGAACCGCACTGCGTCGCTGTCGAGGCCGCTGTCGGTCTCGTCGAGAATCGCGAACTTGGGACGGAGCATCGCGAGCTGCAGAATTTCCATCCGCTTTTTCTCGCCCCCCGAGAACCCGTCGTTCAGATACCGGCGGGCGAATTCCTGCTCGATCCCCAGCTCTTCCATCCGCGACTTCAGTTCCTTGCGGAAGTCGCGCATCGGAATCAGGCCCTCTCCCTCTTTGCGCTCGGGATTGCGGATGTTCGACACGGCGTGCCGCAGAAAATCGGCGACCTTTACCCCCGGAATCGTCACTGGGTATTGAAACGCCAGGAACAGCCCGAGGCGCGCCCGGGCGTCAGGCTCGAGCTCGGCCAGGTTCGTGTCGTCAATGAAAATTCGGCCGTCGACGACTTCGTATTTCGGATGTCCCATCAGCGCGTAGGCCAGGGTGCTCTTGCCGGACCCGTTGGGACCCATCAAGGCGTGGATTTCTCCCTGCCGCACTTCGAGATTGACCCCCTTCAGGATCAGCTTCTCGTTGACGGCGACGCACAGATTCTCGATTTTCAAAACGCTCGACATGTCACTCGCACTCTTGTTTCTGAAGTATTATTCGCAAATTACCAATCCCACGGGCGGGCACCGACCGCTAGGTTGGTCCCCGTGGGTCCACTTCAAATCTGGATGCGCTAAACCTCAACCAATTCCGGAATCGCTGCATATCCCGAATGATGCGGGACCGGCAGATCATCGCTGGCGCCGCGCGCCAATCGCTTCGCCTTGATCTTGTCCTGAATCCGCATGAGGCCTTCGAGCAGCGCTTCAGGCCGCGGCGGACACCCTGGCACATACACGTCCACAGGGACCACCAGATCGACTCCCTTGACGACATGGTAACCCCATTTGAAGTACGGGCCCCCGCCAACCGTGCAGGCCCCCATGGCGATCACGTATTTGGGATCAGGCATCTGTTCGTACAGGCGGCGCACCCGGCTGGCCATCTTAAACGTCACCGTGCCGGCGACGATCATCAGATCGGCCTGCCGCGGCGTCGCGCGAAACGCGCCCGCCCCGAATCGGTCGAGATCGTAGCGGCTGGCGCCGGCGGCCATCATTTCAATGGCACAGCAGGCCAGACCGAACGTCATCGGCCAGATACTCGCCTGGCGGGCCCAGTTCATCCCCTGTTCGAGCGTGGTCGTGATCACGCTTTCCTCGAATCGCCCCTCAATCCATGTCATGATGTGTCTCGCTCGTGGCTTTACTGAGTTGTCTGCCGCGTCAATTGATCCGCAACATGCGAAATATGATTAACCGGCGGCAGCCTGCGATTGCAACTCTGCCGCTTCGAATTCGCAACAATGATGACCGTCAAGACAGCAGTGCGTCAGCCGCACCGACGTCCCCAGGGCCTGTTCGAAAACTTCCCGCTCCAATCCGCAGATGTCGCGATCTTCTTCCGCCAGTTCCTGATAGGGGCAGTTGTTCTCTCGAAGAATTGGCAGCGCGGCACCCGATGACCCGACTTCGACGTCGTAGCCGAGGCTGAGCAGCGAATTCCCCAGGCGCTGCATGCGGTCTTTCAGCCGGCCTTCTGAAAATCGCCCCAGCTTGGATACCAGTGCATTGCGGATTCGCGCGGTGATCTGCTCGCGGATCGCCGCATCGGGAATATTGCGGATTTCCCTCCACAGGATCAGGGCCAGGTCGCCGTAATTATCGCCGAGCTGTCGCAGCCCTTTGTCGGTCACGCGATAGACATAATGCGGCCGGCCACGCCCACTGCGGACCAGATCGCGAGCGACAAATTGCTGCCCTTGCAGGCGCCACAGTCGCTGCCTGACGGCGGTTGCCGTGACGCCCACCGCTGAGCAGATGTCGTGCACCGTTTTGGGGCCAATGCGGTGTAATTCGTTGAGGAATTCGCCGTCTGACTGTTCGAGCACCATTTTCATGGCTGTAAACTCCTCCGCGAAATTCCCCAAATCATTGCCGGGAAGCACTTTGCCGCAACGCCTGAATCGGCTCCAAAGCGTTCCCCTATCAGGATTTTAGGGAATCGACGTAATTTCGACAACCTTAATTGTCAAAAAACGACGGAATTCCGATTGCTGGGAACTTCCGCGGTTTTTGGTGCTGCCAGGCCACGAATCTCCAACGTTCGCTTGAAAGTCAGAACGCAGGCCGCCAACGTAGAGCAATGCTTACGTTCGCAGTGCTGTTCGTGGCGGTCGCCTGTCTGGCGTATGCCAACGGGGCCAACGACAACTTCAAAGGCGTCGCGACGCTGTTCGGCAGTGGAACAGCCGATTATCGCCGCGCACTGGGCTGGGGTTCTGTGGCCACCTGTGCCGGGTCGATTGCCGCCTGCGTGCTGGCGGAAATGCTGCTGACAAACTTCAGCGGCAAGGGACTGGTTGCGGCGGAGCTGACAAGCAGCTCTCGGTACCTTGCCGCGGTTGCCTGCGGCGCCGGACTGACGGTGCTGATCGCCACGCGCATCGGAATGCCGATTTCGACGACCCACGGATTGGTGGGAGCCTTGGTCGGCGCGGGATGGGCCGCCGGGTCGCCGATCAGCTTCGAGAAACTGGGCGGTACATTCTTCGTTCCGTTGCTGCTCAGCCCGCTGCTGGCGATGGCCAGCACGGGAGTCTGCTACCTGATTCTTCATGCGTCACGCATGGGGTTCGGCATCACCGAGCAGACCTGCTTCTGTACAGGACGCGAAACCATTGAAGTCGTTCCGCGGCTCGATGGGGCCGCGATGCTCGAGCGGGTCGGCCAATTGACCGTCACCCATGGAACAGCCATCGCCTGCCACAACCGCTATGCGGGGACTTTTCTGGGGATCGAAGTCCGGCAATTGGTTGATCCGTTGCACTACCTCTCGGCGGGCGCCGTGAGCTTCGCCCGCGGCCTGAACGACACGCCCAAAATTGCTGCACTGCTGCTGACGGCGCCTCTGCTGGGAAAGGCCGGCGCTATTGTCGCGGTCGCGGTCCTGATTTTGATCGGCGGACTGGTGAGCGCCCGGCGTGTCGCCGAGACGATGAGCCGCAAGATCACCCCGCTCAACCACGGACAGGGCCTGACGGCGAACCTGGTCACCAGTCTTGTCGTGCTGGCTGCCAGCCGCTGGGGACTGCCCGTGTCGACGACGCACGTCAGTTGCGGCGCGCTGTTCGGCATCGGGACGGTCAATCGCGAGGCCCAGTGGAAGACGATCGGCACGATTCTGCTGGCCTGGGTTACGACACTGCCGGCCGGCGCAATCCTGGGCGCCATCGCGTTCTGGTTTCTGGGTGCCTTCAAACTCGTTTGAGTGTGAGGGTCAGTTCCCAGAGACGTTCGACGCGCGCTCCCCTTTCGGGTCGCGGTTAAACGAATTATTATCGCACACGAATACACCAGGAGGCCCGATCGTGTCCGCTCTGATACCGCCAGGTGGTTGGCAATTGACGTCTGCCCTCTCTTTGCTGTTGGCCCTCGCCTTGCCAGGCTCATTGCCAGCGGCCGACGAAGCCGATTTGATTCTGCACCACGGCAAGATTGTCACTGTCGACGACAAGTTCACCGTCGCCGAAGCGCTGGCGGTCAAGAAAGACCGCATTCTCGCGGTTGGCGGCAATGCCGCGGTGTTGAAACTCGCCGGGCCTGCAACGCGCCAGATCGACCTGCGGGGCAAGACGGTTCTTCCGGGGCTGGCCGATTCCCACGTCCATCCGACCGCCGCCTCGACATACGAATTCGATCATCCCGTCCCCGAAATGGATACGATCGCCGATGTCCTCAAATACATCGGCGGTCGGGCCGCAACGGTCGAGAAGGGGGAATGGATCGTCGTCCGCCAGGTATTCATCACGCGGCTGCGCGACCAGCGGTACCCCACGCGAAAAGAGCTCGACCAGGTCGCTCCCGATCATCCCGTGATGTTCGCCACCGGCCCTGACGCGTCGCTCAATTCGCTGGCCCTGTCGAAAAGCGAAATCGACAAAGATTTCCAGATCAGCGACGGCGGCCCCGGACGAATCGAGCGAGATCCCGATTCGGGCGAGCCGACCGGCATCCTGCGGAGTTGCACGCGACTCGTCAAACCTGGTACCACCGGCAAGTCTCCGAGCGAAGACGAGAAGCTCGAACGCCTGAAGCAGTTGCTGGCCGACTACAACTCAGTCGGCATCACGAGCATTGCCGATCGAGACGCCAGCGACGGCGCGGTTGTCTTGCACAAGAAGCTGAAAGACCGGGGCGAGCTGACGTGCCGGGTCTTCTTGAATCTATCCGTCGACGCGCAGGCGCCGCTCGAAACGATTGAGGCCCGAATCAAAAAGGCCGCCGCCGATCCGTTGCACCAATACGACGACCGGCTCTGGCTGCGGGGAATCAAATGCTACCTCGACGGAGGCATGCTGACCGGCAGCGCCTACATGCAAAAACCGTGGGGCGTCAGCCGGATTTATTCGATCACCGATCCCGAGTACCGAGGCCTGCGGTTTATCGAGCCCGAGAAACTCCGCAAGATCGCCCGATTGGCATTGGAGAACGACCTGCAGATGACGGCCCATTCGGTGGGCGACGGGGCTGTGCAGACGCTGATCGACGCCTACTCCGAAATCAATGCCGACTTGCCCCTTCGCGATCGTCGTCCATGCATCACGCATTGCAATTTCCTCAGTGCCGAGGCGATCGAAACGATGCAACGCCTGGGGATTGTCGCCGATTTACAACCGGCCTGGCTGTGGCTTGACGGAGAAACGCTGAAGGCTCAGTTCGGCAATGAACGGCTGGCGTTTTTTCAGCCGTACAAGACGCTGTTCGATCGTGGCATCGTGATCGGCGGCGGATCGGATCACATGCAGAAGATCGGCAGCCTGCGCTCTGTGAATCCGTACAACCCGTTCCTGGGGATGTGGATCACGCTGACACGGCTCCCCCGCCGAGCCGACCAGCCGCTGCATCCCGAGCAGAAGATCACCCGCGAGCAGGCGATTCGCCTGTATACGATCAACAACGCGTTTCTCACGTTCGAGGAAAAGGAAAAAGGCTCGCTGGAACGCGGCAAACTCGCCGATTTCATCGTCCTCAAGCAGGACATCCTGACCTGCCCGGCAGAGGCCGTGCGCGACATCACGGTCGACCAGACGTACTTGGGCGGGAAACTGATCTACGACAGCAATGGCAAGTAGCGAATCGATTCGTTTAACCGCGACCCGCAGGGAAGCGCGTATCGCCGGCTGCCGGATTTCTTCTGCGGTCCCAGCCCCCGCCCGACAAGACTCGGGTAGGGCCAACAAGAAATTCACGATCAGGCGCCCCTCGATACGCGCTCCGACCACCGCTATTCGCGGCGGTGCCCGGGTCGCGGTTAAACAGTTACAGCCGTATCTCAGTTCGCACGCATCGCAGATCCATCTCGAATTCGATCTCGTCGATCGGCGGCCGGCTGTAGTGCCAGTGCACGCCGTGAATCGCCGTGCTGCCGATCCGCCCCAGGATTAATCTCGGCAACAGGCCGTCGATCGGATGAACCGTGTACACGTTGATCGCTGTCGCGTGCGGCCAGTCGCCTCCCAGCGCGCGCAGGCGATTTTCCATCAGGTCCATGACAAACGCCGCCTTGGCCGCCATCCCGTGCGGCGAAGTATCGCCCAAAGCGACGATGGCTTCCCGTGCCAAGACTCCCTCGGGCAATTCTCCGCCGCCGGCAACGATAATTGTCGGCGCCGGGTTCCCCGCGGCCGGCATCGTGTATGAGAATCCGTACAGCACGGGTTCACTCGGAGCGCCAACCAGAGGCGCGACGTTCGTCCGCGGGACCGGATTCACTCCGCCGACGAATACACCCCAGTCGCGAAGGATCGTCGCATACTCGGCATTGAACACCGCAAACCCGGCAAAGCTGTAGGGCCGCGGCGACCGCAGCTCGATCCCGCACAGGGCCGCCTTGGGCCGGCCGCATTCCGCGAGATGCCGCGCGATGCGCTCAAACCCTGCACGGTACGGCAATGGCTGCTGAAGCGTGGCATGGACGATTTCAAAACCGGGAGCCGAAGCGACACCGCACGAATAAGGCGCAATGCCCGGAAGGAAACGGTAATTGCCCGCAGGATGATCAGTGAGTGGCATGGTGATCGTACATTACGCTTTGCGGACCGAGACCGTCAAACTCGTTGATCCAGGTACTTCTGTTGCCAGAGCTCCAGCACCAAAAGCGCCCATAGGCGGTAGCTGTGGTCCCAGCGGGAAGTGACGTGCTCGGTGATCAGTTGTTCGATCGCCTGCGGACGGAACAGTCCGCGGCCGAGGCTTTTCGGGTCGAGCAGCACGTCTTTGAGCATCGGGGACAGTTCGCCACGGAACCAGTGGTCGAGCGGAACGCCGAAGCCCATCTTGCCGCGATTTTGAATCGCCGGGGGCAATAAGTCGGCAAACGTTTCGATCAGGATTCGTTTTCCCTTCCCGCCGCGCATCTTCCATTCGAGCGGCATCCCGGCCGCCAGGTCGACGACTTCCTGGTCCAGCAGGGGGCAACGTACTTCCAGGCCGTAAGTCATGCTGGCGATGTCTACCTTGTTCAGGATGTCGCAGGGCAGGTACGTCAGGACGTCGGCACACGTCGTGCGGGTCGTGAAGTCGCGAGACGGACATTCGCTGTAGGCCTCCAGCAGAAACGCAGCCGGCTCGGCGCCCCGCAAGCGATCGTGAAATTCGTCGCTCCAGAGGTCGGGCAAGCGCGCGTCGTCGAAGATGCTGACCCATTTGAGATACCGTCGCTCAGGGGGATACGACAGGGCCGACAGCAGCCGCTTCAGCCGCCGGCGCCTGGATTTCTGCCGCGTCGACGCCGGCAGGCTTTGCCAGATCGGCGACGAAATGACCTTCTGCGCGAACCGCGGGAGTGAATCGAACCGCTCGGCCAGCTTCACGGCACGATATCGCTCGTACCCCGCAAACAATTCATCGCCGCCATCGCCCGACAAGGCGACGGTGACGTGCCGGCGTGTCATTTCCGAAAGGTACATTGTCGGAATCGCCGAGCTGTCGGCAAACGGTTCGTCGTACTGCTCGATCAGTTTCGGCAGGATCGCCAGCGCCGAAGGCTCAACCACCTGCTCGTGGTGTTCCGTCTTCAAGTGCTCGGCCGCCAGCCGGGCGAACGATCGCTCGTCGAAGGCCTGTACCGGAAACCCGATCGAAAACGATTTGACGGGGCGTTCCGAAAGCTGCTGCATCAGGCCGACGACGATCGTCGAGTCGATGCCTCCCGACAGAAACGCGCCGAGAGGAACGTCGCTGCGCATCCGCAATCGCACGGCTTCTGTCAGCGTGCTCCGCAGCGTGTCGCGGGCCTGCTCTTCCGTCACCGACGTCGCCTGCGCTTCCGGTTTCACGAACGCCGGCGCCCAGTACCGCTGCACCTCCCAGTTCCCCTTTCGATACATGCCCCAATGCGCCGGGGGCAATTTGCAAAACCCCTTCAGTATCGAATGCGGGTGCGGCACGTACTGATACGTGAGATACTCATTGAGCGCGACCGGATCGAGCTCGCGGGAAACTCCGGGAACCTGCAGGATTGCCTTCAATTCGCTGGCGAACAGCAACCGGTCGTGTTCGAGCCGGTAAATGAACGGCTTCTTGCCGAGCCGGTCGCGGGCCAGGAACAATTGCTTTTGACGTTCGTCCCAGATGGCGAACGCGAACATGCCCCGCAGATGCTTCACACAATCTGTGCCGTACTGCTCGTAGAGATGGACGATCGTTTCAGTGTCGCTCGACGTGCGGAAGCGGTGTCCCTGGTGCTCCAGTGGCCCCTGCAACTCGCGATAGTTGTAGATTTCTCCGTTGAAGGCGATCCAGACGGAGCCGTCTTCGTTCGACAAGGGTTGATGGCCGCCCGCCAGATCGATGATCGAGAGCCGGCGATGCCCGAGGGCGGCGCCAGGGCGAGAAATCGCTAGTGGGTGTTTGCCGAGAGAGATCAGTTCCGGAATGGATCGTGCGGCACGATCGGGCGAGATTGCTGAGTGATAATAGCAGGCGTCATCGGGGCCGCGGTGTGCGAGGGCCGTTGTCATCCGCGTCAGGACGTTAGCGTCCAGCGGCGCGGCGGCGGCAGTCCAGGCGGCTCCAGTGATTCCGCACATTATGTTTGCTCGATACGTATTTGCCGGCTCGACCCGCTAGGCGACGACTTCTCGATAGATCCTTACGTATCCGTCGACCATTCGCTGGACACTGAATTCGGATGCGACGCGGTTTCGGCCGGCGGTGCCGAACTGGCGGGCCAGATTCGGGTCGAGCAGCAGGCGCTGGGCCAACTGGGCGAAGGCGACGCGGTCGCCGACGGGGGCCAGGTTCCCGGTTCCACCATGCACGACCAGCTCGCGATTCGGGGGGATATCGCTGGCGACGACCGGCAGCCCCGCCGCCATCGCTTCCATGATGCTGTTCGAGAAGCCCTCGAAATCGCTGGCCAGCCAGAACAGATTAAAGGCCGGCAGAAGTCCTTGAGCATCGTCGCGATGACCGAGGAATCTGACGTGATCGCCGATCCTCAGGTTGTTCGCGAACTGTTCAAGCTTCGCCCGTTCGGGCCCGTCACCGACGATGACGAAACAGGCGTGTTCATGCTGTACGCGGATCAATTCGAAGGCCCAGATCAGGTCCTCCAGCCGCTTTTGCCGTGCGAGCCGCCCGATGTAGCCGACGACCAGGGCGTTGTCGGCAATCCCCAGTTGTCGGCGCATCTCGGCGCGGGCGGAATCCGGAATGGCAGGGAGATCGATCCCGTTGTGGACGACTGCCAGCCGGTCGTTCGGGACGCCCAGCCCCCGATAAAAGTCGGCGACTCCGTTCGAATTGCCGACGAGCCGCGTCGTCCGAGAAACGAGACGCCGATCGAGGGCCAGTTGCCAGCCGCTCTTCCAGGAATCCACGCAGCGTTCCGACACGACGATCTTGAACGGCGGCCGCGACCCGGCAGCCAGGCGGCCGTAGGAATTCGCCGCGAACAGCCAAGTGTGCAGTACGTCAGGCCGCTCGCTCTTAATCAGCCGTTTCAGGCGGAAGAATGTGAACGGATCGCATTTGAACCGTTTCCCGAGAACCGTCAGCGGAATTCCCGCCTGCTGCAAGTCGGCCGCATAGGGGCCCGCGCGGGTGAGGGCCACGATCTGGACCGAAAACTCGGGGCGCGGCAGGCGCGTCGCCAGCAGCGTGAGCTGCTTTTCGGCCCCGGAGCGGTCGAGAGTCGGAATCACCAACAGGATTCTGGTCACGCGGCAGATCGTATTCGATTCGAGTAATCGGGAGAAGCGCGATCGTAGAGCTTGCAATGCATACGTTCGGCGCGAGATGATCGCCAAGCGCATTCGCAAACGAGATTCGCGAATCGCAAATTAAGCCCGTTTAACGGCGCCGCCAGGCCCCGTGAGATTCGACTCTCCCAAGATCGCACCCCATGTTTACGCTCATCTGCAATGCACGTATCGAGCTGGTTCAAGGCGACATCACGGCCCAGGAGGTCGACGCGATTGT
>JACQFH010000707.1 GCA_016200145.1 Planctomycetia bacterium | reverse complement strand
CGGCGCGGCGGACCGACTCGATGCAGCTCATGTACTCGGCCCCGAATTCAAACCTCCGCGCGAGGTACAGGCTGAATTCGCGACCCCCTTCGCGGGCGCGGGAATTGACGCGATACATTTCGTCCATGGCCGCCAGATAACGCTGCTTCACTTCGCCCCACCAGGCCGGCGGCGCCTCGGTGCCGGCGTAGTGCTTCATCACCACGTTGGGCACCGGAAAACTGAAACCGATGTCGTTGTCGTCGATCAGGTTCGTCGCCTCCTGGGCCAGCTCGAGCGCCTTGAGCGTCCTGCCCACGACTGCTTCGCCCATCGTCGGTGTGAGCAGGTCGGCAAACGCCTGCTGCGGCGTCAAGCCGTCGACGAAACTGGCACGGCTCAAATAATACGTCGGCAGGTCGAGATCGCCGATCACCCAGTAGCGGGTCGAAAAACCCGCCCAGCCACCGGATTTCAGCTCGTCCACGAGCGTGCCCAGCGCAGTGTATGTCATCTGCGGAAGGACCCCCACATTGTCATCGGCCAGCGTGAGGATCAGGCTGCTGGGGGCCTTGCGGGCGGGCACCGTCTTGAGCAATTCGCGATTCACTGCGACGCGTCTCGCAGTGTAATCGACGAAGTGCAGGCACTCGGTCCCCACGGGCAGCACCTTATCGAGCACGGGGTAGAGCGCCGAATCGACGTCGACGACCACCGATTTGACGGTGCGGCCGCCGGGAACTCGCCACAGGTCGCGGTCGGCCAGAAGACGGTTGAAGAATTCGAGCGTCGCGACGTTGCCGCGCAGTGCCTGGGCTCCACGGTCGCCCGAGGCGATCAACTTGCGCTGCCGTGCGACCGCTGTCAATTGTTCGAGGCTGGCCACTTGGCTGACGCCCGAACGCGCGTCGAGCTGCTTCCAGGCCTCTTCGGCGTGGTCGCCCCATTCCGGAAACTCGGGGAGCGACAAGTACAGATAATCGATTTCCGGATAGGTCTTCAGGTAAGCACGAATCTGCGCCTTAACGAGCCCCGTCAAGGCGGTGTCGTCAAGGCGGTGCGCAGCGCCGGGACCGATCGTCAGGTTTTCGAGGCCCGTGAGAGATCGCGCCCCTTTTAGAGCTCCGGCGAATTCTTTGGGGAATTCCAGGGGGGAAATGGCGATCGCCGTTTCCATGCCCAGCTTTCGGGCCCCGGCAACAATCCCCCGCGCCAGCCCCGTGCCCGCGGCGACGCGCTCGGCGTACGTGCTCTTCCCGGCGAAATCCGGGTTCTCGAAGAGTTTCGCCCCGCGGAAAACGCCGCGAGCGGCGGTGTCTCCCTCGACCGGATACCGGTAGCCGTACCACAGAACGCCCGTTTCTTTTTTCACGCCCCCGTATTCGAAGTCCACGAATGGCTGCCACGGATAAAGCGAGAGCATGACCCTGTTGAACTTGAGTTTGGCCAGTTGCTTGAGCACGCGCTCCTGCTCGGCGAGCCCCCACGATTCGGGACCGATCGCAAAGTCGTTGATCGTCCGCCAGGTGCGAGTGCGAAGCACGGGCTCCAGAACGACGTCGAAGCCATCGAGCTTCAGGGCGGGCGGCTCGATCGGGTCGAGGTCGCCGAACAGCATGTACCGGATTCCGAACCGTTGCCCCAGTTCGTAGGCAGCCCACAGAGTCGCGACCGGGCTGCCTCCGCCGACGATCAGTGCCGGCCGGCTGCCGGCACGAGTGCTCCGCAGCAGATGCCCCTGATCCGAGAGCTTCGGCCAGGCCAACTTCTGTACCTCGATCGACGGATTGGTGCGCGGGCTGCCCAGCAGAATCAGGTGATCCGTTTCCGCACGGCGCACATCTCCCATATGCACATCGGCATCGAACAGCCGTTTGAATTGGCCGGCCAGTTCACTGGCAGCGAAGCGTTCGAGTTCGGGCGCCCCAGGGCCGAACACAATGTCCACGCGCGGACCGGCCACGGCCTCGCTCGCGGCCGACGTCAGCAGCACGGCGACCGCCGCCAGCGCGCCGCTCCATCGCAGGGCGAGGTTCATTTCGGCTCTCCCGAAATGCAGAACAGCTTCTCCAGCGAGCGGAAGTAAAGCCGGCCGTCGGCGATTGCCGGGCTGGCGATGCACTGCTCGCGCAGATCGTTCTTGGCGAGAACCTTCAGTGGCGCCCCCTGGGCCAGCACAATCACAAAACCGTTCTCGCCCACGACGTAGATCTTTCCGTCCCCGGCGACGGGCGAGGCGAAATAATCGCCGATGTTGCGAATCCGAGCCAGCTCCCAGCGCGCCTTGCCGGTGGCGGCGTCG
>JACQFH010000686.1 GCA_016200145.1 Planctomycetia bacterium | reverse complement strand
CACACTCTCGGCCCTGGAGATGGTGGACTACGCCGAGCCGCCCACCGGGACGATTCAGACGCTGGGAATGAAACTGGTGATCACCCAGTCGCAGGCCGCGAACCGTGAAATCGCCGAGCTGCTGGAACAACTGACCGAGCGAGACGAGTGACCGGCCGGCATCTTGAGACTCTGTCATCGCAAACCGGAATCGGGGAACAAATCAGCCGTCGGCGGTGCGCTGATTCAATTGCGTTCATTCGCGGCTCCCTGCTTCCGGCATCCCCCGATCTCCCTATTTCCTGAACTCGTGTGAACGCAGCGGCTGACCGGTTCGGATCCGTTTCGTGCGCTCGACACGCGCATCCCGATGGGATTGCGGTTAAACAATGCGTTGCGGCTACTCGGCCTTTTCGCCCTTCTCTGCCGGCTCGGCGGGCCGGGCGGCGGTGGCGTCGGCTGGTTCGGTATCGGCTGGGGGGTCTGCGTCGTCCGACAGGGGGGTCTGTTTGCGGTAGATGGGCAAGTAGCGGTAATAGACCTCCAGCGTCAGGATCGAAAGGCACGTCGTATAGAGGCGGCCACCCTGTTCGGCGCCGTGGCTGCGGTCGGTGATCCAGCTTCCGGCCGCGTCTCCGTCCTGGGCCTGGGAATCGACGAGCAGCTTCCGCATGTCGTTGTTCCAGCGTTCCCAGGCAGGACCTCCCCAATGGTGCATCGCCATCGTTCCGTAATAGCCGTAGTACATGTCGTGCGTATTGGCGCCCCATTCGTCGAGGTGTTTCATGCCGCGGATCAATCCGCGGTGCGTCTGCTCGCGCCCCAGGTACATGCGGCACAGAAGGCCCGCGGCCGTCGTTGACGTTCGAATTGTGCGAGGGCTGGTGTATCCGTACATGCCCCCGGTTTCCGATTCGACGCGTTTGAGAAAGCCCGCCACTTTGGGGAGGACGCGAGGATGGACCTTGAGCTCGGCGATGCGCGCGCTGGTGAGCGCCATGACCTGCCAACCGACGACCGAGGTATCACCGGCCGAAGGAATCTGGTAACGCCAGCCACCCCCTTCGCGGTCCTGGGCGTTGACGATGAAGTCGACGGCGCGCTGGGCCGGGTTCCTGAGCGTGGCGTCTTTGCTCATCGAGTACGCCTCGCACAGGGCAATCGTACAGATTCCCTGCACGTACATCGTGGCCCGCCCAGTCCCTTGGAACCACCCGCCCAGATTATTTTCCTCGAAATGATCGAGGAGGAATCTCAAACCACGTTCCACCTGGACCTTGTAGTATCCTTTCTGGTGCGTGTTTCCCGCCCCGAGAAAGCACATCAGGGCCAGCCCCGTGGCGCCGGTCGGGCATTCGAGCATGCCCGGGTCGTCGGGCCCGTGCTGAAAGGTCCAACTGCCGTCTGATTTCTGATGCCTGGCGAGCCAGTCGAGCCCCATCTGAACGGCACGCTCGGTCTCTTTCGTGCCGCCGGCCTTCTTGACGAGTTTGGCCCGCATAGAATCGCCGCGCCCGTCGAGCAGGCCTGCGACGTTGGCGCCGGACTCCCGGGCCGTGCCCTTGCCTCCGGCACGTCCGCCCCGCGTCGATTTGCCGGCGTCCTTGCCGTCAACCGGCAGCATGTCGTCATCGTCGGCTTCGATCGCGCTGTCCGAAACGACGGCGCTGACGCGAGGACTCTCGAATACGATCTTCTCGGCCTCGGCAGGGAGAGCCATCGCCGCCGCGTCGGCCATGTTCCATTTCTCGAGGGGATCGCCGGCGGGCGCTTCCGGGCCGGCACCCACCAGTCCGATGCCGTCAATGAAGCCCTCTTCGCTGCCAGCCTCGAGGGTCGTTACGACCACATCGAACGGTGATACAAGCAGTCGCCCGGGGAACCAGATCGTCAGGCCGATGACCAGCAGGACGACCACGTGAATCGACACGCTCGTCAGCCAGCTCCGGGCCTCGCTGCGATGGCTCTCGAGCCATTCCCGAATCCATGTGCGGCCCCGCGCGACGGCAGAGTCGTAGTCGGCAGCGACTTTCCAGTGCGGGACCACCGCCGGGGGGGCAGACCGCGACCGATACCGGGTCTTGCAGACCGGTTCAATGCTCACACTGCCCTTCCGGTTGCTGGCCGCCGGAACCGAAGGAGAAGGTGAATCCGAGACTGGCTGGCGTTCCGCCATGAATCAACGACGCTTCTATTCCCCAGAACAGGAAACGAATTCCGGTCGCGATTTTCAAGACCGCACGGGGAGATTATATCAGTCGGACCGCACAATCGGCAATTTCACGCCAGAATCGCGTCGAGCACCTCGCCGTGAACGTCGGTCAGGCGGTAATCGCGGCCGGCGTGCCGGTAAGTGAGCCGGGTATGGTCGAGCCCCAGGAGGTGCAGAACGGTCGCGTGGAAATCGGGCATCGTGACCTTATTCTCTTCGACGTAGTACCCGAATTCATCGGTTTTCCCGTAGGCGATCCCCCCCTTGACGCCGCCCCCCGCCAGCCAGATCGAAAAGGCATGCGGATGATGGTCGCGGCCGTCAGTGCCCTGGGCCGCCGGGGTGCGGCCGAATTCCGTCCCGAAGATCACCAGCGTCTCGTCCAGCAACCCGCGGTTTTTGAGGTCTTTCAACAGTCCCGCGATCGGCTTGTCGACCTTTTTCGCGTTGCTCGAGTGATTGTTGCGCAGGTCGCCGTGCGCATCCCAGTAATTGCGCGGGTAACTGTAATTGACCTGCACGAAGCGCACGCCCGCTTCGATCATCCGGCGGGCCAGCAGGCACTGCCGAGCGTATTCGTCGGTCGGTTCCTCGCCCACGCCGTACAGCTTTCGTGTGGCGTCGGTCTCGCGGGCCAAGTCCATGACGGCCGGAGCTTCCATTTGCATCTGAAAGCTCATTTCAAACGCAGCGATGCGGGCTTCGAGCCGCGGATCGTCGCCGGTGCGCGTCAGGTGCTCGCGGTTGCGCTGCGCGAGCAGGTCGAGCTGCAGGCGCTGCAGCGTGCGATCGTCGCCAGGCTGCAGGTTCGACAACACGGCCTGCTGAAACGGCGTGCCGCCGTCGCCGATGCGCGTTCCCTGAAAACTCGCGGGAAGAAATGCCGAACCGTAGTTTTGCGCCCCGCCGTGATAGAGCGACGGGCTCAGACTGATGAATCCGGGCAGATTCTGGTTCTCGGTTCCGAGCCCGTACAGCGCCCAGGCCCCAATGCTGGGCCGCGCGAACACGCCGCTGCCGGTGTTGAAATTGAGCAGTGCGGGCCCGTGCGAGACCTGGTCGGCCCCGTTAATCGACCGAATCAAGCAGATGTCGTCGATCATCGAGCCTATTTCGGGAAACAGCTCGCTGACCTCAATACCGCTCTGGCCATATTTTGAAAATTTCCAGGGTGATGCCAGCAGATTGCCGGTCGGGGCGAATTCGAACTTGGGTTTGGGGATCGGCAGCGGCTTGCCGTTCATTTCCGCCAGCTTTGGCTTGTAGTCAAACGAATCGACGTGCGAGACGCCGCCGTGCATGAACAGAAACAACACCTGTTTCGCGCGCGGCGAAAAATGCGGCTGCTTCGGCGCGAGCGGGTTCGTTGCCGTCGCGGTGCGCGCTTCACCGGCGATCAATCCGAACAGCGCCAACTGGCCGAAGCCGCAGGCCGCCTGCCGCAGGGCCGACCGGCGCGTGAGCGACAGCCCGCCCAACGCGCCCGAACCGCTTCGCGAGGGATTCATGCAATTCACTCCAGATACAGGAACTCGTTCGCACAGAACAGCGTCTGGCAATAACTCTGCCATGCCGACAGCCGGCGTTCGGCTTCCGGCCGGGCCTGCGCCGCGGCCGCCTGCATGTAGGCGTCGAGAAATTGCCGCGACGACGCAAACTCGGCCGCTGCGGGCTCGCGACCGAAGGCCCGGCGGTGGGCGCGCTGAACGCGCTGCTCGTCGGTCGCCTTGTCGTCGGCCAGCAGGACTTGCGCGAAATGCCGCGACTGCTCGCGGATAAAGCGGCTGTTCAGCATGAACAGCGACTGCGACGGAACGGTCGTGTCATTGCGTAATGCGGTGACGTTGTTCGGATCGGCGCCGTCGAACAGTGCCAGCACATCGGGCAACAAATTCCGCACGACAGGAAGATACGTGCTCCGCTTGCGGAAGTCGGTGTAGAACGCGTGATCGGCGGCCATGCGATTGGGCGCGAAGCCCCGTTTCTCGTCCTGAACCTCTGCTTCTTTCCAGAGAATATCCTGAGCCTCGGTCGTCCCGGAGACCCGATCGAGCTGACCCGAGACGGCCAGCACCGAATCGCGAAGTTCTTCGGCGCTCAGGCGACGATTGGGAAACCACGACAGCCAGTGGTTGTCGGGATCAGCCTGCCGCGCGGCATTGCCAGGATGCGACTGCTGCCTGTAAGCGTTCGAAAGCAAGATTTTCCGGTGCACATTCTTGACCGACCACCCCGATGAGATGAACTCAGTCGCGAGCCAGTCGAGCAGCTCGGGATGGCTCGGGCGCTCGCCGCGGACGCCAAAGTTGTCACTCGTGGCGACAATGCCCCGGCCGAAATGATGCTGCCAGATGCGGTTCACCATCACTCGCGCCGTGAGCGGGTTCTTCGGACTGGCGATCCACCGGGCCAGTTCGAGTCGCCCGCTGCGGGATGGGTCGAGTTCGGCCGGCTCCGGCGAGACGACTTGCAGAAACCCGCGCGGCACAACCTGGCCCAGCGTGAATCGGTTTCCCCGCAGGTGGACGCGCAGGTTGCGGGGCGCCGTTTCTTTGGGCGCCATGACCATAAACGGCTTTTCGCCCGGGGCCTGGAACAGGGGAAATTCCCACCACATGCTCGAATTGCGGGCCTCGTCCTGGAACGGTTCGGTGCTGCGCAAGATCCCGGCCAGGGCGTAGTAGTCGACAGCGCGGATCGCGTCGAACTTGTGGTCGTGGCAGCGGGCGCACGCCAGTGTCAGCCCCAGAAGGGCCCGGCCTGTGACGTCGATCTGGTCGTCAACGATGTCGAGCCGCGACTGCTCTTTGTCAGTCTCGGCCAGCGCCTTGGGGCCGACCATCAGAAATCCCGTCGCAATCGTCCGCCGCAGGCGCGCGCTGATGTCGTCGGTCGGCGGCAGGAGGTCGCCGGCCAATTGTTCGATGATGAATTGGTCGTAGGACAGGTCGCGGTTGAACGCGTCGATCACATAGTTGCGGTAGCGCCAGGCATAGCGCATCACGGCGTTGGCGTCGTTGGCTGTCGAGTCGGCGTAACGCACGACGTCGAGCCAGTGCCGCCCCCAGCGCTCTCCGTAGTGCGGCGAATCGAGCAGACGGTTGACGTCTTTTTCGTAGGCCTGGGGGGGTTCGTCGTTGAGGAACGCGTCGACCTCCTCAGGACTGGGGGGCAGGCCCGTGAGATCAAATGTCACGCGACGGAT
>JACQFH010000685.1 GCA_016200145.1 Planctomycetia bacterium | reverse complement strand
TGGCGGCCTGGCACCTGGGCTGGGAACCCGCGGTGGAGATTTCCGGCAACCACTGGCAGGCGCCGTACCTGGCTGCCTTGCTGGACGATCCCTATCTGGCGGTCCGGTTCATGGCGCGGCGATCTTTGCGCAAGTTGCCCGGGTTCAATGATTTTCCATTCGATTTCCTGGGACCAAAGGCTGAGATTGACGGCGCCTTCGATCGGGCGCTGCACATCTGGCGGAACGGCCTCGCGAGCCGGAATGCAAGCGAGACGCCGGGCGACAAAGCGCCGCCGGAATTCGTCGAACGCCTGCTGCTGTCGCCCGAGGGAACCCTCGACCGGGCCCTGTTCGACCGACTGAAAACCGAGCGCGACGACAAGCCCGTTTCACTGGCGGAATAGCCCGCTGCGGTTGTCATTCTCTCTAAGTCTCTCTAAAATCTCTGGTTCCGCCCGACGGACCACGTTTTGAACGGGGACGCGGCGACCGAAGTTAAGGCGGCGCATAGGGTTTGTGCGCATAAAGCCGATGTTTGAGAGCATCTCCAAAGGCCTGGAAAACGCACTGTCGTTGTTTCGCGGTCAGGGCAAACTGACCGAAACCAACGTGCAGTTGGCGCTGCGCGCCGTCACGCAGGCCCTGCTCGAAGCCGACGTCAACTTCACTGTTGCCCAGGAATTCACCGAGCGCGTTACAGAGGCGGCCGTCGGCAGGGAGGTTCTCAAATCGCTCGACCCCTACCAGCAGTTCGTCGGGATCGTCTATCACGAGCTCGTCAACCTGATGGGGCCGGTCGACCATTCGCTGCACCTGCGGCGTGGCGAACTCGTCGTGCTGATGCTCTGCGGCTTGCAGGGAAGCGGCAAGACGACCACCTGCGGCAAGCTCGCCCGCATGCTGCAGGAATCGCAGTGGCGGCCCATGCTCGTCGCGGCCGACCTGCAGCGCCCCGCCGCCATCGACCAGCTCAAGATCATCGGCGAGCAGCTTGGCGTTCCCGTCTACAGCGAGCCCGCGGGCGCCGGCGCGGTCAAGGTCTGCCAGAACGGCGTGGCCGCCGCGCGGCAGGCTGACAATATCGACGTCGTCATCCTCGACACGGCCGGCCGGCTGCACATCGATGCCGAGCTGATGCAGGAGCTCGAGCAGATCGACCTCAAGATCAGTCCGCAGCAGATCCTGCTGGTGTGCGACTCGATGACGGGGCAGGATGCCGTCAACTCGGCCAAGGCGTTCAACGAGGCGCTCGAGCTCGACGGCGTGATCCTCACCAAGCTCGACGGCGACGCCCGCGGCGGGGCGGCGCTGTCGGTCAAAGCGGTGACCGGCGTCCCGATCAAATTCATCGGCGTGGGGGAGCAGCTCGACAAGCTCGAGCCGTTCCATCCCGACCGCATGGCGGGGCGCATCCTGGGCATGGGCGACGTGCTGACGCTGGTCGAAAAGGCCCAGCGCGAGTTCGACGCCGAGCAGATGGCCCTGCAGCAGGAAAAGATGATGCGTGGCAAGTTCACGCTCGTCGATTTCCGCAACACGATGGGGCAGATCAAAAAGCTCGGGCCGCTCCAGCAGATCATGAAGATGATCCCCGGCATGGGAAAGATCGCCGAGGTGATGGGCAACTCCGACATCGATCCCGAGGAAGATCTCAAGCAGATCGAGGGGATCATCGACTCGATGACTCCCAGAGAACGCGAGAACCCCGACCTGATCGACATCAGCCGCCGCCGCCGCATTGCCGAAGGGAGCGGCACCGACCCCGCCGACATCAACAAGCTGCTCAAAGAGTTTTCGCAGATGTCGGGGATGATGCAGTCGATGGCCGGGATGAGCAAGCTGCAGCAGTTGCGGCAGATCAAGCAGATGGCCGACGTGGGCGTGTTCAACCCCGGGGCCGATCTGAAGTTTCAGAAGAATCGCAGCGATCGTGGCCCGCTCGACAAGCGAGCCGAACAGGAAAAGAAGAAAAAAATGCGGAAGGAAGCCAAGAAACAGCGCAAGAAAAACCGGCGGTGAAAAAAACCGAGTACTCAGTACTCAGCAAATCCGAAATCCGAAATTCCACATCCGAAATTCATTTTCCAGGGAGCCTTTTGTGTCTGTTCGCATTCGTATGAAGATGACCGGGCGTAAGCATCAGCCGTTTTTCCGCATCTGCGTGATCGACCGCCAGAAAGCGCGCGATGGCCTGCCCATCGAAGAGCTGGGCACGTACGACCCGATGGTGAAGGCCAAATCCGACCGGGTAAAAGTCAATATGGAGCGCATCGACTACTGGCTGTCGGTGGGGGCCACCCCCAGCGATCGCGTGGCGACGCTGCTGAAGAAGATCAAGAACAACGACTTCGGCGCACCGGCCCCGGCCCCCGAGCGCGTGAAGCCCAAAGAGCTGCCCGTCGCCGCCGAAGCCCCCGCCGGTGAAGGCGGTGAGGCGGCGCCCGCCGAAGGGGGCGAGGCGTCGTCGTAGTTGAATTGCGCGGACCCACGGGGACCAACCGATCGGTCGGTGCCCACCCGTGGGCTTGATGAAGGCGCCGCGTGCAGCCTTTTCGTCATTTGATTTTTACTAGACATTCGTCATTAATCATTCGTCAATTCCCCCGATGCGTATCGACATCCTCACCCTCTTCCCCGACCTGTTCGAGAGCTACCTGCAGCAGAGCCTGCTGAAGAAGGCCATCGATCGCGGTCTGGTCGATGTGCAGCGCTGGAATTTTCGCGACTGGACGACCGACAAGCACCAGTCGGTTGACGACCGCCCGTTCGGCGGCGGGCCTGGTATGCTGCTCTGCTGCCAGCCGGTCGTCGACTGCGTCGAGGCCGTCCAGCGCGAAGCCACCGCACCGGGCAGGCTCGTCATGCTGACGCCCCAGGGACGCAAGCTCGACCAGGCTCTGGTCCGCGAGCTGGCCGGCGAGCCGCGGATCGTGCTGCTCTGCGGCCGTTACGAGGGGTTCGACGAACGCATTCGCCTTGCTCTGAATCCGCTGGAGATTTCCGCGGGGGACTTCATCACCAACGGCGGCGAAGTGCCGGCCATGCTGATCGTTGATACCGTCATCCGCCTCGTTCCGGGTGTGCTGGGAGACGAAACCAGCAGCAAATACGAGTCGTTCGCCGATTCGGGCCTGCTCGAATATCCGCAATACACCCGGCCCCGCGAGTATCGCGGCATGGCCGTGCCCGAGGTGCTCGTCGAGGGGAACCACGAAAAAATCGCAGTGTGGCGCGAAGAGGCCAGCCGCGACCGGACGCGGATGGTTCGGCACGATCTGTTCGCCGCAGCCTCAGATACCAGACAAGAAGATTAAGAGAATTGACATCGCAGCATTGAAAGGAACGTGTCGATCATGCCAGCCAAACGCACCGCCATCCTGAAACAGGTCGAGAGCTCGAGCCTGCGGGCCGAACCGCTCGAATTCGCGATCGGCGACACCGTCAACGTGCATACCCGCATTCTGGAAGGGGAAAAGGAACGCATCCAGATTTTCAGCGGGGTCGTCATCGGTCGCCGCGGATCGGGAACGCGCGAGCTGTTCACCGTCCGCCGGATCGTCGCAGGGGAAGGGGTGGAACGCAGCTTTCCGATCCATTCGCCCAAGATCGCCAAGCTCGAAGTCGTGCGTCACGGGAAAGTCCGCCGGGCCAAACTGTTTTACCTGCGCGACCGCATGGGCCGGTCGACGCGCCTCACCGAGCGCCGCAGCGGCAAGAAAGATGAGGCTGGCGAAGAATAACGTGAATGTCCCCCGGCTGCTCGCGGCGATGGCCCCTGGGGCGTGGCTCGGCAGGCTGCTGGGACCGGCGGCCACCGGGGGCTGGATGGCCGGCTGGCTGGGGGACGAAGGAGAACGTCTGGCGGCGCGGTTCCTGCGCCGCATGGGATACAAGATCCTCGCGCGGCGCTACCGCACGCCGCTCGGGGAGCTCGACCTGATCGCCCGCGACGGCTCGTGCATCGTGTTTGTCGAGGTGAAGACCCGCCGCTCCGAATCGGCCGGCCTGCCTTACGAAGCGGTCGACGGCTTCAAGCAGGCGCAGTTGACCCGGCTGGCGCTGGCCTTCCTCAAGCGCCACCGGCTGCTGGAACGATCGGCCCGGTTCGACGTCGTGTCGATCGTCTGGGAAGGAGCCTCGGCAGAACCGCGGATCGTACACTACAAGAACGCCTTCGAGCCCCCCGGACGGGGGCAGATGTTTTCCTGACGGAGTCAAACATGCGGATCGGTCTTGTCGGTTATCAGGCCAGCGGCAAAAGCAGCATTTTCGAGTTGCTCACGGGAATGAAGCCCGATCCCGCGAAGGCCCATTCGGGCCAGATCGGCATGGCCGTGCTCCCCGATCCCCGTTTCGACGGGCTCGTCAAGCTCTTCAATCCCAAGAAGGTCACGCCCGCCAAGATTGAGCTGTTCGACACGCCCGGTCTCGATCGCGTGCATGGCGACAGCAACAACCAGCGGATTTCGGTTGTCCGCGAAGCGAACGCCCTCGTGCACGTGATTGGCGCCTACGCGGGGGGCGACCCCGTCGCCGACGCCCGCAACTTCGAAGACGACCTGATGCTCGCCGATTTGCAGGTTCTCGAGAACCGCATCGAACGGCTGGAGGCCAGCGTCAAGAAGAACCGTCCCGATCGCGAAGCATGCCAGGAGGAACTGGCGCTGATTCGACCGGTTCAGGAAATGCTGCAATCGGGAAAGCTGCTGCGGAACGCCGAGTTTACGGCCGAGCAGGAACAGGCCACGAAATCGTTTTCGCTGCTGACCCGCAAGCCGCAGTTGCTGCTCCTCAACACGGCCGACGCGGCGGATGAATCGGCGACGAGCGCGCTCTCATCAGCGGGCTACAAGGTGGTGGCGGCGCCGCTGGGGCTCGAGCTCGAAGTGCAGGCGCTCGACGAAAGCGAACGGGCCGCCTTCGCCGCCGATTTCGGGTTGAAGGAGCCGTCGCGCGAACGCGTGCTGCGGGCCATCTTCGAGGCCACCGAGCAGATCACGTTCTTCACGTCCGACGAGAAAGAGGTCCGCGCCTGGCTGCTGCGGCGCGGCATGACGGCGTTCGACGCCGCCGGAACCATCCACACCGATCTCGCGCGCGGGTTTATCCGCGCCGAGATCATGGCGGTGGACGATCTGCTGCGGCTGGGTTCCGAACGCGAAGTCAAGGCCGCCAATCTGTATCACACGGTCGGCAAAGACCACGTGATGCGCGACGGCGACGAAATCGTCGTCCGTTTCTCAGTCTAACTATGGCCTGCGGACCGGGCTAATCTATGGCTTGCGGACCGGGCTGAACTACTGCTTGCGGACCGGATTCGGTTCCACGAAGAAGCAGTCGGGCCCTTTGCAGGTGTAGTACGGGTACTGCACGATGCCCGAACCCCCGACGGCCCCCCCCGCGAAATCGACCTGCGGAGGATAGACCAGATTGTTGGGCACCCGGTACCCGCGGCAGTGACAGCAGCCGTGCCCCCAGCAGTGGCGGCAGTTGCCGTCTTCGTCGCAGCAGTCTTCTTCGCACCACTGGTCGCCCGAGGAGGCCGCCGGCGCCTGGCCGCGGGCCACTTCGGATGTCCGCTGGCAACTGCTGCAGCAGCCGGCGAACAGCAACAGCAAGGCGGCGCCAGCCGCCGACAGGATCGTCGCACGCATCGGATTCCCCCCCAATAGAGCAGTCGAGCCAAGCGTTTGAAGTTTTAACTCGGGCCGGCGCCTGACGAGGCACGTCTCTTGGAGACCGGCGGCCCATTGTGTATATCGGCAGCACGCGAGGAAGAACCTGTATAATCCTCACCCAAAGCACGACCGCTTCTTCGGGTTCCACCCCTTAACCTTGCACAATCGCTACAATCGGGATAAATTAACACCCCGAAGCGACCCGACCGGGGCAGCGACAGAGGGCCTGTTGCGCAACGCCAATTCCCGTAAGACGTTGTGGTGCCCGGTTCGTGAATCATTGGGCAATGGAGTGTGCCAAGTGTTCGTTTCCGCCTCCACGCGATGCTTTTCCGACAAGTCTCTGGCAGAAGCCTGTTTTCTGCTCGACGATCTCGAATACGACAAGATCGAGCTGTGGATGGACGAGGGCCAGAATCACCTCAAGCCGTCTGAGCTGATCCGCGACCCCGAGGGCTTCTGCATTCGCTACCGCGAAGGGACGCGCCTGCCTCCCGTGGCCTTTTGTATCGACAGCGAAATCGACCCGCAGGCTTTCGTGGTGATCTGCAAAGTCGCCAAGCAGCTAAAGGTCGCGCAGATCACGCTCCCCGCTTCGAAGCTTGGCACACCGTTCAACTCCGAAATCGACCGGCTCCGCGAATTGCTCAAGGTCGCCGCGCAGGACGGAATCCGCATCTCGATCAAAACCAAAACCGGGCATCTGACCGAAGACCCCGACACGGCGATCGAGCTGTGCCAGGCCGCGCCCGGCATCGGCCTGACCCTCGACGCCAGCCACTACCTGTGCGGGCCTCACCGCGGAGGGAATTTCGACCAGGTCTACCCGTTCGTTTATCACGTGCACCTGCGCGACACGACTCCCGACGCGCTGCAGGTTCCGATCGGGCTGGGGCAGATCGACTACAGCCGCATTATCAGCCAGCTCGAACGGGTCAAATACGACCGCGCCCTGTCGGTCGAAATCCTTCCCGAGCTCGTCGATCCCGCCGCGCGCCTCATCGAGCTGCGCAAGATGCGCTTACTGCTCGAGAGCTTGCTCTAAGAAGTCGCGGAGTCGAGTGGTCGAAGAGCGAGGAGAGAAGAGCGGGTCGGGTGGCACGCCCTGACTGTTAAGGAAG
>JACQFH010000684.1 GCA_016200145.1 Planctomycetia bacterium | reverse complement strand
GGCGAATCCGGGTGTCACCGGCGTGAAGGAAACGACCGGTGATACGGCACGTGGCGCAGAGGAATCTTCGCCGTCCGCCGAACAATTGTTCCAAAAGGGCAAGGAGCAATACTTCAACAGGCTCTATGCCGAGTCGGTCGCCTCGCTGGAAGCAGCCGAAGCCGCCCCGGGCAGCCTGTCGGCGTCGGATCGCGACCGGCTCCAGAATTATCTGGGCCTGGCGCGGGCCAGGGCCAAAACGGCGGCCCCCCAGGAAGACGTCGTCGTCCGCGGCCAGTCGGGAGACCCGTCGGCCGCCGCCGGCCGCGCCCGCTACGCTCCCAACGCCCTCAACAAGAGCTCCTCGCAGATCAACAATGACGCCGCCAAGCAGTTGATTGCCGCCGCCCGCAAGAAATTCAACGAAGGCAACTTCGCCGAGGCCGAGCGGCTCGCCAAGGAATGCAAGAAGCTGGGCGGACGTTTCAAAATGTATGGCGACAGCCCCGAAAAGCTGCTCGAAGAAATCAAGTCGTTCAAGATTGCGCAAACCGCCTGGAAGAACAATCCCACGGATAACGTGGGCAAGAAGATGTACTCCAATGCGCTGCTCGTTCGGGCCCGCGAGATGCTGGAACAAGGCGATTACGCTAACGCCGAGCGGACGATTCGCGAAGCCGAGCAGATTCAGGTCACACGCGGAGCCGCCGACCTGAAACCCGAGATGTTCCGCCAGGACCTGGCCCGCCGCACCAAGGGCCTGCGCAAACCCACCACCGTGGCGCAACCTGCCGAAACGCTGACGGCCGACGCCGGCCGCGGCGCGCGGCGCAGTGCGTCGGCGCCAGCTCAGTCCGAAGCCCCCCTCACGGCGAGCGCCAAGCGCAAGCCGATTCCGGCCGCGAAGCCCGAGATCGAAACGGTTGACGCGGAACTTCTACCCGACGACCTGCCGGACGAACCGGCCGCCGAAGTGGCCTCGAAGAAGCCCTCGCGGCCCGTTGCCGAAGAGATCGACGAAGAACCCGCGCCGGCGGTTGCCCGCAAAGCGAAAGGCAAACTCGAGGCCCTCTCGCAGCCGGCCGAAGATGAACCCGCGCCGGCCGTCGCCCGCAAGAAGGGCAATCTGGAAACCCTCTCGCAGCCGGCCGACGACGATCTCGATACCGAACCCGCGCCGAAGTCGCGGAGCATCGCCGCTGCGGCACAGCCCGATTCGTCCAAATCGCTGGCCGACCGGGTCAAAGCCATGGAACTACTCAATCAGGCGCAGACGCTTCTGGAATCGGGCCGCCCCGACGAAGCCCGCGCCAAAGTGCAGCAGGCTGAGAAGCTCGACGTCGCGTACGACGTGCTCGGCCTGACTCCCGAATACCTTGTCACGCTCATCGACCGCGCCGAGCGCGACACGCTGCTCGCCAAGAACGCGGCCAAAGCCAAAGCCGCCGCCGCTGTGGAAAACGCGGCCAAAGCCAAAGCGGCCGCCGCAATGGAAAACGCCGGCGACGAACTGCAGTCCAAGGCCAAGTCGGTCCTGGCGCAGGCCGGGTCGAAGAGACTGCCCACGCGGCAGCCGGCGGCGGCAGCCGACGACGATCTCGACATGGGTAGCCTTCTCGAAGCGAAGGCCGCCACGACCGCGGAAGCGAAGCACAAGCAGGCCCAGGAACTCACCCGCGCGGCAGACGCCGCTTACAATGCGGGGCTGATCGCAGATGCCAAGTCGAAGGCCGCGCAGGCCCAGAAGCTCGACGCCGCGTACGACCTGCTCGAAAAGACCCCCGAAGACGTCCTGGAATCCGCCGCCCGCGCCGAAAGTCCCCGTCAGGTGGCGTCGAAGAACACGCGGCACACGGCCACACGCAACGACGACGACGCACCCGCCGTGACGGCCGACAAGTTCACCGATCCCGAGGCCGACGACGGTGAAGTCGAATTCCCGGCCGTGAATCCCTCGCGCGTCACCGCCAACGAATTGTACCAGCGCGGCAAGAACGCCATCCGCAGCGGCGATACGGCGCTCGCCGTACAGTGCTATATGCAGGCCTACCAGTCGGGCGAGCGGCTCGATCCGCGGAAAGCCCAGGAGATCCGCGAGTTTCTGTCACAGCACCACTCGAAATCCAAGAAGATCCACCTGCTGACCTCGCGCCAGGTCCAGGAATCCGACCTGGGGCAGTCCGCCAACGAGCAGCTTCCCCGGAAGATGATCGACACGGTCGGTGAACACCAGCAGGTGGCCGTCGACAAGCTCCGTAACGAAGTCCGCAACGCGTCGTTCCGCGCCGAACAACTGGCGGCGACCGATCCGACTAAGGCCCTCGAAGCGCTCGACAAGGCCCAGGTCCGCGTCGAAAACTCAGGCCTCGACGAGCGGATCACGGGGCAGCTCATCAAGCAGATCGGCAAATCGCGCGAGAACATCGAAACGGCGGCCAAGCTCAACGCGCCGCGGATCGAAATGGCGAAGCGCAAGGGTGAGATTGAAAGCATCATCAAACGCGAAGAGCAGATCAAAGTTCGCGTCGACCAGGAATTTGCCGAAAAAGTCGAGAAGTATAACCAGCTTCTCCGTGAAAAGCGGTTCGACGAAGCGGTTGTGCTCGCCAAAGAAGCCGAGCTCCTCAAGCCCGCCGATCCGATCGCGGAAGCCATGCTCTACAAGGCGAAGTATGCCAAGCAGATTGATTTCAATAAGAACCTGAAATCGCGCAAAGACGACATGTTCACCAAGCAGCTCAACGACGTGGATGAATCGTCGCTGGGCTATGTCGCCGACTTCGCCATGCCGGAGGCCAAGCGGTGGAAATGGCTGACGGAAATCCGCGATAAGTACCGCCGCCCCGACAACCGGATGCCTACGCCCGAAGAGATTAAGATTGAACGCAGCCTGTCTCGCGACGTGTCGCTGCACTTCAACAACGCCCCCTTAAGTGAAGTGATCGCCCGCCTGCGGAGCCTGGCCGACGTCAACATCGTGCTCGACCCGACGGGCCTCGAACAGGAAGGCATTAACAGCAACACGAACGTCGCCATCAACGTCGATTCGATCAAGCTCAAGAGTGTGCTCAACCTGCTTCTCGAGCCCTTGAGCCTGGGTTACACCATTAAGAACGACGTGCTGATGATCACCAGCCACCAGCGGCAGCAGGGCGACCTGCAGACCAAGAACTACCCGGTGGCCGACCTGGTCATGCCCATCCGCGATTTCAGCCCGGTCACGGGCAGCTCGGGCATGGTCAGCAGCGGCTACAACACGGGCCTGCAGGCCGGCCGATCGCCGGCCAACCTGGGCCAGTTGAACGTCGCGTCCGCGGGCGGCCAGCAACGGCAGTCGTTCGCACAGATCGACGATCGCGAAGCGCGCCGCGGGCAGATCCCGCGCATGTCCGATCCCGTCGACAACCACGACTTCATGGGCGGCGGCGGCGTTCAGGCCGACTTCACTTCGCTGATGAACCTGATCTCCCAGACCGTCCAGCCCGACTCCTGGGAAGAGCTCAGCGGTCCCGGGTCGATGGTTCCCTACCGCACCACACTCAGCCTCGTGATCCGGCAGACGCAAGCCGTGCACGATGAGATTGCCGACCTCCTCGGGCAGCTCCGCCGCCTGCAGGACCTGCAGGTGACGATCGAATGCCGGTTCATCACCGTCAGCGATACCTTCTTCGAACGCATCGGCATCGACTTCAACTTCAACCTCAAGGGCAACGTCAATAACGGCCTGCCCAACACCTTCGGGCAACCCCTGCCCCCGTTCGGCAACGGCCAGGCGTTCGCGAGCACTCAGGGCACCAGCGGCGGACAGAATGGGCAGGGTGGACAGGGTGGACAACAGCAGGGACAAGGCGGACAGCAGGCACAAAGCGGAACGGGGGGATCCGGCGGCGGCGGCGCACCCTTCACTCCCGGCCCGCCGATCGACACGCACTCGCAAAGCTCGTGGCCCCGTTACGGCAACGTCGTGGGCCTGCTGCCGACCAACGCGTTCGCCAACAACCTCGACATTCCGTTCTCCCAGGGTTCGTTCGGGATTGGCGTACCGCAGTTCGGCAGCTTCAACCCGGCGGCTGGAATGCAGGTCGGATTTGCGATTCTGTCCGACATCGAAACGTTCTTCCTGATCAACGCCGCCCAGGGCGACAATCGGTCAAACCTGTTGTTCGCCCCCAAGGTGACGCTGTTCAACGGGCAGACGGCCACGGTCACCGATACCCGTCAGCGTCCGTTCGTGACCAGTCTGATCCCCACCGTCGGCTTCGGCTCGGTCGGTTTCACGCCGCAAATCACCGTGCTCCCCGAAGGGGTCAGCATGACGGTCACCGCAGTCATTTCCGCCGATCGCCGCTATGTCCGGTTGACCGTCATCCCCTCGTTCACCGCCATCACCGACGTGCAGCAGTTCTCGTTCGTCAGTGGTGCCGGTAACGCTTCGGTCGGTGGCGGCCAGGGCGGCGGTCAGAATGCCTTCGGCGGCGGCCAGGGCGGC
>JACQFH010000735.1 GCA_016200145.1 Planctomycetia bacterium | reverse complement strand
GCTCCGCCGAGACGAGGTATTGATGTCCCTCACACGGCACGCCACCGATCGACACACCGCGATGCGGGCCGGGCAGAGCACAGTGGCCGGGGGACGTCGAGACCAGAGTTGCGTGCCGGACGCCGCGTTGCGCGGAGGCGGGGGTTGTCGGGAGGGCACAGACCTCGTCTCGGCGGAGCGAGATGGCTACAAAAAAATAATCTTCCGATTTCTTAGCCGACCGTCGGACAGCAATGACCAGGCATTTTCCACCGAACCGCGGGCTCCCGAGCTGATTTTTCCTGCTTTTCGATTTTTCCCGATTTCCTGCTTGACATTTAAGACGAAATGTCTTTAATGTGGTCATTGTGGGAATTTGATCAACTCCCGCGGCAAAACCGGACCTCTCCATCGCGTCCTTTATCGCGGCTTATTCCTGGGAAACCTGTCATGGTCAGACGCATCATTCCGGCGCTCGTTGCGGCGCTGCTGGGGATGGCGGCGGGCGATTCTGCCCGGGCGCAGCCCGCGGCCGATGCCTCCGAGCGCGCCCCGAAACATCCCTCCGATCAACTAGCCACCTGGATCGACGAGCGCTTCGCCGGGCTTTGGAAAGACGCCGGCCTGGAACCGCGCGAAGTCGTCGACGACGCCACCTTCCTGCGACGCGTGTATCTCGATCTCGTCGGTTCGATCCCGAGCGTGGCCCAGACTCGCGATTTTCTGGCCGACGAAAGCCCGTCGAAGCGCTCCCGGATGATCGAACAACTGCTCGCCGAGCCCCGCAGCAGCGCCCACCTGGCGCGCGTCTTTCAGCGGATCATGGTCCCCAACGGCAGCCCGGGCATGGGGTTCGCGCCGCAGTTCGGAACCTGGCTGCAGCAGCAGTTCGCGGCCCGAGTGCCGTACGACAAAATGGTCCGCACGCTCGTCACGGCCAACCCGAACGCTCCGTTCCCCGCCTTCCTCGGCCCGGGCCAGCCGGCCCCGCGCAGCGGCTCGGCGGGTGCGTTCTACCGCGCGGTGGGGGGCACGCCCGACACCGTCGCCAGCTCGATGAGCCGCGTCTTCCTGGGAGTGCGCATTGGTTGCGCCAAGTGTCACAATCATCCTTTCGCCGAATGGCGCCAGGATGATTTCTGGGGGATGGCTGCCTTCTTCGCCAGCGCCCCGATGGCGGTCCAGCCGAACGCCCAGGGCGACACTAAAGCCGAAGACACCAGGATCACCACGATCAAGCCGGCCGATAGCGACAAAGTCTACACCGTGCGGCTCCTGTGGAGCGAAGATGAGGTCAAGGTGCCCAACGACAAGAAGCCACGCCAGTACCTGGCCGACTGGCTGGTCTCCAAAGACAATCCCAACTTCGCCGCGACGGCGGTCAACCGCGTCTGGCAGCAGCTCTGCGGGCAGGGGCTGATTCCGCACGTCGACGATCTCGACCAGGCCTCACCCAAACAGCGCAACGTGGTGCTGAACGACCTGGCGCGGCAGTTCGTCGACGCCGAATACGACGTGCAATGGCTGATCTCCGGGATCTGCAAAAGCCGCGTGTACCAGCGTCCCTCGGCGACCGGCGACGATCCGCCCGCCGATTCTCCACTGTCGATCCATCGCCCGCTCAAGAGCTTAAGCCCTCAGCAGGTGTTCGATTCGCTTGAGCAGGCGCTGATGCTGCCCGTCGGCCGCAACGACGCGCAGAGCGCTCGGTACAACTCGCAGGGGGCCACCCTGATGGCGCGCTTAAACGAGGCCTCCAGCGACTCGCCCGATCAGTTCAAGGCAGGAATTCCGCAGGCCCTGGCGATCATGAATGGGGTCCTGGTTTCCAATGCCACCGATCTGGACGAGAGCCGCACGCTGCGGGCCGTGCTCGATGCGCCGTTCCTCGGGCCGACCGAAAAGATCGAAACCCTGTACCTGGCGACGCTCACGCGCAAGCCCGACGCGGAAGAAGTCGAACGGCTGCAGGCCTACCTGGCGCGGTACACAGACAAGGACGAACGTCGCCGCGCGTACACCGATATTTACTGGGCGCTGCTCAACAACCCCGAATTCATTTTGAGCCGCTAGGGCGGCCTTTTACGGAGCAGAATCATGAACCCGTCATTCTTCGGCGAATATTCACGGCGCGATTTTCTCAATATGTCTCTGGCCGGCGCGCTGGGCGTGTCGTATTCAGGCTGGATTTCACAGCTCGCCCGCGGCGACGCCAAAACACGCAACCGCTCGTGCATCCTGTTGTGGATGACCGGCGGCCCCAGCCAGACCGACACGTTCGACCTGAAGCCCGGGCACAAGCACGGCGGCCCTTTCGCGGCGATCGATACGGCGGTCCCGGGGATCCGCATCAGCGAGCATCTGCCCGGCCTGGCCGCCCAGGCCAAAGACATGGCCTTTATCCGCAGCATGTCGTCGAAAGAAGGCGACCACGGCCTGGCGACGCACATGATGCTCACCGGCTACCGCGAGCAGGAAGCGGTCCGTTACCCCGAGCTGGGGTCGATCATCTCCAAAGAGCTCGGCAGGCCCGACAACGAGTTGCCGAACTTCGTGAGCATCAGCCCGTTCCGGTTCTCGAACGCCGGCTCAGGGTTCCTGGGGCCGCAATATTCGCCGCTGGTGGTCACCGGCGACAGTGACAATCCGCAGGCGCGGGCCAACATGTCGGTCGAAAACCTGCTCCCCACGAACGGGCGCAGCATCGAATCGCTGCAGGGGCGATTCGAGCTGCTCGATTTCATGCAGGCCAAATTTGCGAAGCGCTACAAAGGCGAATCGACCGAGGCGCACCGCGCCAATTACCAGCGGGCAGTGCGGATGGTGAAATCGCAGGGCAAAGCGGCCTTCAAGCTTGAAGACGAGCCCGCCGAGCTGCGCGACGCCTACGGCCGCAACCGGTTCGGGCAGGGGTGCCTTTTGGCGCGCCGGCTCGTCGAGCGCGAAGTGCCATTTGTCGAAGTCACGCTCACGGGCGCCAATTCCAACTGGGATACGCACACGAATAACTTCGAGCAGGTCAAGCAGCTTTCGGCGATTCTCGACCCGGCCTGGTCAACGCTGATGACCGACCTCAAGCAGCGCGGCCTGCTCGAAACGACGCTCGTCGTGTGGATGGGAGAATTCGGCCGCACGCCGCAAATCACCGCGCAGAACGGTCGCGATCACTTCCCGGCCGCCTGGTCGACCGTCCTGGCGGGGGGCGGCATCCGGGGCGGACAGGTCATCGGGGATACGGGCGAAGACGGCATGGCGGTGAAAGACCGCCCTGTCAGGGTACCTGAATTCCTGGCCACGATCTGCCAGGCCGTGGGGATCGACCACACCAGAGAGAACATCACCGAGGAAGGCCGGCCCATTCCCATCGTCGACCGGGGCGCTAAACCAATCGCCGAGCTGCTCGCCCGCAAGGTCGGATGATAAGAATCTGATGCGTCAAGCGTATTACTGTTGCCAATCATGAGAGCATTGCTCGTCATCCTGACCGGCTTGAGTCTGGCCACGGCCTTCGGCGCCGATGCGCCACCGGCTGGCGGCCCGGGCAAGGTGACGGTGGCCGCGGCCGCCGCCGGAGCGGTAACAAAGGCCCAGAGCGACGACATTCGCGACGTGCTGCTGATGCTCGACGAAAGCCCGCTCCACCTGCGGTTCCACCTCTCGCTCTCAGGGATCTCGCTGGCTTCGGCCCGCAACGCCTATGCCGAACGGCTGATGAAGCAGCTCGACACCGACGGCGACGGCAAGCTCTCCCCCGAAGAGGCGGCACGCTCGCCGCTCAGCACGGCGCGCGGCAAGGTCACCGGCGGAGCATACGTCAAATCGCTCGACGGCAACCGCACGAAGACCCACAAAGACATCCTCGACATCCTCCAGCAAGTCGACCAGGCGGCGGCGGCGGTCGTCTATCGGCAGGATACGTCGGCCTCGAACAACGACATGGAAGTGTTCCGGTTCCTCGACACCGACGGCTCGGGTTATATCGACGCGTCGGAAATGGCGGCCGCGGCGGCGAAAATCCTGCAGCGCGATCTGGACCAGGACGAATGCGTCACGTTCCAGGAATTCCTGCCTCAGCCCGATCCCGACGAGGTGGCCGCGCAGGTGGTCGTGGCGCGCCCCGGCGCCAGCGAGCGCCCCGTGGCGACGAAGGCCGATCTGATCTTCGACGTGGGTCAGCCCCTGTTGCCGCGGGCCATGTTCAAGAAATACGACCGCAACCGCGACAACAAACTGACGGCGGCCGAGCTGGGCTGGGAGCCCGAGCGCGTGAAAATGCTCGATCGCAATTCCGATGGAAAACTCGACGAGCGGGAGTTGTCGAAGGTCGCCGAGACCCCCGTCGATCTCGAGCTGGCGATCGATCTGGCCGGCGCCGCCGAAGGGGAGCCCGTGTTCACGATTCTGGCCACGGCCGGCCAGCGGATTGACGACGCCCGCCGGCCCGATCTCGTGCGGCTGGCGTTCGCGAAGACCACGCTCACGCTCTCGTTCCGCAAAATCGATCCCATCAAGGCAGCCGTCGCCAACGCCATGCAGGTTTTCAACCGGCTCGACGTCGACGGCAATGGCTACCTCGACAAACAGGAAACGTCGATGGGCATTCGTTTCGAGCGTGGGCTGTTCGACGCGCTCGACGCCGACGGCGACGGCAAGATCTTCGGCGAAGAGATGGAGAAGTACGTCAAGGTCCGCGGCGAGCCGGCGGCGACGCAGGCCCGTGTCAACTTGTACGACATGGGCCGCGGCTTTTTCGAATCGCTCGACGCCAACGGCGATGGGCGGATCTCGATGCGCGAGATGAAATCGGCCGGCAAGGCGCTGCAGAAGATGGCCCGCAAAGACCCGAGCCGGCTGACTCCCAGCGACCCCGTCCGCAACTTCCACATCGAGTTCCTGCGGGGCAGCTTCGTGCTGTTCGGGCCGACTGACCAGATGATCGCCCAGAACGCCCCCCCCAATTTTGCCGAGCGCGCTTCGGTGGGCCCCATCTGGTTCCAGCGCATGGACCGCAACAACGACGGGGACCTGACGTGGAACGAATTCCTCGGCCCGCGCGAGGCATTTCACCGCATCGACACCGACGGCGACGGCCTGATCGACGCGAAAGAGGCTTTCGCCGTCCCGGACGAATGAATGCTGTTGACCACGCTCAGGCGAGAGTGCTGTTTGGGCTGAAGAGCGAAGTGAGAGAACCGAAGAGAGTTGATGAATCAAAAGACGCGTATTCAACTGCAGACGATGACCTTCTGAAGAGATCGTGACTTCATGCCAGTTCCCGCCAGTCTCGAAAAACGTGCCGCCGAGAGCGATGCCGCCAAAGGCAACGGGCAGCCGCCCGCGGCACAGCCCCTGTCGAACGACGACGCCGCCGTCGTGGCGCGGCTTCGCGACGCCCGCACGCGCGTCAAGGAAGAAATGGGAAAGGTCGTCGTCGGGCAGGACGAGATCATCGACTTTCTGCTGGTGGGCCTGCTCTGCCGGGGGCACGTGCTGCTGCACGGCGTTCCGGGCCTGGGCAAGACGCTGATGGGGCGGACCCTGGCGCGGACGCTCGACATGGAGTTCCGCCGCATCCAGTTCACCCCCGACCTGATGCCTTCCGACATCACGGGGACCGACGTGATGAAAGAAGACCAGACGACGGGCCGGCACACGATGGAATTCATGCCGGGGCCGGTGTTCACCAATTTTCTGCTGGCCGACGAAATCAACCGCACGCCCCCCAAGACGCAGGCCGCGCTGCTGCAGGCCATGCAGGAACAGGAAGTCTCGGTGGGCCGGCAGACTTATTCGCTCAAGCCGCCGTTCTACGTCGTCGCCACGCAGAACCCGATTGAAATGGAAGGCACGTATCCCCTGCCCGAAGCGCAGGTCGACCGCTTCATGTTCAGCCTGAAGGTCAAATACCCGACCATCGACGAAGAAGTGCGGATCATCAAGGGCACGACCAGCACGCTGACGGGCGCCGCCAACACGGTGCTCAAGAGCGACGAAGTGGTCCGCCTGCAGGAACTGGTGCGCGGCGTGCCGATCGCCGATTCGGTCGTGCGGTTCGCCGCGCGGCTGGCGGCCGCGTCGCGCCCCGGCGAGACGGCGGCCATCGACGGCGCCCACAAGTACATCGCCTACGGCGCCAGTCCCCGCGCCTCGCAATTTCTGGTGCTGGGGGCCAAGGCGCGGTCCATCCTCGCCGGCAAGTACCATGTCGATTTCGCCGACATCAAGGTGCTCGCCAAGCCGGTCTTCCGCCATCGTCTGGTGCTCAACTTCCACGCCCGCGCCGACGGCGTCGACACCGAAACCATCATCGAGCGGCTTTTGAAAGCCGTCCCACAGGAGGGATGACGGGCATTTCGGAATTGGGATTTCGGATTTCGGATTCTAAGTGCGTGCCCGCTCACGTGTGTTTGATCATCATGCCGTCCCGAATCTGAGCCGCCTGTGCTTGCCTCTTCGCGTCTGTAACTGCAGATTTCCTTAAGTCAGTCACTCGCCCCATGCCCCTCGACACCCGCGAACTCGTCGACCCGGCGTTCTTCTCGCGGCTCGATAACATCGAGCTGCGGGCCCGGTCGATCGTCGAAGGCTTCATGCATGGCCTGCACCGCAGCCCGTATGTGGGCTTCAGCGTCGAGTTTTCGTCGCATCGCGAATACGTTCCAGGAGACGACCTGCGGCACGTCAACTGGAAGCTGTTCGCCCGCCAGAAACGGCTGTACGTCAAAGAATACAACGCCGAGACGAACCTCAACCTGTACATCCTGCTCGACATCAGCAATTCGATGGAGTGCGCGAGCCGCGGACGGAGCAAGCTGCATTATGGCTCGGCTCTGGCCGCGGCCCTGGCGCACCTGGCGCTCAAGCAGCAGGATGCCGTGGGCATCACGCTGTTCGCCGACGCGGTCGTTGCCAACCTTCCCCCCAAAGCCAAGGCACATCAGCTCGACGAGATCCTGCGGCTGATCGGCGCGACGCGCGCCCGGCCGGCTTCCGACGCGGGCCGGGCGCTGCACCAGGCGGCCGAGCTGGCGCGGCACCGCGGCATGGTCGTGGTGATCAGCGACCTGTTCGATGACCTGACGCGGATCATGGACGGGCTCGATCACCTGCGGTTTATGAATCACGAGGTGCTGCTGTTCCACGTGTTCGATCCGTACGAGCGCGATCTGCCCCTCGAAGGCAACATCCGCTTTCACGATCTCGAAACGGGGGAAGAGCTGATGACGCACGCCGAGGGGGTCCGCGAGAGTTACCTGGCGGCCATGACGCAGTGGCGCGGCGAAGTCGAGCGCGAATGCCGCAACCGTGCCATCGACCGCATCGAGCTCACCACCGACGACCCACTCGATGAAGCGCTGCTGGATTATTTCGTAAAACGCTCGAAGAGCTTTTAAGGTATTTCGGAATTGGGATTTCATGCTCCCCCACTTCGTCCAACCTGCATTCCTCTGGGCCCTGCTCGGGTTGGCGATCCCGGTCATCATTCACCTGTTGTTCCGGCGCAAGAGCCGCCGGGTCGACCTGGGAACGCTCAGGTTCCTGCGGATTGTTCTCGAAGAAAACGCCCGCCGGCGCAAACTGAAACGGTGGCTGCTTCTCGCGCTGCGCCTCGGGTGCCTGGCGCTGATCGCGGGCCTCTTCGCCCGGCCCTTTTTCATCGATCGTGGCCAGTCGGGCCGCGAACGCCTCGTCGCAATCCTCATCGACCGCTCGGCGAGCATGGAGCTTAAAGACCACGGCAAGCGGCTCATTGACCTGGCGGTCGAACAGGCGCGCGATGTGATCGCCAAAAGCGGTGAAAAGACCCAGATCGAAGTCGCCTTCTTCGATCAGGCCGTCCGCCCGCTGGGCGGCGGCCAATCCACGAACGACAAAGACGCGAAGCCGGCTGAGCTGCTGGCCCTGTTGAAGGCTCCCGAGGTCGCCTACTCGGCCACCAACTATGGCGCGGCGCTGGCCTGGGCCCGCGACGTGTGCACGAACAACCCGGACGGCCGCCGCGAGGTGCATATCTTCACCGACTTGCAGCGTTCGGGACTCGACTGGACGAACGTCGAGCCGCTGCCTCCCGAAGTCGAGATGCATGTCGTCGATCTGGGGCGGACTGCCGTCAACAACGTGGCCCTCACGACGGTGCAGGCGGCGCGGCGGCTGGTGCGGCCCGGAGACCCGGTCACCCTCCAGGCGGGCGTCTTCAACGCGGGCCCGTTTCCTCTCGAAAAGGTACCGGCAGTGCTCACGCTCGAAAGCGGCTCCCGCAAGCACGTGCTGCGCGAGAAGGTGAG
>JACQFH010000734.1 GCA_016200145.1 Planctomycetia bacterium | reverse complement strand
GTAGAACAGGGCGCAGCCGGCGTCGGCCCAGTGTTCGCGTCCGGGGCCGAGGGGCGAAATCTTGGGCGTCCGGCCGAATTCCCCCAGCACGACAACCAGCACGTCGCGATCCAGCCCCCGGTCGCGCAGGTCGGTCACCAGTGCTTCGATGCTCTGGTCGAGCACCGGCAGCAGGCAACGCAGCGCGAAAAAGATATCGCTCTGCGGGCCGCTGTGATGGTCCCACGAGCCCACACGCAGCGTCACCACCCGCGCGCCGGCTTCCACCAGCCGCCGCGCCCGGATGAAGGGTTTCACATCCCAGTCGTACATGATGTCCTTAACGGTCTGGTGGGGATACTTCCCCTTGCCGTAGCGCAGCAGCGTCTCGGGGGATTCTTTCGACAGGTCAAACGCGTCACGCACCCGGGGCGATGTGATGATCTCCAGCGCCCGCAAAGTGAATGGATCGAGGCCGCTCGCCGCTTCCTGCCGGTCGATCCGCCGCCGCATGCCGTCGAACGCGCTCAGCAGCTCCCGCCTGTCTTGAAGCCGGTCGACCGATTTGACGGGCGTCATGTCTTCGATCGACGGGCCGAACGGCCGGAACGGGGCGTGGCTGGCCCCCGCGTAGTGCGGCTTCTCGTATTCGAACGGCTCGACCGTGACTTCATCGAGAGAGACGTAGGGGGGCAGCAGCGACTGCGACCCGGCCAGACGACTCACTACCGAACCGAACGCCGGACGCTTGCCGGCGATCCGCGGCAATCCCGTGTAAACCTCGCTCAGATAATGATCGTTCTCGACCGATCGGATGCCGCGCACGAGCGCCAGCTCGTGCATCATTTTTGCCTGGCGGGGCATCAGTTCGCAGATATCGACACCCGGCAGGCTGGTCGCGATCGGCTGGAATGGTCCGCGATACTCGACCGGCGCCAGCGGCTTGAGATCGTACATGTCGATATGGCTGGGGCCTCCTCCCAGAACGACATAGATCACCGACTTCTGCCGCGTGGCCGTGTTGGTTGACTCCGCCGAGCTTTCGCGGCGCAGCAGCTCGGCGAGCGTTAATCCCCCCAGGCCCAGGGCGCCGGCGCGCAAAAACTCGCGGCGGCTCAAGCCGTCGCAAAAGCGGTGCCGTTGTCCCCAGCAGGTCAGCATGCGAAACCTCTCGATTGAGATTGCGGTGCCCTATCATATCATTCGGCGAGTCGTCATCGCCAGATTTATCGATTGTCCACTTCGGGGCCGGGTGCATCCGTTGTCTGGGAGTGGTCCCCACCGACCCCGCGTCGGTGGAACCGGTGACTGGCTCGGGCCTGCTAGCTTCCAGTCGTGCTCCCACCGACGCGGGGTCGGTGGAGTGTAATTCGGGGACAGATCGTCCCTCGTGATGCCTCTCCGAGAACAATTGCACGCTCGCTGCCGGCGAACGACCGTGACTTACTGCTCGCACATCGCTTCTCCACCGGCTAATCTTTGAAGGCGTAGGTTGGCACTCTGTCCTCTTCAACCCGCACCGGGAACACCACGATGTTTGACCTGTCGGCCGTGCAGGCGGCGCTGCGCGAATTCAAATTCGATGCCTGGCTGTTGTGCGATTTTCGGGGAAGCAACGTGCTCGCCCGGCGGATTCTCGACCTGGGCGAGCGGCCGATCATGTCGCGCCGGTTCTTTTACTGCGTTCCGGCCCGGGGCGAGCCGCACAAGCTGGTGCACCGTATTGAAACCGGATCGCTCGACCATCTGCCTGGCGGCAAGACGGTTTACTTGCGCTGGCAGGACCTGGAAGGCGGCCTGGCGAAAATGCTGGGCGTTTCTCGCAACGTGGCGATGGAATACTCGCCCCGCAACGCCAACCCCTACGTCTCGCGCGTCGATGCCGGGCTCGTCGAGCTGGTGCGCAGCTTCGGGGCCGAGGTCGCCTCGTCGGGCGATCTCGTCCAGCTCTTCGAGGCCGCCTGGGACGACGAGCAATGGCGGATGCACCAGGCGGCCGCCGTCCACACCGACTCGGCCTATCCGCGCGCCTGGCGGTTTATCGCCGAGAAGATCCGCCGCCGCGAGCCGGTCACCGAGAGGCAGGTGCAGCAGGAGATCGTCCGGCACTTCGACGAGCATGGCCTGTTTGCCGACCACGCGCCAATCGTGGGCGTCGGTCCGCACAGCGGCGACCCGCACTACGAAACGGGCGACGCGCCTCTCCAAGAGGGCGACTTCGTGCTGATCGATCTGTGGGCCAAGCAGAACCGCCCTCGCGCCGTCTATAGCGATCTGACGCGGGTAGGCTTCATCGGAACTGAAGTGCCCGCGAAATACGAAGAGATCTTTCAGATCGTCGCCGGGGCGCGCGACGCGGCGATCGCCCGAGTCCGATCCGGACTCGCCGCCGGCGAGGCGCTGCAGGGCTGGCAGGTCGACCAG
>JACQFH010000703.1 GCA_016200145.1 Planctomycetia bacterium | reverse complement strand
CTGTGCTTGAGATTGACGTTGCCGGCGGGTGTCTTGATGACCGAAAGCACCCCGCGGTGGACCTCGTCCCCCTTGTCTTTGAGCTCGCCGCGGTTCAGGAGCGGCGAATTGTGCGGTTTGCCTTCGCTGACTGCCATCACGAAATCACCCGCCGGGGTCGCCGCCCCTTCAAGCTGCTGCAGGCGGTCTTCGAGCTTCTTGATCTGATCGCGAAGTTCCTTCGCATTGACCGGGTTGGCGACCGTTTGAGCCTGCGGCTTACCTTTCCCCTTTTTCTTCTTCATTTGAGCCTGCCGACGAACCTCTTTCGCCGACTTGCGCAGCTCGGCAAGTTGGGCTTCGATCTTCTCGATCTCCTTGGCGCGCTCTTCGTGGCCCTCCAGGGCTTTGGCCGCGCGCTTCGAGGCGGCGGAATTCTCGGCGGTGCCGGCCTGGGCCAGCGTCAGAAGGGCCTTGTCGCTGGCGGTCTTTGAACCGGGCTTCACCCCCGTGTGCGTGTCGGTGCTGCGGAAGATCCCCGCCAGCGCGTAGTAATCGCTCGTCGGGATCGGGTCGAACTTGTGGTCGTGGCAGCGGGCACAGGCCACCGTCATGCTCAGGAAAGCGCGGCTCGTGACGTCAATCTGGTCGTCGATCACTTCGTACCTGAACTGCTCGGCATCTTTCGTGTTGACCCCCTTGGTGCCGATCGCCAGGAAACCCGTCGCAATCAAGTGCTTGTCGTGTTCGGCGGCGTTCTTCGAGGGGAGCAGGTCGCCGGCAATCTGCTCGACGACGAACCGATCGTACGGCTTGTCTTCGTTGAAGGCGTCGATGACGTAGTTGCGATACCGCCAGGCATATCGGAATGGAATGTTGCGCTCTTTGCCGGTCGACTCGCCGTAGCGGACGACGTCGAGCCAGTGCCGCCCCCATTTCTCGCCGAATTGCGGCGAGGCGAGCAGCCGGTCGACGACGTTGGCCAGCGCATTAGTCGAGCTGTCGTTCACGAACGCGTCGATTTCTTCCGGCGTCGGCGGCAGGCCGATCAGGTCGAACGTGACGCGGCGGATGAGTGTCGCACGGTCGGCGTCGGCCGTCGGCTGCAAGCCTTCTTTTTCCCGCGCGGCCGCCACGAAACGGTCGACATCGGTGCGCGGCCAGGCTTTGTCGGCGACTTCGGGGGCGTGGGCCGCCTTGGGGCGCTGAAACGCCCAGTACTTGCGGGCCTCGGTCAGGTCGATCTTGTGTTTGGGGTTGGCCGCTTTGCCGATGCGCGGGTCGGGCGCCCCCATCTCGACCCATTTGGCCAGTTCGTCAATCAGCGAATCGGGAAGTTTTTCCTTGGGGGGCATTTCCAGCCCCTCGTAGCGGACGGCCTCGATCAGCGGGCTGTCGTCGGCATTGCCGGGGATAATTACCGGCCCCGACTGGCCCCCGTTGCGGAGCCCGTCGCGCGTGTCGAGCACGAAATTCGACTTGGCCTTTTTGGGATCACCCGCATGGCATTCGTAGCAGTACTTGACGAGGATCGGGCGAATCCGCTTCTCAAAATATTCGGACTCTTCCTTGGTGGGGTGCTTTTCCGCCGGCTGCGCGGGAGCCGCGTGAGCCGTCGCCGCGAATAGAAACCCGGCCAGCAGCAGCAGCGGACTACCGGTTCGAATACTCACCATCGGTCGATTCCCCGCAGGTCAGATTTCGGTCGACTGGCCGCACGCCTGAAGTCGGCAAAAACGGCCCGATCGGCCATCCATTGCCGGTCGAGCGGGCATGCCATTCCTCGCCTATTAAAACATTAACCCTCGAACAAGCAAGATGGCTCGCCGGAACGCGGGGAATTCAGGAAAAGCGGCACTCCCGTTCATTGCCGCCGGAGCGGCAATCATGCATCGCAATCGCAACATAAACCTTTTCAAGCGAGTCAGATGCGACAAAACTCGACTTTGTCGCCCCGCGTGGGGTAGGTCTCTGACCTGTCAAGTCATTCCGGTCGCGTCAGCGTGCTCTTGGCAGACGATCTCGACGTTCGGGAAAAGCCGCGCATCTACAGAATGCAGTGAATTGTGTTGACGACGAACAGAATATTGACAGCAAGCTGGGAAACCAGGAAAATGGGTACATGAAAACGACCCTGGACCTTCCCGACGCCTTGGTGAAAGCGGTGAAACTCCGCGCAATTCACGAAGGCCGGAAACTCAAAGATGCAGTGGCAGACCTCTTGCGGAGGGGCCTGGCCGTTGCAGCGGAACCACCGCCTCATTCCCCGGCGCGCCGGATTACGAAAGACAAGAAAACGGGCTTGCCCCTGATCGAATGCAAACACGCGGCCTCGCCGGATGACGAACTGACCCCCGAGCGCGTGGCTGACATTCTGTTGAACCAGGAAACGGAATCAACAGATGTTCTTGGCCGATAGCAACGTTTGGCTGGCACTCGCATATTCCAAGCATGCTTTTCATCCTCTCGTACGTGGGTGGCTGGAAAAACGGCAGCCATCCGAAAGCGTCATATTTTGCCGTGCCACGCAACAATCATTCTTGCGGTTGATGACGACGTCGGCTGTGGCGGCTCCTTATGGAATTCTGCCGCTGACCAACAAAGGCGCGTGGTCGGTCTACGAAGGATTTCTGGGAAGCGACAGAATCGCCTGGGTCGACGAACCGTCTGACTTGGAATCGCATTGGAAGAAACTGGCGACCCGCAACGTGGCATCGCCGAAACTCTGGATGGACGCGTACCTTGCGGCGTTTGCCATCGCGGGCGGATTTCAGCTCGTCACCACGGACAAGGCGTTCAAGCAATTCAAAGGGCTCGACCTTCTGTTGCTGGCGAAATCCTGAATGCTCACGCCAGCAGCGGCTTGATGACTTCGCCTTCGACATCAGTGAGGCGATAGTCGCGGCTGTTATGGAAGTAGGTGAGCAGCTTGTGGTCGACCCCCATCAGGTGCAGGATCGTGGCGTGGAAGTCGTGCACGTGGGCCTTGTTCTCGACCGCCGCGAAGCCGAAGGGGTCAGTCGCGCCGTAGACTTGCCCCCCTTTGACACCGCCGCCGGCCAGCCACGTCGAGAAGCCGCGCGGGTTGTGGTCGCGCCCTTTGCCATTCTGCGCGGTCGGCGTACGGCCGAACTCGCCGCTCCAGACGATCAGCGTTTCATCGAGCAGGCCGCGTGATTTGAGGTCCTGGATCAGCCCGGCCATCGGCTTGTCGGTTTCTTTGCAGTGCAGCTCGTGATTCTTATTGACGTCGCCGTGCGCGTCCCAGTTCTCGTCGTTGTGGCCGCCTCCCGAGTAAACCTGAACAAACCGCACGCCACGCTCGACGAGCCGTCGCGCCATCAGGCAGCGGCGGCCGAATTTCTCGGTGGCTGGGTCGTCGAGCCCGTACAGTTTCTGAGTGGCTTCCGATTCCTGCGAGACGTCGACCGCTTCGGGGGCCTCGGCCTGCATGCGGAACGCCAACTCGTAAGTCGCCAGGCGCGCCTTCAATTCGGATTCGCCCGGCTTGCGCTCCAGGTGCTTGCGATTGAGCTGCGCCAGCAGATCGAGCTCGTCTCGCTGCCTCGCGGTTGACGTGCCTTCGGGAGGGGTCAGGTCGATGATTGGCGCGCCGGTCGTACGGAACTGAGTTCCCTGGAACGTGGCCGGCATGAAGCCGCTCCCCCAGTTGGGAGCGCCGCCGATCGGGCCGCCGCGATGATCGAGCATCACCACGTAGCCCGGCAGATTCTGGTTAGGGCTCCCCAGGCCATAAGTCAGCCACGAGCCGACACTGGGAAACCCCTGCCGCAAGTAGCCCGTGTTCATCTGCAACAGGCCGCTGCCGTGCGCGAAACTTTCGGCGTACATCGAGCGGATGACCGCCAGTTCGTCCACCACGCCGGCCAGGTTCGGATACAGATCGGAAACGGGAATGCCGCTCTGTCCCGCCGGAGCGAATTTGCGCGTGCTCCCCAGCAGCGTCCCCGGATTGCGGACTTTGAACAGCGCGTCTTTGTCGAGATCGGGGATCGGCTGGCCCGAGAGCCTTGTGAGCTCGGGCTTCGGGTCCCACGTATCGACCTGGCTGACGCCGCCATACATGAAGAGAAAGATGACCGACTTCGCCTTGGCAGTGAAGTGCGGCTTTTTGGGCGTCAGCGGTCCTGCTTCGCTCGATTCGGCGGCGGTTGCCGCGTTACCGAAAAACCCGTCGGCCGCCAGCATCGCCGTCAGTGCCGTGCCGGTAAACCCCATTCCGGTTTCCCAGAGGAATTCACGGCGAGTGCGGCCGCAGGGGGTCAACCTGTGATTGGCAAACATCCCGCAGAACTCCCGGCGAAACGCGATCAGATACAGCAACAGCCGTTGATGCGATTATGACAGAGAATCAGGGGATTTGCCAGATGCTTTGCCCTCCGCAATCGGCAGACGGTCAATCAGCGATTTTCGACTATTAGTTCAACCAGTCCTCGACGCGTAGACCGGGAACACGCGAACAGTCACGAAGGTTTGCGGAGAGTAGCAATGCGTCGCGGGACAACGCAATTGACACAATTTTCAGATCGTGCGCCCCGACCCGGACTCGAGTTTGCCGCAATTGAATAAGCTCGTCCGCCTTCGTGCGTGAGCTTCGTATTTCAATACTGAAACATGATCCGTATCGAGTAGTATCATGATTTGGAGCGACGGCGCTTGGCCGCTGGGCGCCGTCGTGCTTGCCGGCGTTCTCTTTCTCGAATCGCCGCTCCCGCCGCATCAATCTCCTTCATCAACTCATTCCCAGCAAACATGCCGATTGAGCTGTGCCAATCCTTTTTTTTCACGCCGCGAGATTTCGAGCGAATGAGCCGCTTGACCTGCTCCTCTAAGGCCGCGACTCGGGTTTCAAGGTTATTCTGCGACATTTCTCAATCTCCACCAAACCAGAAGCTAACCTGACAAACGTTCATACTTGCATTATACGCGCTCTATCCAGATCGGAACTTCAATATCTCCGATTAACGCCAGTTTCGCGTCGGCGGGAGCCATCGCCGTGCGCGTGATCGAATCGGCCAGCGTTTCGGCGCAGATGTAGTCGTGCCATTCGGTCACGGCGGCGATCACTTCGGCGTTCTCGGTGGCATAGAAGACGCGGATTCGGTTTTCGATTTCCAGGTCGGCGTCTTTCCGCAACTGCTGTACCTGGCGGACGAAGTCGCGGGCCATGCCTTCGCGCTTGAGCTCGGGCGAAATGAGCAGCGACAGGGCGATCTGTACGCCGCGCTCGTCGGCTGCGACCCACTCGGCGGCCTGCTGCGTGCTGACGAGTACGTCTTCGGGGGCCAGCAGGTAATCGGTCCCCTCGATCGTGAGCGTGACCGACTCGCCGCGGCGCAAGGGGGCGAGCACTTTGCCATCGATCGCCGGCAGTGCCTTGTTGATCGCCGAGAGCCCCTTGCCGAACTTGGGACCGAGCGTCTTGAGGTTCGGCTTGTAGTTGTAGTGAACAAGGTCGTCGAGATTGTCGCAGCCGGTGATTTTCTTGACGTTCAGCTCTTCTTGAATGACGCCGGCCAGGCTTTCGATCGCCGCACGGTGCCCGGGCGACGCCGCGGCGAACCGCAGCTCGGGCAGCGGCTGCCTGACGCGCTGCGCCGCCTGCTCGCGCAGCCCGTGCCCGAGATTGACCATCAGTTGTGCCAGAGCCATCCGCTCGCTCAACTGCGGATCGCGCAACGCAGGATCAACTGTCGGGTATGCACAGAGGTGGACGCTGGTCGCCGGATCTCCCCCCCTTAGCAAGGGGGACGACGTCAGGTTCTGAAACATCCGCTCGGTAACGAACGGGATGACCGGGGCGAGGAGTTTCGTGAGAGTCACGAGAACGGTGTACAGCGTTGGGTAGGCGGCCAGCTTGTCCTGGTCGCCGGCGGCGCGCGAGCGCCAGAAGCGCCGGCGGTTGCGGCGCACGTACCAGTTCGACAGGTCGTCGATAAACGTCGCCGCCTCGCGCAGAAAACCGGCCGTGTTGAAGTTCTCCATCTCGCGCCGCGCAGTTTCGATCAGCGCCTGCAGATTCGACAGAATCCAGCGGTCGATTTCGGGGCGCTCGTTCGCCGGGACCAGCGCGGCGGCCGGATCGAATTCGTCGAGGCGGGCGTAATTCACGAAGAACGCGTAAGTATTCCACAGCGGGATCAGAATCTGCCGGCGGATCTCGTCAGCGGGCTTGCTGACCACTTCGCAGGTGGGGGCGCCTTCAGCCGTTTTTGTGATCGGGCCGTCGGGAGTCTGCAGCGTCACCGGTTTGTCGCGGTGCCGCGTGCCGAAACGCAGGTCGATCGCCGGGTTTTGAGCCAGGTACATCCAGCGAATCGTGTCGACCCCAATCTGCTCGGCGGCCTCTTCGAACCAGATGGCGGTGCCGTCGGTTTTGTGCATCGGCTTGCCGTCTTCGTTCATGACCAACCGGTGGCCGAACAGCGATTTGAATGGCCGCTTCTGTGCCGGGTCGTCAGTCTCGTCGTACCGCATCATCGTCGAGAGCGAGAGCATCGAATAGAACCAGTTGCGGAACTGGCCGGGGAAGCACTCGAGGACGAGATCGGCGGGATACCACGACTTCCATTCGGCAGGGTTCGTGTTGTAGTGCATCGTCGAGAAGGGGACGATGCCCGCGTCGAGCCAGGGATTGCCCACGTCGGGAATCCGCGTCATCGATTTGCCGGTGCGCGGATTGCGGATCTTCACCTTGTCGATCCACGGCCTGTGCGGCGTGTGGCCGGCAAATTCGTCCCAGCCGGCAATGGCCCGCTCTTTGAGCTCGGCCAGCGAGCCAATGACTTCCACCTCTTCCGGCTTGATGTGGAATTCATCGGCTCCGTCGTCGACCCAGATCGGCAGTGCGAGGCCCCAGAAGCGCTTCTTCGAGATCATCCAGTCGCGCATGTTCGCCAGCCATTCCAGCTCGCGGGCCTGGCCGTCGATGCTGTCGGGAAGCCAGCGGATCTTTTTCACGACCTCCATGATCTCCTGCCGCCAGTCCATGCTGATGAACCATTCGTCCACCAGGCGGAACACCAGCTCAACTCCCGTGCGCCAGCAGTGCGGGTAGATGTGCGGATATTCCTCGACGGCGACCAGCAGGTTCTTCTTGCGCAGCTCGTCGAAAACCAGCTCGGCGGTCTGCCGGTCGATGGCTTCCTTGCCGGTGAACGGGCCGAACCCCTCGACGAACCGCCCGTCTTCGCCCAGCGGTGCGATGGCGACGATGCCCAGGTTCTTGCCGAGCGTGAAGTCGATATCGCCGCAGCCGGGGGCGGTGTGCACGATCCCCGTTCCTTCGCCGGCGACGACGGTGGGCTTGCCTTCGGCGTCGCGGCCGCCATCGACGATGCGGTGGCACGAAACGCCCGTTGCCGAGCTTAGCTCGGGGTTTGCTGGCAAGCCTCCCGCCTGCTGCTGCGCGGGAAGATCGTCGAACGGCCCGGCGTATTCCCAGCCGATCATCTCGGCCCCGGTCAGCGTACCGATGATTTCGTAGCCACCCTGCTCTTTGAAGATCTGTGCAATCGACTTGAGCTTTGCGACCCCTTTGGGCCAGGTCCATTCGGGCCGACCGAAGCCTTCCTTGAACTCCTTCGCCAGGCGCTGGAATTCGAGATTGTCTTTGGCGAAGTAATAGACGGCGCCGTCGCGCTTTGTCTTGAGCTTCATGTACTCGAGTTGCGGATTGACGGCGGCCGCGACGTTGCTCGTGAGGGTCCAGGGAGTCGTCGTCCAGACGAGCAGAAACTCGTTGTCGCGCCCTTTGAGGGGAAACCGCAGGAAAACCGATTTATGCGTCGTCAGGCGCCGACCCTCGGCGACTTCCATCTGGCTGTACGCGCTGCCGCCTGGGCCCGACCAGGGCATGACGTCGTGGCCGCGATAGATCTTGCCCAGCTGAAAACATTTCTTGAGGAACGTCCAGATCGTTTCGTTGTTCTCGGTCGAGAACGTGAAATAGCTGCCCCCCCATTCGGGATTGCCGAGGCGGGCGACGATTTCTTCGGCCCGCGCGGTCACCTGTTTGCCTCCGGGGGTGGTGATCGTCACGGGTTCGGGCTTTCCGATTCCGCCGGCCAGTTTGCGGAGCGTAGCGGGATCGTCCCAGTCCATCCAGTAGCCGAGACGCACCGATTGTTCGGTTTGCCGCGCGGCGAACGTCAGCACGCGTTTCTTGCAGGCGTCGACGAATTGTTCCATGCCGTGGGCCACGATGGCGTTCTTGGTTCCCAGGCCCAGCTCTTTTTCGACCTCGACCTCGACCCACAGCCCCTGGCAGTCGAAGCCATTCTGAAAGCGCAGCTCGCGCCCCGTCATGGCGAAGTAGCGCTGGAAGGCGTCTTTGTACGTGCGGCCCCAGGCGTGATGGACCCCCATGGGGTTGTTGGCGGTGATCGGGCCGTCGAGGAAGCTCCAGTGCGGCTTGCCTTTGTTCTGCGCACGGAGCCGGTCGAAAACCCGCGCCGATTTCCAGAACGCCAGGACTTCGTGTTCGCCGCGGATGAATCCCGCGTCGGTCGAGACTTTGTCAAACATGCGAAGATTTCGTAACGAGCAATAAACCCTTAAGCCCACGGGCGGGCACCGACCTGTGGTTGGTCCCCGTGGGTCCGCGTCCGTCTAAATAACAATTGGTGGGAATTCTATCGGACACAATGGAAATTCGGTAGAACGAGCCGCATTTCAGTGCAGGGAATTCCCCCGACAGATCGGTATTGGTGTGAAGTGCCAGCCGCCGTTTGATTCGAGAGATAATTTTGGCCACGTATGAAATACGGATTGAACACGGATACCAGACACGTTTCGTCGGATCGGCATTTCATTCCTGACTCCACATTTGGTTGGCTGGCGATTGCGTCGGGAACCCCGATTGTGACGGTCGCGCCGAATTCGCGGTTTGATTTGCATTACGCGGCCGTTTGACCATTTGTTGAATAGGACGTAGGTTTGAATGCTCGTTTGCAGACCCGACCGTCCAGGAATTGCGGAATGCGACAAGTCAGTATCAACGGGAAAGCGGTGAGTCCGCAGCGATCATCTGAGGTCGTCAGCCGCAGCGCGATCCTGATTCTGAGCGGCGCGCTGATCGGAACGGCAATCGCAAATGGGGATCTCACGGGCTTGAATGGTACCGGGTTCTACGCCGGCATCGCCGGTTTGCTCGCGTTCTTCGCCCTCGACCTTGTGGCCCAGGGCAGCCGCAAGCGGGTCGTCCGGCGGACACTGGCCGCAGTTGATTCGCGACTCTCGACGCGATTGAAGCGCGACGTCGAGCGGCAATCGCCGATGTGCCGGCCTAAGCACCGCCTGCGGCCGATCGGTGAATCGTCTTACCTGACGGTCACGACCGCCGCCCGCTGCTGAGTTGGAGTTCAGGCTCCAGCGCCTATTCCCTCGGTCGGCGAATTGCGCCTATAATGCGGGCGAACGGCGATGCGCATCACGGCGGACCGGATGAGGAGCAGGCAGAACATGACTCGATACGTTCACACGGCGGCGCTGGTTGCGCTGGCGATCGTTTCCAATGGACCTCAGGCAACGGCGCAGACGGCGAAGAAGGCGTCCGGCACAAAGGGGGAGTCGGGCGCAAGCCGCGAGGCGGTGCTGGTTCTCGTCAACGGCAAGAAGGTCACCAACGCCGATCTGAATCGCCTGTTGATGACGCGCCATGTGCCGGAAGAGAAGCGCGAAGCGGAGCGCGACCGATTCATCGAACAACTGATCGACACGCGGCTTATGCAGCAGTTTCTGGAATCGCGCGAGACCCGTGCCTCGAAAAAGGAGATCGACGAGCAGGTCAATCGCATTCGCGACGCGGCCAAACAGCGCGGTTCCGACCCCGACAAAGTATTGGCCGAGCTGGGATACACTCAGCAGGCGCTGCGCGACGAGTTCGCCCTCCCGATCGCCTGGAAGCATCACATCGACCGGGCCGTTCCCAATGAGCGCCTGAAGGCCTACTTCGAAGCACATCGGGCCGAGTTCGACGGCACAAAGGTTCGGGCCAGCCGGATCCTGGTGAAGCCTGCCTCCGGAGACGACGCCGACTGGCAGGCCGCCACCGACCGGCTCGACGAGTTGCGGAAGGAGATTGTCGGCAAAAAACTCACTTTCGAAGTAGCGGCCCGCAAGAACTCGCAGGCCCCCAGCAAAGAGCAGGGGGGAGACGTCGGAGAGTTTCCCTATTCCGGAAAGATGTTCGCCCAGTTCTCGCGAGAGGCGTTCAAGCTGGAAGTCGGTGAGATCAGCCAGCCGTTCCGCACGCCGTACGGAATGGAGCTGTGCCTGGTCACCGATCGGACGCCCGGGGACCTCAGCCTGGAAGACGTCCGCGACGACGTCGTGGCCCGGTTGTCACAAGAGATGTGGAAGCAGACGATCGCCGACCTGCGCAAGGAAGCGAAGATCGAATGGAAGATCGAGCGGCAGGCAAATCGCCAGGCGCCGAGCGTGGAGTAACGCGCTCCGTTCTCCCTCTCCCTTTGGGAGAGGGCCGGGGTGAGGGCGGCACGTCTCTGGACTCAGCTCGCGACGGCCGAGCTGCGTGCGGCACGTCTCTGGACCTCCGAGTTTCAGATCTGCCCAGATCCAGACGCCTTCAAGATGGCCTCAGCCACCCCGTCCAGATTCTGTAAGACATCGTCGTTCCTGATCCGCAAGACGCACAGACCTTGCCGTCGAAGAAATGCCTCTCGCCGTTGGTCCTCTTCGTCTCGCCCGTTATGGCTGATTCCATCCAGCTCAACGACAAGCTTTGCGTCGTGACAATAAAAATCCACGAAGTAGGGCGCGATCGGATGTTGACGGCGAAACTTAAGGCCTTTCAGTCGACCGCCGCGGAGCAATTCCCAGAGAATGCGTTCGGGAATCGTCGAATCGCAACGGAGTTGTCGTGCACGGGCGATGGCGCTTCGCGGGGCGGAGGGATGCTGGTCGTGCATGATGTCGTCAAGTTTAAGTTGCCCTGACGGCGACGACGATTCCGGGATAGAGTCAAGCTTAGGGTGCCCTCACCCTAACCCTCTCCCAAAGGGAGAGCGAACTATCGGTTGTAGGCTATGAGTGCGGTTGCGGGGCGGGGGCTGCTTCGGCAGCGGGTGCCTTGGCTGGCGGGGCGGCGTGCGGCGTGTAGTAGGCCACGATCGCGGCGCAGATGACGATTCCCGCCACGCCCACCCAGAGCAGCGGATTGACCGTCGTGTGCTCCGATTCTTTCCAGACCGACACCAGGGCCGAGACGGTCACGGCTCCGCCGAACACGATCGGCATGACGACATATGGCTTGCCTCCACTGAACATCGCCAGTGTCAGTGTCAGCGCGCCCCAAGCCCCCAGCGTCCCCGCCGCCAGGCCCCACATGGCACCGGGACCGGTGAACTCGAAGCTGTCTTTTTTGTACAGCATGCCGATGACTCCGCCGCCGATCCCCCACACGAGATAGGCGATGCCGATCGCCACGTAAGGCTTGAAGGGGCTTTTCAGAAACGTGCGCGATTCGGCAAGAACGGGGCCGTACGTACCCCAGAAAAACGCAGTGAGCAGGGCAAAGACAATTGGTTTCATGGATATCCTCAGAAGTTCAGTGGGGAACTATTTCCTCCGCCAGGCGCGTGCGTCCGGCGGATATTGGGTCAGGTCAGCATCGTAGCGAATGCATGGCTGAAACGCATCGTTGGCAGTAGGTCAGGCTTTCCAGCCTGACAGCGCTGCGTAATCGTCGAGAATCACGGGTCGCGGGCCAGTGGCGCGACGTGCAGTAAGGTGTCGGTTTCGGGGCTGGTGACCGTAGGATTGGTCGGGCGCACATTGCTGTCAGCCTGGAAAGCCTGACCTACTCGGCGCGCAACGTTGCCAGCACGGGGGTGCGCAGCGAGGCGCGGACGGCCAGCAGGGCGGCGAGCATGCCGACGAGGAACACTCCCGCGATGATCACGGCCACGTCGCGCCATGGCACGTCGGCCCCGATGCTGAGCAAATGGGGAAGCATCGCCAGTAGGGCCGAGGCCGCACCGGTCGCCAGGCCCCAGCCGAGCAAGAGCGCGTTCTCGGCGAGCACCAGCGCCGCCAGCAGCGAATTGCGGAACCCGGCGGCCCGCAGCAGGGCCAGCTCGGCCCGGCGTTCGAGCACGTTGCGGAGCATCACCGTTGCCAGGCCGATCGTCCCCAAGAGCAGGCCCAGCCCCCCCAGCGCCTGAAACGTCGAAAGATACGTGTTCTGTACTGCCAGAAAGCTTGCCAGGCGGTCGGCCACGCGCTCTGCGTCGAACCCGGCGAGCTTCGATTCCAATTCGTCGGCGATCGCGCCGGCCGACTCCGGCGGCGCTTCGATCAGAAAATACTGATATCCGACGCGCGACGGAAACAGCTTCTGAAACGGCGCCTCATCCATCAGCAGCACTCCCTGAAACACGCTGCTGTCGAGCATGCCGGCGATGCGGACGTCGACCAGATCCCCATTCTCGGCCCGAATCTTCAGTGTTTGCCCCGGTCCGACGTGCAAACTGTATTGCAGCGTGTTCATGTCGCCGAACACGGGGATCGCTCCACCGGTGTGCGTTTCTCGCAGAGTCTGCCACGGCTTTCCGGAACCTGCGCCGACGAACTTGAATCCCCCGCGATCGATCATCCGTGGCGGGACCCCCAGGATTGTGGGCTGCGTCGTCTGATAGATGTTGAGGCAACTGGCGTTCTCGCCCGGATTGACGCGGAATGCGACGGCCGTTTTCATCGGCGCGAGCGACTGCTCGGCGGCCGCATCGTCCAGGTCGAGCTTGCCGCGCCCCTCGGGCGTGTTCAGGTCGTACAGCACGGGGATCGTCGATTCGGCGACGAGGGTGAACCCGCCGTTGCCCGACGATTTGTCGGGCAGCTCGGCGGCCGGATTGCGGTGGCCGGCGGCGATCGCCACGATCAGAAACGTTGCCGAGGCGATCAGGCCGGTCGAGAGGACGCTGCGCGAGCGGAACCGCGCGGCGTTTCGCACGCCGAGCCGCGCGGTACCAGCGACGCCCGCGCCGCGGATCGGCGCGGCACGATCGGAATCGACCCACG
>JACQFH010000702.1 GCA_016200145.1 Planctomycetia bacterium | reverse complement strand
TAGTAAATGAGTGAGTTCTGCCGATATTCAGGTCGGCAGTCAGGATGTCGTTTTTTTCCGGTCTGGCGCCCGGGGGAAATGAGTTGTCGCCGGGTAGATTCCGCGTAGGATTTTTTAAGGAACGCATGATGCGTACAAAGCACGGAAAAGCAGCGAACGGCCGTATTTCTACCACAGCCCACACGTCACAGGAACCGAGCGGCGCGACAGCCATGAAAGTTCCGGCGTACTTCTGCCCGCAGGGAGTCGATCCGTTCGACACGGTGGAGTGGGACAAGCGGTCGGCGCAGATTAAAGACGAAAACGGCAAGGTCCTGTTCGAACAGAAGAACTGTGAAGTTCCCACCACCTGGAGCGCCCTGGCGACCAACGTGGTGGTCAGCAAATACTTCTACGGCGAAGCCGGCACGCAAGAGCGCGAATCGAGCGTCAGGCAGGTCATCTACCGCGTGGCGCGCACGATTGCCGACTGGGGGATGAAAGACGGCTACTTCGCCACGACCGACGATGGCGAGACTTTTTACCGCGAGCTGGCCTGGCTGTGCCTGCACCAGCACGGCTGCTTCAATTCGCCGGTGTGGTTCAACGTCGGACTGTATCACCAGTACGGCGTAAAAGGCTCACGCGGCAATTACCGCTGGGACACCGAGACCAATTCGATCCAGCGGCCTGACACGCCGTACGAGTTTCCGCAGGCCTCGGCGTGCTTCATTCAGTCGGTCGACGACAACATGGAAGACATCATGCGCCTGGCGACGAGCGAGGCGATGCTGTTCAAGTTCGGCTCGGGGACGGGGACCGACCTGTCGACGATCCGCAGTTCGAAAGAAAAGCTGTCGGGGGGCGGAGTGCCCTCGGGGCCGCTGTCGTTCATGCGGGTGTACGACCAGATCGCCGCGGTGGTGAAGTCGGGGGGCAAGACCCGCCGCGCTGCCAAGATGCAGAGCCTGAAAGACTGGCATCCCGACATCCTCGAGTTCATCCAGGCCAAGGCCAAAGAAGAGAGAAAAGCCCGTACGCTGATCGCCAGCGGCGAGTACGAGGCGAATTTCAACGGCGAGGCGTACAGCTCGATCATGTTCCAGAACGCGAACCTGTCGGTGCGCGTCAGCGACGAGTTCATGCAGGCCGTGCACGACGACGGAACCTGGCGCACGCGGTTCGTGACCGACAAGCGCCCCGGTCCCGAATACAAGGCCCGCATGATGATGCGGGAGATGGCCGAAGGCACCTGGTACTGCGGCGATCCGGGAGTGCAGTACGACACGACGATCAACCGCTGGCACACCTGCCCGAATTCCGGGCCGATCAACGCCAGCAATCCGTGCAGCGAGTACATGTTCCTCGACGACACGGCCTGCAACCTGTCGAGCCTGAACCTGAAGAAGTTCCAGCGTGCCGACGGCACATTCGACGTCGAGCGCTACCGCCGGGCGGCGGCCATCTTCATCACGGCTCAGGAAATCCTCGTCGATCACGCCAGCTACCCCACGCCGATGATCGCCGAGAACAGCCACCGCTTCCGTCCGCTGGGGCTGGGCTACGCCAACCTGGGGAGCCTCTTGATGTCGATGGGCATTCCCTACGACAGCAACGCCGGCCGCGGAATCTGCGGCGCACTCACGGCGCTCTTGAACGGGCAGGCGTATCTCACGTCCAGCGAAATCGCCGGCAACATCGGTCCGTTCGCCGGTTACAAAGAGAACGAGCAGCCGATGCTGCACGTGATGCAGATGCACCGCGACGCGGTCGAGAAGATCGACCCGGCCTGCCCGGCGTACCTGCGCGACGCAGCCCGCGGCGCGTGGAACGACTGCGTGGCCTCGGGGAAGAATCACGGGTATCGCAACGCCCAGGCGACGGTGCTCGCGCCCACCGGCACGATCGCCTTCATGATGGATTGCGACACGACCGGCATCGAGCCCGACATCGCGCTCGTCAAGTACAAGCAGCTTGCCGGCGGCGGGATGATGAAGATCGTCAACCGCACCGTGCCCACGGCCCTCAAGACGCTGGGATATGAAAAGCCGGTGATCGACGGCATCGTCGACTTCATCGACAAGCGCGACACGATCGAAGGGGCGCCCGGGCTGAACCCCGAGCACCTGCCGGTGTTCGACTGCGCCTTCAAGGCGCAGAACGGGAAACGCACGATCCGCTGGCAGGCGCACGTCGGCATGATGGCCGCGGCCCAGCCGTTTTTGTCGGGCGCGATCTCGAAGACGGTCAACATGCCCGAAGAGTCGACCGTCGAAGACATCGAAAACGCCTACATCGAAGGCTGGGAGCTGGGGCTCAAGGCGCTGGCGATTTATCGCGACGGCTCCAAGAGCAGCCAGCCTCTGGCCACGACCAAAGAATCGGATCGCAAGAAAAAGGGAGAGGAGCCGGCTTCCACTGCTGCCCCGGCTCCTCTCTCGGCCTCGCCCGCGCCGTTCCGCAGGCACCTGCCCGCGACGCGCCGCTCGCTGACCCACAAGTTCTCGGTCGGCGGGCACGAGGGGTACATTACCGTCGGGTTGTTCGAAGACGGTAAGCCCGGCGAGTTGTTCATCACCATGGCCAAAGAAGGGAGCACGATCGGCGGTCTGATGGACACGATCGGCACCCTCACTTCGCTGTCGCTGCAGTACGGCGTGCCGATCGAGGCGATGGTCAACAAGTTCGCCCACATGCGGTTCGAGCCGGCAGGCTGGACAGGCAACCCCGACATTCCCAACGCCAAGAGCGTGCCGGACTACATCTTCCGCTGGCTGGGGATGGAATTCGTTCCAGGCTATCGCGAAGCCAACGCCCCCAAGCGCAACGGAGCGGGGCACGGCGCCAACGGCCATGCGAACGGAAACGCCGGCGACGCCTCAGCGAAGGCGAGCGACGGAAACGGCCATGTCGCGCCGGCCGTGCGTCCTGCGCCCGCCCCGGCGTCGGATCCGGCCCATCCGGTCGAATTGCAGGCAGGAACGCCGGAAGGTCCGCACGTCCGCAGTGTGCAGTTCGCCAAGTTCCAGACCGATGCGCCGAGCTGCGATAACTGCGGCGCCATCACGGTCCGCAACGGAAACTGCTACCTGTGCCACAACTGCGGGAACAGCATGGGCTGCAGTTAGCAGTCGGCAGAGTCCAGAGGTCTGTGGGGCGTCAGGGAACCTGCACGGACGCTCGCCCCATCGGAAACGCCCCGGTCCCCCACTGGGGCGTTTCTGCTTTGGCAGGTCAGGCTGGAAAGCCTGACCTACGTTTTTGGCAACCGCGACAGCATGCGCCGCGCCTTGCGGGCCCAGCCGCGGTTCTGGCGGGCGAAGAACGCTGGGCCGCCGCGCAGATCTGAGAGGGTGGCTTCGAGCCTGGTGCGGGCGGCGTCGGGGTAGCCGCGCTCAATCAGGATTGTGGCGATCAGTACGTACGCCTCCGGGTGCGTCCAGCGCTTCAGGTGCAGTTCGAGCCTGGTGAACGCGGCATCGGAATCGTTGAGGCTGGTGAGCGTGCGGCAGTAGGCCAGCGAAACGTCGCCGAACTTATAGGTTTCGTCGCGGGCCAGGATCTGTTCGAGATGCGGCCGGGCCGCCGAATAATTTGAAAGCTGCATCTCGACCTGGGCCGCTCCCCACAGGGCGGGCATGTGCTCGGGATCTTTGGCGAGGGCCTGTTTGAAGCACTCGGCGGCGCGGGCCGCCTTCCCGGTTTCCCGGTAGGCGTCCCCCAGTTCGACGAACTGATGGGCGTTGCCGATATTGCGGGCGGCGACTTCCAGGCGGGGAATCTGCCGCCCCTTCGACCATCGCGCCAAGAGCGACGACCCGCGCGACAACCGGGCGCCGGGGAGCCAGCGCACGAGAAAATAGATGAAGGCCCCGGGAGCGTTGCCAATGAGCACGACCCACAGCCACAAGTTGCGCTCGGGATCGTGCCGAAAACAGTGCACCAGCATCCAGATCCAGAACGCGAGGATCCCGATCGCGAGCGGTTGATGCAGCAGCAGCGACGGGTTGTGAATGTAAAACCGCGGGTCAAAGATGGGCAGCCAATCGCCCCCTCCGGGATCAAAGGGACCCTCGAAATCCGCCAGCAACCGGGTCATTTTGCGCTCTTGAGCTTGATCGGCAACCTGTCGATCTTGGCGGCCAGGATAAAGTCGTTCTCCGAAAGACCTCCGATGGCGTGTGTCCAGATCTCGACAGCCACGTTCCGATAACCTGCCAGGTGCAGATCGGGATGATGGCCCTCATCTTCGGCGAGGCGGGCCACCTTCTGGAAGAAGTCGATGCCCGCCAGAAAATTCCTGACGACCCATTCCTTGCGGATCCGCTTGCCGCCGGCCGCCAGGCTCCACCCCGTGAGTTTTTTGAGCTGCGCCTGGGCTTCGCTGCGCCCGATCGCGGCGACCCCCCCTTCACAGGGAAGGCACTTTCGGCGCGCCAGCTCGCCTGACGTGTGAACGGCCATGATCAGGTCCTCGAGTGTCTGGGTGCGGCCCGGATTCAGAGATGGTCGTCATCTTACAGCGAACGGCGGACCCCTGGCAAACGTCAGTGCCCTCCCGGCGCGCCGCAACTCCGAAGCGGCCGCGACGCACTTGCGGGGGGATGCTGCCGGCGCGACGCCGGTACTGGCAGCATCGGCAACGTGGCGTCGCGGCTAAGGCTTGGCCGGCTTCTCGTGCCGGTACAGAATGACCTGCACTTTTTCGAGCGTCACCAGCCCTTCGCCGATCATCGAATCGAGCTCGGGGAGAAAAGCAGCGATCCGATCGGGCTGGTCGACGATTTCGACAATCATCGGCAGATGTTCCGACAGCCGCAGGATCTTGGCCGAGTGAATCAGACTGTGCGCTCCGAACCCCAGCGTGCCCCGGACGACGGTGGAGCCGGCCAGTCCCCGGCGACGGGCCTCTTCGACGACGACCTCGTACAGCGCCCGGCCTTCGAATTTGTCGTTCTCACCGATGTAAATTCGCAGCCGTTCGGCTTCTGATGGCAGTTTCATGATCTCCACTCCGATGAAATCCCAGGCGGTTGTTGTCAGACAAACCGACCGACGGCGAACCCGACGAGGACGGCGGCGATCCCGACGACGTTTTGCAGCACAATATTGCCCATGGCCCGAATCCACTCCGAATCGGCGAGCATCTGCGTGGTTTCAAAGGCGAACGTCGAGAATGTCGTGAACGCGCCCATAAAGCCGGTGAGCACCACGAATCGCGTCTGCGGACTGATCACCAGGCGATTTTCGGCGAGCGTCCAGACGATGCCGAACAACAGGCACCCCGAAACGTTAACAACCAGCGTCCCCCATGGAAACGCCTCGCCGCACAGCCGCTGCACGGCCCCCGCCACCCAGTACCGGGCGAGGGTTCCTGCGGCCCCCGCGGCAGCGAGCATCACCCACGGGTGGCTGGTGAACCAGGTGCTCATGAGAATCGTCTCTTTCGTGTCGTGCCCCGAGGCCGTGTTTCGGGTATGTTAGGTGATCGCAGCCAATTCTCCCAGTGATTCGCCGGGCCTGAAAACGGAGCAAGCGCAGTCGGGACGCGATGAAACTCGAAACGGATGTTCTTTCAGCCTGCTGGTTTCTGGCGGGACCGACGGCATGCGGCAAGAGCGCAGTCGCGTGCGAGCTGGCGGACATGCTGGGGGCCGAGATTCTCTCGCTCGATTCCATGGCGCTGTATCGCGGGATGGACATCGGCACCGCCAAGCCCGATGCCGGGGCGCGGGCCCGCGTGCCGCACCATCTCGTCGACATCCTCGATCCGCACGAGGAATACAGTCTCGCGGACTACGTGCGGGCTGCGGCGCGGGCGGCGGGCGACGTGGCCAGGCGCGGGCGGGTTCCCCTGTTTGTCGGCGGAACGGGGCTCTACCTGCGCGGCGTGCTGCGGGGAGTCTTCCAAGGCCCGCCTGCCGACCCGGCCCTGCGACGCGCGCTGGAAGAAACAGCTGCGGCAGAAGGAAACGCGGCCGTTCACGCGCGGCTGGCGAGCATCGATCCGGCGCTCGCGGCGCGCCTTGTGCCGGGCGACCTGCGCCGCGTGATTCGCGGCATCGAAGTGTACGAGCAGACGAAAACTCCACTTTCGGCGCAGCAGACCCACGGGCCGCTGCCCGAGACAGAACGACCCCGCGTCCTGTGGTTGCACCCTCCGCGCGGCTGGCTGCATGATCGGATCAATTCGCGCGTCGAAGACATGTTTCGCGCGGGGCTGGTTGCCGAAGTCGAAGGGCTGCTGGCGCGCGACAGGCCGCTCGGCAACACAGCCCGCCAGGCGCTGGGCTACCGAGAAGTGATCGACGGCCTGGCGGCGCAGGTTCCCCTGACGGAGACGATCACGCTGATTCAGGCCCGGACGCGGCAGTTCGCGAAGCGGCAGCACACGTGGTTCCGCAACCTGGCCGAGTGCAGGGCCGTGGAGATGACAGGGGCTGAGACGCCGCGCGAACTGGCCGAGCGCGTGCTGGAAGCAGGCTTGAGGCTTGAGACCTGAGGCTTGAGGGAACTCGGGTCTGGGTCCTCAAGCCTCAGGTCTCAATCCTCAAGTCTCAAAGAATGGAAAGACCTCGCGCGGGACGTTCCCGCGGCGAGGTTCTCCAGCCAGGAGTCTTGTTCCAGACCAGGATCGAGCGCCGGTCGCGAATCTCACCAGGAGTGGTGGTGGCCGCCGCCTTTGGGCTGCTCGGGGACCGGATTGTCGCAGCCCAGCGTGCACTCGTTCTGGTCGCATTCATCGAGATGATCTTTAAAGGCCGAGCCGACGGTAAAGGCCTTGATCCCATTCCCCTGGCTCTTTCGCGAAGTGAAGCCGGTGAAGAAGTAGCTCTGGTTCAGCGAGCCGATGGCCTCGCCGACGTCGTTGAGCTCGCCGACGACTGAGAATTGCACTTCGACCAGGCCGGCGATCAGGCCGATCACGGCCATGGTCGCGACCAGCACCAGCTCGGCCGACACGATGAAACCGTTTTCGTCATTCCAGAAACTGCGCAACATGTTCAATACTCCTGTGGCTGAAACGAAATGGGAAACGCAATCGGTGATCGATTCAGCAGGAACGGCCCGGGCCTGTGAATGCCTTGCCGTCTGCCCCTGATGAACAACATCTGCCCCTGACCCCCGCGTGAATTCACGCGACAAAGCTGCCCGCTTCGGTCAGGATCGTGTGATTCGAGTCGCCAGTTTGCCACAGGCGACCGATCGACTTTGAAAGAAGTTTGCCCCGCCGTGCCTCGTATTCGGCCGATGTTCGGCCCCGCCCTCGACTTGGCCCCCACACTCTGATTGACCGACGATCGGCCGGCTCAAAATTCAGATCCCGGAGGGGGAATGGCCCCCTCCGGAATCTGCAAAGGACTCGCGATTCACGCCAGCCGTGACGGCCGGCACTCAGACACGATTACTTGGTGGCTTCCGGCACCGGAGCATCGCAACCGAGCGTGCATTCGTTCTGGTCGCACGAATCCTGGTGGTCGGTGAAGTACGACCCGAACGTCTGGGCCTTGATTCCGCCGACCTTCGTGCTGGTGAAACCGGTGAAGCTGAAGCTCTGGTTCAGAGAGCCAATCGCTTCGCCAATGTCATTCAGTTCGCCGACGACCGAGAACGAAACCTCGACCAGTCCGGCGATCAGCCCGATCACGACCATGGTCGCGACCAGAACCAGTTCCGTAGAGATGATAAACCCCGTTTCCTCGTTCCAAAACTTGCGCAACATACCAGGTGATCCTTTCGCAGAGAGTGAGAGATGGGTACCTATTTCCACACACGGGCCAGCCGTCGCGAGCAGTACACGGGCGGGAAAGTTGCACGGAATCCCCGCCCGGTCTGTCATCGCGATTTCCGAACCGCAAGCGATTCAGAATGCACCGCGCATGCCAGCCGGCGCAGCATTCGATTCCGGCAGGCAGTGCGGGCCAGATCGATCAGCCGGCGGGCGACGAAAGATGAGGCCGTGAAAAGACTTGCGGCCAGGCCTCAATGTGCGCACGCCAGCCGCGTGCGCCGGCGCCGCGGTCAAGCGCAGCGCTCCGGACGTTAAGGGGCCTGAACAGCGATTGACAGACACTGTTCGACCCGCTGGTCATCCGGAATGGCCCGGCGATCGCGGGGGCGCGCTAAGCACACCCCCACGATCGGCACAATATGCACATTCCGTTCCATCCGCAGGACCTACCAGACGACGACAGGGACTGCTTCAGGCGTGGGGAAGTCGCAGGCGATTGTGCACTGGTTGTTGTCGCACGTATCGGCAAAATCGATGAAGGCCGAGCCGGGCGTCCAGGCTTTCACGCCCATGCCTCCCCATCCAAAGCCGCCCCCCCATCCGCCGCCCCAGCCGCCGACTCCCTTCATGCCGTGGAAGCCGCTGAAGCCGAAGCTCTGGTTGAGCGAGCCGATGGCGTCTCCCACGTCGTTCAGCTCCTGCACGACGGCGTGTGCGACCTCGCTCAGACCCACCGTGACGCCAATGACGCAAATCGTCATGACAAGCACCAGCTCGGCGGAAATAATGACACCTTTCTCATCGCACCAGAAATTGCGGACCAGGCTGCGCATGGCGGGTTCCTCGTTGTGAATTGTGCTGCGGGCTCCCTGGAAAGGGGCAGGCGCTGCCCGAAGGCAGCGCCCGCCCGAACAAACACTTTCCAGGTTGGAAATCGCGCGCTGCGGTCTCTCAGGTCGCAGCGCAACCTCTCGGAGTGGCGGTCTCTCAGGTCGCCACACACGCTCTCTCTGCTCCAGTCGGTAAACCGGTCAAAACCGGCAATGTCGGAATAAATGGCATGTTGCGTACCACTGGCGCCACCCGCACGCCCGGCAAGCCCGTTACAACCCGCGCAACCATCGTTCGAATTTGCGGTTGCGCCAATTCTGACGGTCGTACGGATTCTGCTGAGATGGCCGGTTCGAGCGACTGCGCCGGATCTTCCGTCCATAACGGTTAGCGCGCGCTAACTGCCTGTGCCACGGAGCGTGAACGTCCGGAGCGTGAACGTCCGGCTGGCGTTTCGATAGCCCTCTGGCGTAGAGTAAGGCGGTGAGCGCGAAATCAGGGAAAAAGGACGATCGAATGGCGCATTGTCTGGTCACGGGGGGGGCGGGGTTCATCGGAAGTCACCTCACCGAGCGCCTCCTGGCCCAGGGACACGAAGTCAGCGTGCTCGACGACCTCTCGACAGGCCGAGAAGAGAACCTGAATGCGGTCCGCGACCATCCGCACCTGACGGTGAAAACAGGCTCGATTACCGACCCGGTCCTGCTGGCCGAGGCGGTTCGCGGCGTGGAGGTGATCTATCATCTGGCCGCCGCCGTGGGAGTGCGGCTCGTGGCCGACGACCCGGTGCGGACGATCGAAACGAACATCTATCCGACCGAAGTGCTGCTGCGCCTGGCGGTGCAGGGGAAGCAGAAGTTCTTTCTGGCGTCCACGAGCGAAGTCTTCGGCAAGAACCCCAAGGAACGCTGGACCGAAGAAGACGACCTGCAACTGGGGGCCACTTCGCACCCGCGCTGGGCGTATGGATGTTCCAAGGCGATCGACGAGTTTCTGGCGCTGGCTTACCACCGCAAATACGGGCTGGAAGTCGTCGTCGGGCGGTTTTTCAACGTCGTCGGCCCACGCCAGGTCGGGCATTACGGCATGGTCATCCCGCGGTTCGTCGACCAGGCGCTGTTGGGCGGGCCGATCGTCGTCTATGACGACGGCCAGCAGGTTCGTTGTTTTGGACATGTGCGCGAGGTGGTGGATGCCGTTTCGCGGCTGATGGAAACTCCGGCGGCCGTCGGAAGAGTCTTCAACATCGGCAGCGACCAGCCCGTGACGATCCGCGACCTGGCGCTGAAAATCGCCGCCCGCGTCAACCCGCAGGTGGAATTGAAGTTTCTGCCGTACGCCGAAGCATACGGAAACGATTTCGAAGACGTGCGCCGCCGCGTGCCCGACTTGAGCCGGCTGCAGGCGACGCTGGGCTTGAAGCCCTGCATGCCCCTCGAAGACATTCTCGACGATATCATCCGTCACAAGCGGGCGGGCCTTTCGGGTCCGCAAGGCTGACGTGGCAATCGACAGCAGGACAGCGCTGCCTCAGACGATCGACGACCGCCAGCTCGAACGCATGGTGATCGAACCGGCGCGCCCGTTGTTTCCGGTGGTCCTGGAAATGGCCGAAGCCCTGGCACCGCTCATTGTGGTGCTGGCGTTTCTGCCGACGCTGTACGCGGTTGCAGGCAGCACGCTTTCGGAACAGGGGGCGCTGCAGGGGCTCGCGAGCCTCAGGGCCCTGTCGCCGGTTGCCGCCGACGAATCGTTTGCGGGGACCGAATACGATCGCCTCGAAGCGCTCCGATTTCAGCCTCCGCTCATGACGTGGCTCACGGCCTTGTGCCTGAAGGTCTTCGGAATCGGGCGGCCTCTGGGTCTGTCGGCCGCCGCCTACCTGTGTACGGCGGCCATGCTGCTGGCGGCCTACGCGCTCGCCCGACGGCTGGGGGGCGAGCGGCTGGGACTGGTCACGGTCCTCCTGCTGGCATTCAATCCGCTGGTGCTCGAAGGGGCGCAGCAGCCGATTCCGCAATCCGTCGCCGGGCTGTTCGCGCTGCTGTCGTTCACAGGCATCATCGCCCATTGGCAGAAATCGTCGTCGATCGCGTCGTACCAGTTATTGCTGGGCGGGATCTCGCTCGGCCTGTGTCTGCTGGCGGGAGGGCCCGTCGCGCTGGCGGTCGTGTTAATCGTGACGGCGCACGTCGTGATCTGGAAACTGGAAGCCCGCTGGAGAAAGACCCGGGGAATCATCTGGGACCGCAGCCAGTTCAGCCGGCGGGTTGCCTTCCGTTCGGCGGTGATTCTCGCGGCCACCGCCTTCGCCCTGGCCGGCTGGCAGGTGCTGCTCTACAGCTCTCGCTTCGGCACACAATTCTGGTCGAGCTGGTTTGCTCTGGCGGTCGGCGGGCCTCGGGAACCTGCCGCGCACCCGGGCTTCGCGCTGGCCATGGGGCTGCACCGCCTGGTGCTGCCCGTATTCTCACTCGCGCTGGTCGGATTGGGCGCCGTGGTCCGCGAAGTCTGGCGTGGCGAAGAAGATCCGGCCCGGCGGCATCGCCTGATTCTGTTTCCCTGGATTGCCGTCGCCGCGATCGCCTGGTTTTCGTGTGGGGGACTCAATGCTGCGGACGCGCCCGCGGCGAGGGCCTGGGCGACGCTGCTGGCGATACCGCTGGTGATTGCCGCGGCGCAGGGCCTGGTCGAGATTGCCGAACGCCGCGCAGGGTTCGTGGCAGCCCTGGTGGCGTGCCTGGCCGCGCTAGCCGATGCGGCGTATTTCGCGGGACAACCTGCGGATCATCCGGCGGGATGCGCGCTGTTGCCGGCGGCGCGCCTGGGGGGCGTGTTCGACAATCCGTATGCCATCGTGGCGATCGCGCTTGCGTCGGGACTGGTCGTCTATCGGATCGGGCGGTTGAACGCATCACGCCGCCGTGCAGCGCTGGCCGTTCTGGTGGTGGCCGTCGTGCTGACAAACTGCTGGTGGGGCATCTCGGCGATTCCCTGGTCGGATCGCCACGATCACGAAATTGACGATCTGCGTTCCGGGCTGGCGAAGTTGCCGTCCGTCGAACGGCTGGCTTTTGTGGCGCCGGTCCGCGGCGGACAGTCGTCGGACGTTCAGCAACCGCCGGCGCGGCTGGTCTACAGCCTGGCGACGGTGTGGCCCGGGGCGCGGTTCACGTTCGTCAAATCGTGGGAGGCGGCCGAAGAGATTGTTTCACGGTCCGAAGCGCCCGCAGGCGGAACGACCTCGGCCGCGTTTGTCGTCTGGACGCCGCGCGGCGTCGCGCGGGGCCCGGTGCCCGATCCTTCGCTGAAAACGGCTGGCCCGCCGGTGCTGTTTCAAGGGTTGTAAATCGTGGTGTACGTTCGTGAAGCCGGCGGGGCGGCCCGCGGTGAGCCGGGGGATGCGCGGGGATCGCTCGATTCGAGATAGCGCCGGCAGAACTCCCGCAGGGTGGACTTCAGTTCACGCGAAATCCGGTCTCTCGGGGATTGAAGGCGCTGCTACCTACTCTGAAAATCAACCGTAGTCTCCGAAGCTCTCTCAGGTTCGGACTGTTCAGAGTTCGTCGCCGGCGACCCGGCAGAGGCGGCTTGCGGCTTCTGATACACCACCCCGGCGTCGAACGGGACGAAATTGAGCGCGCCGAAGAGATCGAGCGCGGCTTTGTTGTCTTCGCGGATCGTGACTTCGACGTGCGTCACCATTTCGTCGCGCAACCGCCGGATGACTTCCGTGATCAGCGACTTGGCATAGCCCTTGCGGCGCTCGCCCGCAGCGACCGAAAGGTCGGTGATGCCGGCCGTCCGCTCGCCCCGGCAGGCCCCGTGGAACTGCATTTCCCAGAACGTGACCTCAGCCGGCGGATTGCCCCCGGTGTTGGGGATCAATGCAAACGTCAAGGAACCGAACCGCCCGTAGCGAGTCATCCACCACCAGTTCGCCGAGGGGGGGCGGTCGAGCACGCCGAATTTCATTGACCGCTTCACAGTCAGCATCCGCGGGTCGAAGGGGTCTTTCTTGTCGGTAATATCGCGTCGCAGGAGTTGGTAGCGTTCGACAGGCTGATAACCAAGCGAAGCAAAAAACGGGGCCGCGTTGGCGTCGGTTTCGAGAAAGCCCGCCGACTCGGCCCCCCCGTACAGTCCCAGGTAGAAGGGATTTCGCGTGCCCGACTCGCCGGCGAAAATCTCGGTGGCGCCGCGGGATCGCAGATAGTCCTCGCCCCGGGCGACAAGCTGCCGGCCGATTCCCTGCATGCGGTAATCCATGCGCACCAGCACGGCGCAGATCACGCCGGTCGACGTGGAAATGCCCGTCCCTGCAGCGTTCGAGCCGAAGCCGGCATGAACGAACCCCACGGCTTCTTTGCCGTCGCAGGCGACGATCAGCCCCTGCCTGTCAAAATACGGCTCGGCCAGAACGAGCAGATCGAGTACGTCGTTGGGAAATTCCCGCGCGGCACCCGGCCCGAGCTTGCCGAAATTCCACAACTCGTTGAGTTGCGGGGGATCGGTGTTGCAAAAGGGCCGGTACTCGATCAATGCTGCCTCACGCCGCCAATCGGAAGCCAGACTTCGCGCGGTTTCCGCCCCGGGGAACCATCGAATCGGGCCTTATGGTAGCCGCACGATTCGCGTCCGGCAAGCTGCGCATTACGCCGGGCGCTCGGGCGCAACCTCCGACGGTTCAAACTTGGGAGGCTCGAACTTGGGGGCCACCGCTTCTTCGCGGGCATCGCTGGGGATCGGCCTGGATTGGGTACTGGAGGGGCGGTTGCTCGCAGCCGACGTCACTTCGTCCTGAATGTCGTAAAGCCCCTTCTTGAATTCCATCATGCCCTTGCCCAGGCTGCGCGCGACTTCGGGCAGTTTCTTGCCAAACAGGAGCAGGGCGACAACGAACAGCAGCATCATTTCCCAGGAGCTGACACCAAACATGATAAGTTCCTCAGAGCAAGTCGCGGTCAAGCAGAAGTGGCCGGCCGGGTCTGTGCCGGGGGCCAACAAAACGACAGCAGCCCGATCTTTCAGGCCTGCTTTTTTGTATCGGTTTCAGGCGGTTTTTCTTCTTCAATCCCCGAGACACCTTTTTTGAACTCGGTGATGCTCTTTCCCAGCGAGCGGGCCAGCGCCGGAATGCGGGAGCCTCCGAACAGGACCATGACGATGATCAGGAAGACCAGCAACTCAGTTTGACCGATTCCAAACATGTTCGTTCCCTTTTTGGAATGGAGGGGAATACGCCCGGTGCGAGTGGGCACCTCAAAGGCAGGACCGACGAACCACTGCGAAGGTCGCGTCCTCAGGCACAGCCGTTGCAAAACAGCCAGCCGAGAATCACCGGCGACCCGCTCGGTTTGCCCGCTGGAGGAGCAGGAGAATTGAGCGGAAGGATCAATCTCAGATTATATCAGCCCCGGCCTGAGTGTCAACGGAGCGATTTACATCAAAGTTCACTTGTTCGTCGGCACGCGCTGCCGATATGATTCGTGACGGAACGCTCGATTGTGAAGTCGCGTGCTCAGGCAATTCGCGCCTGCGGAGTTCGTAATGCTACACATTCAACACGGGGCGAGTTTCGGCAACTGTCAGGGCATCAGCCGCCGCACGGCACTGAAGGCCGGGTTTCTCGGCTTGGCGGGGCTGTCGTTGGCCGATCTGCTCAAGCTGCAGGCCGAAGGGGCGGCGGTCAAACGCGGCAAGTCGGTTATCTTGATCTGGCTCGACGGCGGGCCCAGCCAGCTTGAAACCTACGACCCGAAGCCCGATGCTTCCTCTGATTACCGCGGGCCGTATGGCGCGATCGCCACGAACGTACCGGGGATTTTCATCTCCGACATTCTGCCGCTGCACGCGAAGCATGCCGAGAAGATGGTCTTTGTGCGGTCGGTGCACCACGGCACGGGGGATCATTTTGCCGGCGCTCACTGGATGTTGACGGGTCGTTTCGGATCGACCGCGGTCAGCCTGCCGCAGAAATATCCGTCGGTCGGATCGTACGTCGCCAAAGTCTGCGGACCGAACCAGCCGGGCGTACCGGCGTATGTGGGGCTGCCCGCCGCACAGAGCGTGTATTTGTATCCCGGCTACCAGGGGGCGGCGTATCTCGGTCAGTCGTATAATCCGTTCGACGTGAATCGCGACCAGGCGTACCTGCCCGCAAATTACACGGCGGCCATCACGCCTCCGAAGTGTCTCGAAAACTTCACGACGGCCGAGCCGTCGCAGGCGAGCGGCCGCGTCGATCTGCTGTCGGGACTCGACACGATCAAGCGAAACCTCGACCAGAGCGGGACGATGGACGCCATCGACCGTTACCGCCAGCAGGCGGTCTCGATGATTCTGGGAGGCCGCGCGCGGCAGGCATTCGACATGTCGAAAGAAGATCCGCGGATTGCCGACAAGTACGGCCGCGGTCCGTGGGGCCACTATACGCTCATGGCGCGGCGTCTGGTTGAAGCCGGAGTCAGTTTCGTGACGGTCGACATGCCGCACTGGGACGACCACTCGAATATCAAAGAAGGCCACGGCTACAAGCTGCCGCACGTCGATCAGGCGGTAAGCGCCCTGCTCGACGATCTCGCGGTGCGCGACCTGCTCGACGACGTGCTGGTGATGGTGATGGGCGAGTTCGGGCGCACGCCCCGGATCAATACGGGTCAGCCCGGAATCCCGATTCCCGGACGTGATCACTGGGGGGACGCGATCTCGGTGCTGATGGCCGGCGGCGGATTGAAGGGTGGTCAGGTCGTCGGCAAGACGACGCCCCGAGCCGAACACCCGGTGGAGCGCCCGCTGAAACCGTCCGACATTCTGGCCACGGTCTATCGCGTGATGGGCATCGATCCCGCGCTGGCCTTCAAAGACCACTCGGGGCGGCCGATTCCCATTCTCGACGAGGGGAAGCCCATCGAAGAAGTGCTGTGACCCCGGTGCCGTCGTATTGACCGCGGCTGTTCAGATTGGTTTGCCCGGTCGGGGGGTCGAACGGAGTGAGGCCTACCTGCATCGGCGACGTGGTGGGCCTCGCACGGCTCGACCCACTCTCAGCCATCATTTGCTTTCTGGCGGCGCGGTCCGTCCCGCTGAGAATGGGCCGCGGTTGACGGGGACGAAGCGCAGCTTGGCTTTGGGCGCTTCGTCGGTCGACTCGGTCTTCGCGGGGGGATCGTCGTCTTCGTCGGTATCCGCCTTGCGGTTGGATATGTTGCGCGCCTTGGTTCCGGCGCGTCCCGACTCGGAACGTGCGGTATCGGCCGTTTCGGTCGCCGTTTTCGCGTCGCGAAGTTTGCCGGCGTCGGGAATTTTGAGCGTCATGCCTTCGCGCACGTCGTCGGCACTGCGGAGCTGATCGCGATTGGCTTCATAGATCTCGCGATACCGGCCGCTCGAGCCGAGGTAACGCGTCGCCAGCCCCGACAGCGTGTCACCTGGACGGATAACATGTGTCCGGCCGGTGCCGGTGACCGTGCTTGCAGGATTCGATTTGTTCGGATCGGTCGGTTTTCCAGGCGTTGCCGACGGTCCGGTGGGAGTCCAGTCGCGGTTGTGCGCAGGTCCCGGCTCGGCGGCCGCCGTGTCTGGCTTGTGCGACCCAAGAGGTTCGAGGGTTGTGGAGGGCGTTCCCAGGGCGGTTTCGTGCGACTTAGCCGCGTCGTTCTTGACGCCGGGCCTGGCGGACTTCGTGTCACCGGGCCGGGCGGGCGGGGTCTGCTGCGACGGGGCGGGAACCGCGGGCGTGTCGAATTCCTCGAGGCCCTGGATGTACGGCGCCTTGGCCTTCTCGGCGATCTCGCGGTCGAGCTGTTCGGCGTTAGGCAGGGGAGGAGGCGCTTTGTCTGCGCTTGTATCGGGCTCACGCCGGAAAAAGAGCGCCCCAACAATTCCCACGAGGGCCAATCCCAGCGCCATTCCAATCTTCATATCGCGTTGCATCGTCACAGTCCCCCACTTTGTCAGCGTTCGGCTTCGACCATCCTACGCAGCAGTTCCCTGGAATCGTCCTGCTTCGGTATCGGCTGAAGCGCGTCGCGCTGAGGAACCCGATCGCCGGAACTTGAAGAAATTCCCGGTGCGGGCTCGCGGAATTGCCGGATTCCCGGAGCATGACGGAAATGCGGCGGTTCGATTAAAGAACCTGCGCCAGTCGGCCCGACCGGCCGGGATGTGCCCTACGAACGCAATAGCGGAACGAGCGCGTGGATGAGCGTCACGATGACGGCGACGCCTACGACGTCCAGCAGCAGGCCGTAACGGATCATCCGGCTCAAGGGGATGTAACCGGTTCCGTAGACGATGGCATTGCACGGGGTCGAAACAGGGAGCATGAATCCCAGGCTGGCGCCGAACGTCGCGCCGAGAGCCGGGGCCAGCGGATCGACGCCGGCCGCCTGTGCCAGCGAAATGACGAGCGGCACGACGATGTTGGCCGATGCCGTGTTCGACGTCGTTTCGGAGACGAGCGCAGCGACAACCGTCGAGGCCAGCAGCAGTCCGAGATCCCCGCTCAGGGGAATCCACCCGGCCAGGCCTTTGCCCACAGCATCCGCGAGGCCGGTAATGCGCGTCAGCTCGCCCAGCGCGAAGCCGCCGCCATACAGCAGCACCACGCCCCAGTCGATCTGCACGGCTTCGGGCCAGGTGATTGCGCGGCCCGACGATTTGCCCGGCAGCAGGAACAGCAGCGCGGCGCCGATCAGCGCGGCGACACCTTCCGGGCAACTTTCCCGAAACAGCTTATAAGTCGGGCTTTCTTCACCGGCCGTCAGCGCGACAACGCCGGGGGCGATCCACAACGCGACGGTGATCAGAAACGCGACGAGAGTCGAAATCTGCCCGGCGGTCCAGGGGCCGAGGCTGTCACGTTGTTTTTCGAGCAATTCGCCGCTGCCGGCCAGCTCGCGCACGCCCGCCGGGCAGAACCAGTTCATGTAAACGAACAGGTACAGGTACAGAATGACCACGACGGGAACGCCGATGATCATCCATTCGAAGAACGAAATTTCGACGCCGAGAAATTTCCTGATGAATCCCAGGCCGATCACGTTGGGGGCCGTCCCCACGGGTGTGGCGAGCCCTCCGATCGAGGCCGCAAAAGAGGTCATCAGCATCATCCCGGTGGCATAACCGCGGCTGACGCCCAATGCGCGGGCGTGTTGCGGGTCGAACAGGAAATGCAGGATCGACAGGCCGATGGCCATCATCATGGCCGTCGTGGCCGTGTTCGAGATCCAGGCGGAAATGCAGGCGGTCACGGCCCCGTACGCCAGCAGGATTCGCGCCGGCCGGGCGCCCACCCACGCCAGCGACATCACGCCGAATGCCAGCCGCTTGTCGAGTCCGTGCAGAAAGATGGCGCGGGCCAGGATGAACGAGCCCACAAATAAGAACATCAACTGGTCGGCGAACGGGGCGAAAACGGTTTTGGCGTCGGCGACCCGCAGCAGCGTACAGGCCGAGGCCCCGAGCAGCGCCGTGACGGGCAGGGGCAACGCTTCGGTGATCCACAGCGTGACGACTGCGCCCATCACGGCGGCCAGACGATGGGCCTCGGGCCGCAGGTCCGGCGAAGAAAACGGATACAGCAGGATCGCCACGAACACGATCGGCGCCAGCGCCAGCCCGATTCCAACTCGGGCCCGCTCGAACCTGCGCTCAAAGTCGGTCACTGGGATCAGCGGCTCGACGTCGCCGGCCATGGATTTCCCCTCGCGTGCGTCATTGAAACGCGATCGATCGAACCGCGGCGGCGGTTTCGTCACGGCAGCATAGAGAAACGCTTGAACGGCAGCCAGTTGCTGACCCGGGTGGCCCGGTCGAGGTCGCCGCGAAATCCCATATTGACAGGGATTTACGGCTGTTATACACCACGCCCCGCGCATGTTCCGGTCGATGTCGCGGCCGGCAGGACGCAATGGGGGACCAGGGGATGATCCGTACGGCACTGATTACCGGCATTACCGGCCAGGATGGCTCGTATCTGGCCGAGTTTCTGCTGCAGAAGGGCTATGCGGTCCACGGCATGGTGCGCCGTTCGAGCACGATCAGCGATGAACGGATCAGCCACATCGCCGATCGCATTCATCTGCACCAGGGGGACCTGCTCGACCAGCACTCGCTGGTGCGGTTGCTGGAGGAAATCCGGCCGACTGAAGTCTACAACCTGGCGGCGCAAAGTTTCGTGCCGACAAGCTGGGAGCAGCCGATCTTTACCGCGGAAGTGACGGGTCTGGGGGTCACGCGGATTCTCGACGCGATCCGGCAGTTGGATAAGAGCATCCGCTTCTATCAGGCCAGCTCGAGCGAAATGTTCGGCAAGGTGCGCGAAACGCCGCAGCGCGAGACGACGGTGTTTCACCCCCGCAGCCCGTACGGCGTCGCCAAGGTGTACGGTCATTATATCACGGTGAATTACCGCGAGAGCTATAACCTGTTCGCCTGCTCGGGGATCCTGTTCAACCACGAATCTCCCCGGCGAGGCCCCGAATTCGTGACCCGCAAGATTTCGCAGTCGGTAGCGCAGATCAAACTGGGCCTGGCGGAGGAGCTGCGGCTGGGCAATCTCGACGCCAAGCGCGACTGGGGGTTCGCCGGAGATTACGTCAAGGCGATGTGGCTGATGCTGCAGCAGCCCGCGCCCGATGATTACGTCGTGGGCACCGGCCAGACGCATTCGGTGCGGGAGTTCGTGGAAATCGCGTTTGGTCACGTGGGGCTCGACTGGCAGAAGCACGTCGTCAGCGATCCGGCATTCTACCGGCCGGCTGAAGTGGAAATCCTGCTGGCGGATGCCCGCAAAGCGCGGGAAATCCTGCACTGGCGGCCCGAGAAGTCGTTCGAAGACCTGGTCGTCGACATGGTTGATTCGGACCTCAGGCGACTCGACAAGTCGCGGGCCCCGCTCAGAACGGCGGCGTGATCGTCGGCAAAAGGACTCGGACCGATGAGCTACACAACGATCACAAATTGCCGCATCTGCGGAAGCGACAGGCTGCTTCCTATCCTGCACCTCGGGGAGCAGGCGCTGACGGGCGTATTTCCGGTGACGCGCGACGAGGCTGTCGAGGTCGGCCCGATGGAGCTCGTCAAGTGCGACGCGGCTGCGGGGGGCTGCGGACTCGTGCAATTGCGGCAGTCGTACGACCCGGTCTCGATGTACGGAGACAATTACGGATATCGGTCGGGGCTCAATCAATCGATGGTGCGGCACCTGGAGCGCCGGGCCAACAGTGCGCTGGCCCTGGCGCAGCCGGCGGTGGGGTCGCTGATCCTCGACATCGGCAGCAACGACGGCACGACGCTCAAGTCGTATCCGGCCGGCCGGTTTCAGCTCGCGGGAATGGACCCCACCGGCAGGAAATTCTCGCGTTATTACCCGCCCGGCGTCACGCTGATTCCCGAGTTCTTCAGCCCGGAAACATTTCGGCGCGTCTTTGCCGGACGCCGCGCCGCGATCGTCACGTCGTTCGCCATGTTTTACGACCTCGAATCGCCACAGTCGTTCATGCGGGCCGTTCGCGAGGTGCTGGCCGACGACGGTGTGTGGGTGTTCGAGCAGTCGTATCTGCCAACGATGGTCAGCCAGCTTGCCTACGACACGATCTGCCACGAGCATTTGAGCTACTACGCGATGCGGCAGATCAAATGGATGACCGACCGCTGCGGCTTCAAGATCCTCGACGTCGAGCTGAACGATACGAACGGCGGAAGCTTCTGCGTTTCGGTCGCCAAGTCGGAATCGCGACACGCCGAAAATACGTCCCGTGTCGATGAGCTGCTGGCAGCCGAAGAGGACGCGGGCCTCGATACGCTGCGTCCGTTCGTCGAGTTTCGCGATGCTGTCAGGCAGCATCGCGATGAACTGTCGGATTTCGTACGAGGCGAGACAGCCGCCGGCAAAACTGTGTTCGGTTACGGCGCTTCGACCAAGGGAAACGTGCTGCTGCAATACTGCAACTTCACTTCCCGCGACATTGTGGCGATCGCCGAGGTGAACGAAGAAAAGTTCGGCTGCTATACGCCGCAGACCCTGATTCCCATTCTGCCGGAAGCCGATGTCCGCCGGCAGAATCCGGATTACCTGCTGGTGCTGCCGTGGCATTTCCGGGAAGGGATCGTGCAGCGCGAAGTCACATACCTGGCCGGCGGAGGGAAGCTCGTGTTTCCCCTGCCGACGCTGGAAACGGTGGCGGCACCGGCGCGGATCCGAACGGCGGCGTAGTGAAAAGCAAATCTGTCCAGCGCCACGATTAAGAATTCGAGTTGTCGATTGTTCTCGTCTTTCGCTTCGCGAAAGAACGCCCTTTCGTGGAGCGAAGGGCGACATTCAAGAGGGGAAGCGCGATGAACGTTCTGCACGTCAGCACCTGGAAGCGGCGGTGCGGGATTGCCGGGTTTACCGAGAGCGTGGTCGATCACCTGGCCCGCGCTGGTGTCGAGAACGACGTTTGCCCGCTCGACCTGCCGGCTTTGCGCACGCTGACTTCCGCCGAGTTCCTCGACGACATGGACCGCATGGCCGGGATGGCGCGAGGCTACGACCTCATCCACGTGCAGCATGAGTTCTCGTTCTTCACGGGGTCGGGACAGGGGTTCGAAACGATTGGGCATTTCGCCCGGCTGCTGGATTCGCTAAGGGCCGCCGGCCGGCCGGTCGTCGTCACGTTTCATTCCGGCGCGGCCCTGTCGACGATTCTGCCTCCGGCGGACGCCGGCGGGCCGGGGGGCGGCTTCGCGGCATTTCTGAAGTGGGGCCTGCGCAAGGCGCGCGTGCGGCAGGCCGCCGCGCGGCTGCTGCGAATGTGGCGGCGGCGCGTCGTCAAGCACTTCGACGGCCGCCCGGGCAGCTTTCGCGCCGTCGTCCATACGCCGCGCACGCGGATCGAGATGCTCAATTCGGGGATGGCGCCGGGCTGCGTATCGGTCGTGCCGCTCGGCTGCGACCTGCGCGACCCGAGCTACTTTCAGATCGACCGGGCCGCCGCGCGTCGCAGCCTGCGGCTCTCGCCCGATGCGACTTTGCTGACGATGTTCGGGTTCGTCACGGCGTACAAGGGCCATCTGCCGGCTGTGCAGGCGCTGCGCAAGCTGCCGCCGCAGTATCATCTGGCCATCGTCGGCGGCCCTCACCCTGAAAACCGCTTCGATCGAACGCTCGACGACGTGCTGGCGGCGTGGGAAGGCGAAGACCCGCAGCGACTGCGCGTTACCGGGTTTGTCCCACGGCCGGTCGTCGATGAGTACTACGCGGCCACCGATATCTGCCTCGCACCGTTTCTGCCCAGTAACACGGCGGGTTCGGCCAGCCTGTCGTGGGGACTCTCGTCGGGCAAGCCAACGATCGCCAGCAATATTCCCGCGTTTGCAGAAATCGAAGAGGCCGGTCGCTGTCTGCAATTGTGTACCCCAAATGCCGTGCACGAGCTGGCCTGGCAGATACAGCGACTGGCTGGAGACGATGGCTTGCGCGAGCAACTCGCGCAAAACGCCCTGCAGTACGCTACCGAGCAGAGCTGGCCGCGTGTCATTGAGAAGCTGCTGGCGGTCTATTTCGAGATGCTCGGCGATTCCGAACCGTCTCGCGCCGGCGCGGGACGATGCACGTCGATCGGTCAGCGGCCGGTATCCATTCCTGTTTCGGCGCGGCAGCCGGAACTGGCGCCCGCGAGTGCTGTGACTTTATGATTCTATCCGCAACCACGCACAAACCGCGCCGCACGATGCCGTCCACGACGGGAGATCGACTGTGCGTGGCGCTGGTCACGCCGTGGAACGACGTCTGCGGGAATTCGGAATACGCGCACCGGCTGGCGGAGGGGCTTGCGCCGGCGGTCGAGATCGTGCCCGTCAGGCTTGTGCCGCATCCGTATCCTCCGGGACATTTTGAGATCTTGCGAGACCGGATCGCCGTGTCGCAGGCGGACGTCGTCCACATTCAGCACGAGTACGGGTTTTTCGGCCGCGAGCCGGCGGCCGCCAATCGGTCTCTGCTCGAATTCGTCAGTGGAATCGATAAGCCGATCGTCATCACGCTGCACACGGTGATCGAGGACCTGCTGTGGCGAATGACCCTTTCGTCGCCAGTTGCCACCACGGCATTCCGGCGTTTGGAACGCGCCGGCCAGCACTGGGGAGGCGCGGCGGGCCGCAAGGCGCTGGGCTGGCTGGCGGATTTCGCGCGGCGCTACGACGTCCTGTGCCGCGCGCTCGAGCGGGTTCGCACCATCGTCGTGCATACGCAAACAAGCGCCGACTTGCTTGCCGACTGCTTTCCGCGGGTGCAGGGGAAAATTCGCGTCGTGCCGATCCCGATTGCCGCCCGGCCGGTTGCGCCGGTTTGCCGCCTCGAAAAGCGGGTCGACGACGTGTGGCTGATGATGACCGGGTTCGTGATGGAGTTCAAACAGCACCGGCTGGCGCTCGCAGCGCTCCGCTGCCTGCCAGAGAATTACCGGCTGGTGATCGCCGGTGGGCCCCAACCGCATTTTCGCTCGTCGCGTGAGTATTGGCGCGAGCTCATTCGCCACGTTCACCTGACGGGATTGACCGATCGCGTGACGATCACGGGGTTCATCGCCGATCGGAATGAGTATCTTTCAGTCCTCGATCAGGCCGACGTGTTCCTGATGCCGTACCGCGAAGTCGGGCAGTCCGCCTCGGCCTCACTGGCGGACATTCTGTGCTTCGAAAAGCCGATTATCACGTCGGCCGCGGTCAGCCTCTGCGAGTATCGCGACGATGCCGAGACATGGGCGACGACGGTCACCGGGCACGTCGACGACCCGCAGCAATTCGCCGCTGAAATCCAGAAGCTGCACGGGCAATGTCAAGATCCCGAGGCAGTCTTCAAAATGCATATCCGCAACGCGGTCCGCAGATACAGCATGGAAAAAATCGCCGCGATGTACCGGCAGATCTACGAAACGGAGCGCGGGAGATGAAAACCATCGTCACGGGAGGAACGGGATTTCTGGGACGGGCCGTCGTCGAATCGCTCGAATATCTGGGCGCTTCTCCGGTCGCGCTGGGTCGAAGCGATGGCGACCTCAAGGACCTGGCAACGGCCCGCCGGCTCGTCGCCGATGCCGACCTCGTGATCCACCTGGCGGCCACGGTGGGCGGTGTCGGGTTCCTGAAGAGCAACAAGACGTCAGCCTACTACGAGAACCTGACGCTGGGGTTCAACGTCATCGAAGCCTGCCGGAGCGGCGACGTACGCCGGCTGGTTCTGATTGGCACGCCGTGCAGCTATCCAGCCGAGTCGCCGCTGCCCCTTCAGGAAGGCGCGATCTTCGACGGTCTGCCGGTCGGCGACACGGGGCCGTACGGACTGGCCAAGGCGTCGGTTTCGCACCTGGCAAATCACCTGCTGCTTCCGTGCGGGAAGGACGTGGCCACGTTCATTCCGGCTAATTTGTACGGGCCCCGCGATAATTTCGAGCCGGCGCGATCGCACGTTGTCGCGTCGCTGGTGCGCAAGGCGGTCGTCAACTCCAGGCAGGGGACGGGATATTTCGAAGTCTGGGGCGATGGTTCCGCCACGCGCGACTTTTTGCACGTCGACGACGCAGCCGAGACGATCGCCCAGGCCGTTCTTTCCGAAACGCCGTTTCACGGCGAGACGTTCAATCTCGCCTCGGGCGAAGAGACGAGCATGAAGGTGCTGTCCGAGATCATCGCCGAGGCCGTCGATCCCGCGATGACGGTCGTTTTCGATCCCGAAAAGCCATGCGGCGTCACGCGGCGGATGATGTCGATCGACAAGGCACGCGTGCGGCTTGGGTTCCGGCCGCGCATCGCTCTTTCCGACGGCATCCGCGATACAGTGCGGTGGATCGAACGCACCGACGTTTGGAAATCATGGCTGCCGGCGCGCGTGCGCAAGGCGGCGTGAATCAATGTTCGTAATTCGCGACCCAGCGACAAGGCACAGGCGATGATTTCGTACTCCCAGAACTGTGAAGACGTGCTGCTCAACCGGCTGTTTCCGGAGAACTACCGCGGCTTCTATGTCGACGTGGGGGCCTGCCATCCCACCGTGGGATCGGTGACGGCGCACTTCTATTCGTGCGGCTGGAGCGGGATTAACGTCGAACCGTCGTGCAATTTCGATCTGCTGTCGCGCGAGCGGCCGCGCGACATCAACCTGCAGGTGGCCGTCTCGGACGACACCGGATCGGCTGATTTTTACGAATTCCCTGGGGCGCCGGGGCTGTCGACGTTCGGCCGCGACCTGGCGGAATTCGCGATTCACAAACTTGGTCATCATTGCCATCCGCGGAAGGTCCCGGTGGCGACGCTGGCAGAGATCTGCCGGACACACGCCGATCGGCCGATCGATTTTTTGTCGATCGACGTAGAGGGGCACGAGCGGGAGGTTCTGGCCGGGGCCGACTTCACGCAGTTCCGTCCCCGCGTCATCGTCATCGAAGCCACAAAGCCGCACACGGGCGACGCGGCGTACGACGGCTGGGAACCGCTGGTGCTCTCGGCCGGCTATCTATTCGCCTTCTTCGACGGCCTGAACCGGTTCTATGTGCGGAATGAAGATCGCGAATGGATCGCCCGGCTGGCGGTCCCCGCTAACGTATTTGACAATTTCGTCAGCCACGAGCTTCACGCCACGCAGGTCGAGGCGCAGTCGATGAAACTGCAACTCGAGACGCTGGCCACTCTGCGGCCGATCTCGGCGGCGCTGGCGCGGCGGCTGAGTCGGGTCGAAGCCAGCCTCCCGCGCGTTTCGGACCTGCTCATGCGCTGGCGGCAGCGGATTTCTTCTCAAACAGTCGCCCGCTAAGAGGGATCCTTATGCCGGTGTCAGAGATGTTGCAGCGGGCCCCTCCGCTGAAATTCGATGACGGTTCGTGCCGCGCCGCCGCGCCGCCGGCTGTCAGCCGAGTTTTTTTCGACTGCACTGCGACGGTCGAGAATGACGCCAACACCGGGATTCAGCGGGTCGTGCGCAATATCGTGAACGCGGCCCGGCAGATCGGGCCTGTGCTGGGCCTGGAGTGCCAGGGAGTCGCATTCGACTTGCGGCACGGCTTCGTACCGGTCGAACGGCTGGAGACTCCGAATCCCGCCGCATCGGGGTTAATGCGTGCCGGCGAAAGTCTGGGACGGAAAGTTCGGATTTGCCTGAAGGAATGGCTGACCAGCATCGGCCTGATGGACGCGGCCCGCGCGACCCGTCGCGGCTGGCAGACGGCCCGCTACCAGTCGCTGTTTCCCGCGCGGCGCAGGTCTCAACGGTCGGTGCGATGGAGGCCAGGCGACGTGCTGCTGCTGATCGACACGTCGTGGGTGCCGGGTTTTCCCTGGACCGATGTGTGCGAAGCCCAGGCGCGCGGCGCATTGGTCGGCACCGTGCTCTACGACCTGATCCCGTTGCAGTTCCCGAACGTTGTGGGCGAGGGGACCAAGGAACTGTACGGCCGCTGGTGGAATAAGGCCCGCACGGTCTCGGATTTCGTGATCGGCATCTCCAACAGTGTGCTGGATGACATCACGGCCGTCGACCGCGCCAGCCGGAAGGCCGGCGTTCCGCACAAAGCGACACGCGCCGCCTCGTTCCGGCTGGGCGCAGAACTTGATGCAGCCGCGACGCGCGGGCCGGTGCGGGAAGAGTTCGTGGCCGCATTCGACAATTTGAAACTGAGTACTGAGACCTCAGTACTGAGTACTCAGTACTCAGAATACAGAATCCTGAAACGGAACCCGCCCTCCCTGACCTACCTCATGGTCGGAATGATCTCGCCGCGGAAGAATCATGTGCTGGCGCTCGATGCGTTCGACCGCCTGTGGAGCGCGGGATCGCCGGTCAGGCTGGCCATTGCCGGAAAGTACGGATGGGATTGCCGCACGCTCATCGACCGCATCCGCCGGCACCCGGAATATGGGCGCAAGCTGTTCTGGTTCGAGGACGTTCACGACAGCGAGCTCGATTATTGTTATCGCCAAGCCGCGGCCCTGATGACCCCGTCCTATGCGGAAGGATTCAACCTGCCGATCGTCGAAGCGCTGTACCGGGGCTGCCCCGTGCTCGCCAGCGACCTGCCGGTGCATCGTGAAGTCGGGGGCGATTTCGCCGCTTATTTCCCGCTGGGTAATGCGGTGGCGCTGGCGGGCCTGGTCGCCCGGCAGCAAAGGTCGGGCGCGGTGGACGGAGTGCGGCCTGCCGATCAGTTTCGCTGGCCAAACTGGAGTGAAAGTTGCCGCGACCTGCTGCACCACGTATTGGAACTTTCGTCGCCAACAATTTCGGCATGGTGCCGCACCAATACGACCAGATTCGTCGCATGACGTTGTGGTTGTCGGACGTGAAACCTCGCTTTTTCATCGAAGGTTCTCCCGGGGGAAGATTCAGATGGCCACGATCGCGTGTCCCGGATTCCTGCCCGTGAGCCGTCAGCGGATCTCGAACCTGCTCCAGCGACTCTTTTCCGCTCCCTGCGTTCACCCGCGGGCCGTCGCGATGGACGATCCGGAGCTCTACGTCCGCCGCAGCGCCGCTGACAACGCCTGGCCTGCATCGGTCAGGATCCGGCACGGCGCGAATGTCGATGCGCGACTTGTTTCGTCTTTGTGTTCGGCCGAACAACTTGAATCCGACGCCTTTCGTGACTGGTGTCGCCGGCTGGGCGATCGATTCAGTCTGCATCGCAAGCTGTGGGAGTGGGGATATATCTGTCAGGCGCTGTCGGAACGCGGAATGCTATCGTCAGGGAAGCGCGGATTGGGATTTGCCGTGGGCAAAGAACCGCTGCCCTCGCTGTTTGCGTCGCTGGGCTGTGAAATCGTGGCGACGGACCTCGACGCCGCAGATCCGCGCGGCGCGAATTGGTCGGCCACGAACCAGCTTGCCGCCGCGGATTCCGAACTGAACCTGCGTGGTTTGTGCGACGCCGAGACATTTCGCCGGCGCGTCGCCTTCCGGCGAGTCGACATGAACCGCATCCCCGACGACCTGGACGGGTTCGACTTCACATGGTCGTCGTGCTCGTTCGAGCATTGTGGGTCGATTGAACGGGGGCAGGAGTTCGTGTTCCGGCAGATGAATTGCCTTAAGGCCGGCGGCGTTGCCGTGCACACGACAGAATTCAACCTGTCCTCGAACAGTCGCACGATCGCTGTGGGTGAGACAGTCATTTACCGGCGCCGCGACGTTGAACAACTCGCGCGCCGCCTGATTGCAGCCGGGCACCACGTTGAGCCATTCGATTTGACTTTCGATGCCGACAGGCTCGAGGAGGGTGCCGCACGGGCTGAGGCCGTACCCGCCGGTCACCTGAACGTGCGGCTTGGTCCCTACCTGGCGACTTCAATCGGGCTGATCGTCCACAAGGGAAATGTGCCGCTCAGGACGGAAAGACGTTGAACATCAGCCGCAGGTATCCGCGGATGCAGAACATGGCGGCCAGAATCGTGCACGTCAGCAGGGAAACGGCGAACGGATCGCGCGGGTGGAAAAAGAACGCCGTAAGCGGCATCGAAACGATCGACACCAGGATCACGGTGCCGGTCAGAAACATCGACCGGCTCAGCTCGCGGCGGATGTTGCCCTGCCGCAGAACTTCGCGGCGCATGTCGTGATACTGCTGGTCGGTGAAGCGGTTGGATTCCTCCGAAATGGCGGGATTAACCTGCCCCGCCTCGGCATGCAGGCGAATCATTTCGTCCCACCGCGCACCTGAGAGCAGCCGCCTGAGCTCGTTGCGATCGGCAGGACTGTTCGCCGCCAGGGTCGCCGCGCAGTCGCCGATGCGGGCGTTGATCCCTTGGATCAGATACAGCACGACAGCGACCAGAAAGCCGAACGCCCCCGCCAGCGTCTGGGCGATCGTGCTGTAGGTGTAAAAGTAAACCGATGAAATGAGGTCGTCTGACATGCTGTGCCGAGCATCCTGGTAATTGCGTTGCGCCGCCTCGTCACGTTTCCGTGCCACCTCGCTCAGGGATGAAACTCGGGGACGGGCGCGACATTCTTTCCGTCGATCATGCCCTGTACGTACTTCATCACTTCGACGACGATGGCTTCGATCAACTTGCGGCCGGTTTCCGCGGTCGCCGCCAGCGGTTCCTGGTCGGGCTGGTCGCGCATTGCGTCGTGGCGGACGTTCTCGGGG
>JACQFH010000067.1 GCA_016200145.1 Planctomycetia bacterium | reverse complement strand
GAACGGGACGATCGTGCCGGGCAGATCGTTGAGCCGCGTACTCGACACCGACAGAGGAAACTCCACCGGTTGCGAGACCAGCAGCTCAAATGTCGGTTGCTCGAGATCGACGTGCTGGCCCGGTTCAGTTCCGGCCGCGATCAGGCAGACGGCTTGCGGTTCATCCCCTTCCACGCCGATGTAATACGTGCGGGCCAGCCCGGCGGCAATCTTCACGCCGGCGCCCCGGCGGACCATGCCATAATATGCCGCTCCGTGCGCAACGGCCAGATCGAGCCGGTCGTGGTCGAGGACGATCGGCGACCACGCCTTCTTTGATTTCGACGGGAACCAGCTTTTCAGGACTTCGAGAAGTCGCTCACGAAGTACGGGCGACGCGAAGAAACCACCGTTGAAGAGGATGATGTCGGGCCGCGCAGGATCGTGCCCGTGTGGCACGCTCTGACCCGCGGTAAGGGCGTGGTCCTCGGCCTCCACGCCCATCGCTTTGCTCTGGGCGTGCCACCCTTTCGCCACGACCTGCCCTTCTTCGCCGACGTGCCGGTGCGTCGAGAGAAAATCGGCGAGATAGCGTGTGATCGCGGGGTCCGCGGCGTAGGGGAGGCCAAACTCCTGAAAACCGGAGCGATGGCGGTTCGGCCGATCGTCGAGATTTGCCGCCGGAAGAAAGCCCTGCACGAGCAACGACTCCACTTCCGCTCGCGTGACCTCGACCTGCATTCCGCCGCCGATCAACCGCGAGCCGCTGCCCGGCAGATGGACCGTGAGTTTTTCCGGCGGCTTTTCGCCGAGCAGCGCTTCTTTAACTTGCCGGCAGATGCGGACGAGCACGCCCCACTGTCGCGGCTCGAGTATGCGCTCGCCGACGAGCTTCGTTTCGAGGGCGTGCGCCAGGGCCAGGTCGAGATTGTCGCCGCCGAGAATCAGGTGCTCGCCGACAGCCACCCGATGAAACTGCACTTTGCCGTCAGCGTGGGCCCGCACGCGGATGAGCGTGAAGTCGGAGGTCCCCCCGCCGATGTCGCAAACGAGGATTTTCTGTCCGGGCCTCACCAGCCGTTCCCAATTGTCGCGATGCCGATTGATCCACGCGTAGAACGCCGCCTGGGGCTCTTCGATCAGGACGATGCGCGGCAAGCCGGCGAGTGCCGCGGCCTTCACCGTCAATTCGCGGGCCACTTCGTCGAACGACGCCGGGAGCGTGACGATCACGTCCTGCCCGGCCAGCGGCGATTCCGGGAACTGGTGGTTCCACGCGTCGTGGATGTGCTTCAGATAGCGCGAGCTGGCTTCCACCGGTGAGATCTTTTCGACCTCGGGCAGCCCATGCCACGGGAGCAGTTCGGCCGTGCGGTCGACGCCCGCATGACAAAGCCACGACTTGGCCGATTCGATGAGCCGGCCTTGCGACAAGACCCCGTGGTCGCGCGCGAAACTCCCCACGATCGGGCACGTTGAAAAAGGGGACTGTCCCTTTCCAACGAGTGATGTCTCCGTTGCAATCCGACTCTCGCGAGAGGGACTGTCCCCTTTTTCAACGCCGCCTTGCCAGGGAAGACGCACGCTTTCCGCCGAGAATTCCCCCGCCGCGGGCTGATAATGAAACGACGGCAGCGTGTCGCGCGCTTCGACCTGACCGGCGGCGACGAGTTGCGGCACACGAAATGTGCGGACTTTCCACGCGGTCTCGTGCGTGTCGACATACCCGACCGCGCAGTTCGTCGTCCCCAGGTCGATGCCGACGACAAACCGGCTGGGAGCGCGCTCAGGCGCGGCATCGCTCTGAGATGATGAAGACGGCAATGCCAAGGTGCAGATCGAAGATCCGGTTTTTGTTGACGTAAAGGACGGTTCGCCGCCGACCCCTGCCGGCTCGTCCGGCAGGTGAAGAAGATTTGTCAGCTAGACTCTTTCTCCGATCAACTCTCTCGCGCAGCGTCCGCATCCTCCCTTACGCTGAACTCCAGCTTCCAGCGCTGCTTCTTCTGGGGTCCCACGCACCACAGCTCGAACACTCCCAGCTCCGTCAGCTTCGACTGAAAGTGCACCGGCACATACGAGTCGGGGAGCGATTCCTCCTGGGGCAGCGTGGCCTCCAGCGAATCGGTTTCCGCGACGTCCCCCTCGCTCCACGACGACAGCAGGTTTCCCGGCTTGTCCTGCTTCCGCACCGAAGAGGAGAAGAAGCGGAAGTGCGCCGGTTCACCGACGACTAAGCCGATCTCCTGCGACGGCACATCAATGGCCGTCCCTTCTTCCATGCCGATCGGGACCACGCACAGCGCCCGCAGCGGCCGCGGCGCGCCGGGAATGGCCAGACCCGACGTTTCGATCCCCACGTAATACGACCGGGCGGTTCCGCCGCGAATGCGCACGCCGCCACGCTCTTTCGACCAGCCGTAGGCCGCAGCGCCGCGCGCGACGGCATGCTCGAGGTCCGTCGTCCCTGCGAGCGGCCGGGGGGGCGATTTTTTCGACCAGCCTGCCAGTGTCTCGACGAGCCGGATGCGCAGACTGTCGGCTTTGAACACGCCGCCGTTGAACAACATAAGCGTCGGTTGAATCGGCCCGGTTTTCGGATCGCCATGTTGCGCCAGAAACTCGGCGATGTGCCGCGTGATCGCCGTGTCGGATTCAAACGGCAGGCCAATTTCCTGAAAACCTGAGGTCCGCCGGCGAACCGGGCGGTCGGTGACGTCGCACTTCGGGAAGAACCCGTCGACAAGCAGGTCGGTGACGAGGTCGCGATCGATTTCCACCGACACCGTTTTGCCGATCAGCTTGCTGCCGCGGCCCAGCACGGCGATCGAATGCTTTTTCGGAGCATCGGCCGCGAGCAAAGTTTCTTTGGCGGTGCGGCACGAGTGCCACAGCGAAATCGACTGCCACGGATCGAGCTTCGTTCCTTTCTCGGCAAACAGTTCCGCGACGCGATACGCGAGGGCCAGATCCATGTTGTCGCCGCCGATCAGCAGGTGGTTCCCGACGGCAATGCGCCGGAGCACGAGCTCGCCCGCATCTTCCGCCACGCCGATCAACGTGAGATCAGTCGTTCCTCCGCCGATGTCGCAGACCAGCAGCGTGTCGCCGACTTTGAGCTGCTTGCGCCAGCGATTGCCCTCGTCGGCGAGCCAGGCGTACAGCGCCGCCTGCGGTTCTTCGAGCAGGACCAGCGACTGCGGCAACCCCGCCGCCAGCGCCGCTTCGCGCGTCAGCTCGCGGGCACTTGCGTCAAACGACGCGGGAACCGTCAGCACAACGTGCTGCTCGTCAATCGGCGCGTCAGGAACGGCTGCGTGCCAGGCGGCGGCCAGATGCTCGAGATAGCGCTGCGAGGCGGTCACCGGTGAGATTTTGGGAACCTCGGCCGGCGCGTTCCAGGGAAGAATTGGTTCGTGCCGATCGACCTTGCTGTGACCGAGCCACGACTTCGCCGCGCCGACCGTTCGATCGGGCATCTCGGCAGCCTGGCGCCGCGCCAGCTCGCCGGCGACGAAGTCGCGCCCCCTGGCTTTCAGCAGATCGAACGACCGCGCCTTCACCTCATGTTCCTGGGCGAGGTACAGGAACGAGGGAAGCAGCGTGCGCGCTTCGACGGTTCCCGCAGCCACGAGCTGAGGAATCGGAAGCACCTGCACGTCTTGTTTGTCAGCATCGAGCGCGGCGTAGGCCAGCGCACTGTTCGTGGTCCCCAAATCGATGCCGATGACGTACTTCGCGCTCATTATTATCCTTCGGCACCCTTCTCCCCTCTCCCCCCGCGGGAGAGGGGCCGGGGGTGAGGGGGCAACTGCATTCTACGCCAGCAGCTCCACTTCGACAGGCGCGATCACCTGGGCCGCGACGGAATTTCCCGACCAATCGGGAAGATCGCATTTCGCCGCCTCCCAGCCATGATGGACGAGCCGGCCTCGATGCGGCGGCGCTCCGCGGACGGTGCCGATCAGTCGATAGCGGTCGGCCTCCGCCGGCGCCTGGATCTCGGCGCCTTCCTCGTGCGTGTCGATCGGCCGGATTTTGAACAGGCGCTCCAGGACTCCGGCCGAATCGCGATGAATGTCACGCACCGCCGCGCCGATCTGGGCGTCGGAGTATTCACCGATCGACTCCATCAAAAAATCAACCAGCCTCGCCTCGCGCTGGAGCGTGGCGAGCAACGTCAGCGCTGCACTTCGCTGCGGCCGCTGCGGCGCCTCCGGCTGTTTCTGCGACGATTGATCGAACTTCGCCGGAACAGCCGCAGAAGCCGGGGGAAGTGCCGGCGCGGGGGGGGGCCCCGCCAGCAGCTCGGCGACCTGTCGGCCGAACTCGGCATCGACCAACGTCCGCCACCAGACCTGAATCGCCAGAAAAAATCGAGACATGCCCGGTGCTGTCCTTGTGCGGGAGATTCAATGCAAAACGCCGCAAACGCACGTCCCAGACGGCACTCGCGGCGTAAACGCGTGTCGCGCGGCAATTATCCCCGTCGCCGATGCCCCGTGCAACCTTCATCGACGCCTGGTAGTGTCTCTGTTTGTGGTGCAGGCGTCCCGCCTGCCAGTGTGTGGCACGCCCTGCTAAGGGCGTGGCGCATCAGGTTCGCGGGCAGTCATGCGCTCGACTCGCTCCGCCGCGCGGGCGTGCGGGCAACGGCGGCCCAGTGCGGATTTCAGGGACGGTGCAACTGGGCCACCGATCGTCACGCGAGCCGTAAATTATGGCCGCTCGCGGAATTGTGCGTCGTGCAATCGAATGCTATTTAACGCCAAGCTCTCGAAGCAACTCGATGATCGCTCGATATCCTTCGCGATCAAGGCTGGGGTCATCTTCGAAGTCGCCGGCCAATCCGCGCTGCGCAATTTCCATGGCGCGTGTTGTATCAGCGCCTCGTTCGACCAGAATCCGGATGATCCTCTCGTGGCGGTGGATGATCGCGCTGGTCAGCGGCGGTGAACCGTAGTCCTGTTCGCGCAGTTCGATATTTGCGCCGTGGTCCAGGAACCATTCAAACATCTCGGGCTTGTCTTCGTAGATGCACCCGTGCAAAGAGGGTGGAACCCAATCGACTCCTATAAGTTCGTCGGGATCGTCGACCAGGATCTGCTCCGCCAGAGCGTAATCCCTGGAGTCCAACGCGTCCCACAGCGAAGGTTTTGCGGGCGGGACCGGGTACTGTTCGATCGGCGGACACAAGTCGTACGGTCCGACTGGAGCGGCGGCCAGGCGAAAGCCGCTGTAGCGGCCGCCCCACGCGTAGAAGGAGCGGGCGGCGGCGCGACAGCTCTTTTTGGTGTTGAAGTAACTGCCGCCGCGGCCCGCTCGGAGTTGGCGTTTCACCGAAAACCAGTCCCGGCACAATTCCCAGAGGTTGCCCAGCATGTCATGGAACCCCCACGGATTGGGAGCTTTCTCGCCGACCGGATGCGGTCTCTGATCCGAGTTTCCGAAATGCCAGGCAATGGAATCGAGCGGGCCGTACGTGGCGCCGGAAGTCCCCGCCCGGCACGCGTATTCCCATTCCGTTTCGGTCGGCAACCGATACTCCCAATCCGCCCTCAGAATGCCGGCCTCACGATCGATTTGGGTAAGCCTGGCGCAGTAGTCGGTGGCCCGTTGCCACCCCACCGAGTCAGCGGGCGCGTCGTCGGCTATTCTGGGGTGGGCCGCGAACGCCCGCTCCGTCGCCGTTTCGCCTAAGACCTGTTCGTACTGGATTTGTGTCACGAGCGTCGCGCCGAGATAAAACTCATAGGGCAGCGTGACCTCGCGCTCTCGTTCCCAAACCTCGTGACCCACTTCATCCGGCGGGCTGCCCATGATGAACGAACCAGGCGCCACGAGAATCATTCGGGCGCCGCTGGAGCTGGTCAAATCCGATTTCATGCGAGGGGGCACGTAGAACGAGATGATCGTTCGAGCTATCCTTACTCTTTAAATTCTAAAACATCACCGGGCTGGCACTCTAGAGCTTTGCAGACCGCCTCCAATGTTGAGAATCGGATCGCTTTTGCTTTTCCGTTTTTCAATACGGAAATATTGGCCATCGTAATGCCGACTTTCTCGGCGAGTTCGGTGACGCTCATCTTCCGCCTGGCCAGCATGACGTCGATGTTAATGATGATTGCCATGTGGGTCTGGTGAGAGCGTTGACAAGAACCTGTTGGCCCCGTGACATCAGGTTCTGTTCGAGGCTCTTACACCGTTAAGTCGTTCTCGGATTTCAGATCCACGGCATTCTGCAAAATCCGTTCAAACGTCGCCGCCGCGGTGGCAATGACGATCGAGCCGAAGGTGATGAGGACGCCGATGAAAACCCCACCCGCCCGGTCATCGCTGTCGCCCATCATGATGAAGATTTCTCCTACCGCGACAAAACCGATCAGGGCGATCGCACAAAATTTTGCAGTTCGCAGAGCATTCACGGCTGCCTGCGAGAATACCTGATTCTGTCCGGCGTATCCCAACACCTTGAATCCTTGATAGAGCGCCACGAAAAACGGAATGGACGCGAGATACGCATACGCCAGAAAGGGATCTTTGAAATAGATCTCAAAGACCGTGGCGTGCGCGTTTCTGCCCTCGACGTGAGGTTCCCAAAGCAGGAGAGCAAGAGCGCCAATGCCGATGAGCACAATGACGATCTGCAGAAACGCCGTTGAACTCCGCTTCATCAGTGGCGGTTTCAGGTTTGCCATACTCTCAGCCTAACTTGGGGATTATCGTTTGTCAATATGTATTTATCGTTATTCGTGACATTCTGATCGTGTCACGGGGCGCGGCGAAAACCAGTGCGCGCATCGGGATACCGGTCGCGGCAGGGACCGCGCTTTCGGCGCGGCCCCCCGCACAGATCCGTACGTGCGGCATTACCGCATACGACTCTTGCGTCGGGCGCTTGAGTTCCGCGACACAGATCCGAAATCGCTCTTCGCACTTCTCTCCTCGCTCTTCGCCTCTTTGACGACGCACTCCCTCGCTGGCGCTTTGGTATGCCGAACTCCGAATTCCGAATTCCGCACTTTCCCCGCCCCCCCCTGCCCCCCCTTGCTAAGGGGGGGGAATGGCGCGCCCGGCTGCTATAATCGTCCCGTACTCGACGATCGCGACCAGGG
>JACQFH010000701.1 GCA_016200145.1 Planctomycetia bacterium | reverse complement strand
CGCGCTCGGCCCGACGGCACCGGAATCGAAGCCGTGATGACGGGCGGGATGGACAATCCCGTCGACGTCGTGTTCACCCCCGGCGGCGAGCGGATCTTCACGACCACGTTCCTGCAGCACCCTGGCGGCGGCAAGCGGGACGGCCTGATCCACGCCGTCTACGGCGGCGTGTACGGCAAGGTGTGGGACGTCATCGACGATCATCCGCGCACGGGAGACGTGCTGCCGCCGCTGGTCCACCTGGGGGCCGCCGCGCCGTGCGGACTGGCACGTTATGAATCGGACGTCTTCGGCAAAGACTACCAGGACAACCTGTTCGCGTGCCTGTTTAACATGCACAAGGTGACGCGGCACATCCTGGAGCCGGATGGGGCGACATTCAAAGCCGAAACATCGGATTTCGTCGTCTCCGACAATCTCGATTTCCATCCAACCGACGTCCTGGAAGACGCCGACGGAAGCCTGCTGATCGTGAACACCGGCGGCTGGTACAAACTCTGCTGCCCCACGTCGCAGCTTCAGAAGCCGGATATCCTGGGGGCGATCTATCGCGTGCGGCGAACGGGGCGAGCTCCGATCGATGATCCGAGAGGTTCAAAATACGACTGGGCGAAGATGACCCCCGAACAGCTCGCACTGCTGCTCGCAGACTCCCGCCCCGTCGTCCAGCGTCGTGCGATTCGGGAATTCTCTGGGCGTGGTGCGGCTTCTGTGCCGGTCCTTAGTCAAATTGCTGGGGTTTTCCTCGTTGCTGCTGGCAAACCTGCAGGTGCTCTGCAGAAGCGGGCAGTCCTCTCGGCGAGAATGCGAAGAAATGCAATCTGGGCGCTCACACAAATCGACGCGCCAGAAGCGCGCAGGGCACTCCGTCAGTTCGAGCAATGGGATCCCGATGTCACGGTCTGCGTAGCGTTGATTCATTCCCTGAGCTTGTGGCGAGACAAGGGCATGGTTGACATGCTGCCGGGCATGCTCCTTCATACGCCTTCAGCGCACATCAAGCGTGTCGCGGCTGAAGCTCTCGGCAGGATTGGGGGGCCATTGGCAATCCAGGCGCTGCTCGCCGAGGCGGGGGGGCTCGCGTCCCCGCCAGATCGATTTCTTGAGCATGCGCTGACATTTGCAATGATCGAAATCGCGGCTCCTGATGAAATGACGGCTATTGAGAATGTCGCATTCGCGGAACGCGGTAAGACTCCTCCGGCGACACTTCGGCGCGTAAGCCTGATCGCGCGCGATCAGATGCGGGACGGCGGCCTGAAACCGCAGCAGGTCGCTGAATTGCTCGGGTCTGAAGAACCGACGATCAAAGAGACGGCTGCGTGGATTGTGGGTCGGCATCCGGAATGGGGGGACGCGCTGGCCGGGTATTTGCGGACACGGCTGTCAAACGAGGAAATGGGCGAAGCCGATGCCGCCGAATTGGAAGGCTTACTGGCACGGTTCGCGAAATCTGCGTCGGTGCAGGAACTGCTGGCGCAGGGACTGGGTGATGCACAGTTTTCGTCTGCGGCGCGGCTTGCCGTCCTGGGGGCGATCGCCCGCTCGGCACTCAAAGAAACGCCGACGACGTGGATTTCGGCGCTCACGAAAGTTCTTGGTTCAGGCGATCCCAAACTGCTGGAACCCGCGGTGAACGCAGCCCGCGCGCTGCCGGCGCCGAAGACGCCCGATCCGGCACTCGTTCAGGCGCTGCTGGTCGTCGCGGCCCGGAAAGATGTTTCTGAATCCGTCCGACTGAGTGCGCTTGCGGCGGTTCCCGTCGGGCTCACAGAAGTTTCGCCCGCGACATTCAACTTCTTGCGCGACAATCTGCGCCCCGAGCTCGACGTGTTGCAGCGCTCGGCGGCGGCCGACGTGCTGGCGCGGTCGAAGCTCACGCCGGCACAACTGGCTTCGCTCACAGAGGTGTTTCAGGCGGCAGGTCCGCTGGAGGCCGATCGGCTGCTGCCGGCGTTTAAGGAGTCTTCCGACGAGGGGGTGGGGCTGAAGCTGATCGCCGCGCTTAAGGATTCGCCGGCCCTGTCGGGGCTGCGGATCGACGCGATCCGGGCCGGGCTGGCGAAATTCCCGTCGACGGTCCAGGCGCGGGCCGACGAGCTGTATCAGTTGCTCAATGTCGACATCGGCAAGCAAAAGGAGAAACTCGAAACGCTGCTGGCCTCGCTCAAAGATGGCGACGTCCGCCGCGGGCAGGCGGTATTTAACAGCAGCAAAGCGGCGTGCGCCGTGTGCCATCCGTTCGGCTATCTGGGCGGCAACACCGGGCCTGACCTCACGCGGATCGGCGGCATCCGTAACGAGCGCGACTTGCTCGAATCGATCGTGTTCCCCAGCGCCAGCTTCGTGCGCAGCTTCGAATCGGTGGCCGTCGTCACGAAAAACGGCAAGACCTACAACGGCCTGGTCAAGAACGAATTCGCCGGCGAAATCCTCCTGGCGACCGGCCCCAAGGAAGAGGCCCGCATCGCCCGCGACGACATCGAAGAAGTCCGCCCCAGCACCATCTCGGTCATGCCCTCCGGCCTCGATCAGCAACTCTCCACCCAGGACCTCGCCGACCTGATCGCGTTTTTGAAAGCGGCGAAGTAGTTACTCCTTCAACTCAATCAACCCTGCGTCGATGTACTGGCCGCCGCCGGTTTGTTTGCAGTGGATGGCGATCACGTTCTTGCCGGACTTCAGGGCCTTGCGGGCTTCGGGGCGGATGCCGAACCACTGATAGTCGGTCGTGTAGCCGGCGGTCTTCGTCGCCAGCACGCCGTTCAGGTACACCTCGGCGTCTTCGTCGTGGTGCATGACCAGGTACAGGTTGTCGAGCGACTGCTTCTCCGGCAGGTTGAAGGTGCGACGGATCCAGATGTCGGGGGTTCGCCATTCAGTCCGCACGACGGTCCCCGGCGTGTCGCGCGTGCCGAAGCCGCCGGGGCCGGTTTGCCAATTCGAAACTTCGGCGTCGGCGCGGAACCATTCGTCGGAAGGCTTCGACGTCGTGTACCGCCATTCCTGCGCCTCTTTCTGCGACGTCGCGACAACCACCTCGACGCGCGGCGGCGGACCGAACACGCGGCGATGCGCGGGGGCGATCACTTCGGGCTTGAGCTTGGCCACCTCGCGGTCGTACGTCAGTAGGCCGTTGACTTCGATTTCGACATCGGTCGTCTGTGTGTAGACGGCGGCCGAGAGGCCCGGCGAGCCGACGAGCGGTCGCAAGCGAGTCGTCAGTTGCAGATAGGCGTCGGTCAGGTCTTCGATCGTCGTAAAGCTGCGATAGCCCCAGTTCTTTTCGCTCTGCCAGGTGTGTCCCTTGAGCGGAAGACCAAGTCCGCCGTATTCGCCCAGGACCGCCGCACGCTGGTCTTCGGGATTCGGCGACGCCGGACCAGGATAAACGTGAATATCGTGCACGTCGCCGGCGGGGAAATCATTCCAGCCGCTGGCGCAGTTGACGAGCCGCGTGGGGTCGTGGTCTTTGACAAGTTTTGCGATCCGCACGGTGTCGAACTGTCCCCAGCCTTCATTAAAGGGGACCCACATGACGATGCAGGGGGAGTTGTGGTGCGTGTCGATCAGCGCCTTAAGCTCGCGCTCAAAGTTTTCGACGGTCTGCGGCGGACGCGTGCCTTCGCCCCGGCCGGGAGGGATGTGGCCGTCGGCGCTGCTGGGCATGTCTTGCCAGACGAGCAGGCCGAGCTTGTCGCACCAGTAATACCAGCGGGCCGGCTCGACCTTCACATGCTTGCGGGCCATGTTGAAGCCGTATTTCTTGGTGATCTCGACGTCGAACTTCAGGGCCTCGTCGGTGGGGGCGGTGTAGAGTCCGTCGGGCCAGAAACCCTGGTCGAGCGGCCCGAATTGAAAAAGCGGCTTGTTGTTAAGCATGATCCGCGTCACGCCCTGGTCGTCTTTGCCGATTGATGATTTGCGGAGGCCGAAGTAGCTTCCCACGGTGTCAACCGCCTGCTGCCTGTCGGTTCCCTGCAGGTTGTGCAGGGTGACCTTGAGGTCGTGCAATTGGGGCGAATCGGGTGACCACAACCCGGCTGTGGGATTGTTCCCAAGCGCAATGACGATCGGTTTGCCAAATTCACCATTGCCCGTGACCTGGCGGATTGGCTGCTGCGCCGCTCCCGAACGGATACCGACGGAAACCTGAACGCCGTAGCCTGCTGTGCTGCCGCCCACTTTGACTTCCACCGATACCGAATTGCTGTCGACCTGCGGGACGATCTTGAGGGAGCTGATGTACGCCTGCGGCACCGGCTCGAGCCAGACAGTCTGCCAGATACCGGTTGTCGGCGTGTACCAAATTCCTTCGGGGCGGTCATGCTGTTTGCCGACCGGTTGCTGACCGCGGGTCGTGGGGTCCCAGACGTTGACCACGATTTCCTGATTGCCAGATTTGGCCAGCGCGTCGGTGATGTCGAACGTGAACGGATCGTAACCGCCGCGATGCGTTCCGACCTGCGTGCCGTTCACCAGCACAGTCGTCTCCCAGTCGACGGCACCGAAGTGCAGCAGCACTCGCTGGCCCGACCAGTTGGCGGGAATTTCAAACGCCCGGCGATACCAGAGCCGGTTGTCTGCGCCGACTTTCTGCATCACTCCCGACAAGGCCGACTCGACGGGGAAGGGGACGAGGATTTCGCCGTCGAATTTCGCCGGCTGCGCCTCGTCTTTTGGGCGAATGGCGTAGTCCCACAGGCCGTTCAGGTTGTGCCATTTGTCGCGCGTCATCTGGGGGCGCGGATACTCGGGGAGCGTCTTGGCCGGATCGACGTCTTTGGACCACCGCGTCATCAGCGCCGCCTGCTTCGGCTTCCACGGCTCGGCGGAGGCGGGGCCGGCAGCGATGGCGAGGCACAGGAGCGGCAGGACCAGACTGGTTGTTGCACGGCGAATCATGATGGTCGTCCTTTGAAAAACGCTTACATCAAAATATGTGCGTTCCCTCTCCCTCTGGGAGAGGGTTAGGGTGAGGGCACCAGTTATTGTGCGGTCACCAGCGGAGCTGATTAGACAGGAAAGCGAATGGTGGGGTGCCCTCACCCCGGCCCTCTCCCAGAGGGAGAGGGAGCAGGCGCATTGAGCTTGACGCTACTTCGCTGAAAACTGATACACGGTCGTTGACTTGTACGTCTGCCCAGGACGGAGCACGGTCGTGGGAAATGACGGTTGATTGGGCGAATCGGGATAGTGCTGGGTTTCGAGGCAGAATGCCCAGTGCTGTTTGGAGCCGCCGTTGCTGGCTTCGCCGTTGAGATGGTTCGCGGCGTAAAGCTGTACGGCCGGCTCGGTGGTGAAGACTTCCATCACGCGCCCGCTCTTGGGGTCTTCGGCGCGGGCGGCCAGCGCGAGCTCGCCCTTCTGGCTGCGGAGCACGTAGCAGTGATCGTAGCCGTTCGGATTCGGCGTTCCCTTTTTCGTTTCGGCGATCCGCGAGCCGATCGTGTGGGGTTCTGTAAAGTCCATGTGCGTCCCCTTGACCGGCGTGAGCTTGCCGGTGGGGATCAGACCGTCGTCGACGGCCAGATAGCTGTCAGCGGCGATCATCAACTTCTGATCGAGGACGTCGCCGCTTCCCGCCCCCGCGAGGTTCCAGTAGGCGTGGTTCGTCAGGTTGAGGACCGTGGGTTTGCTGCTGGTCGCCGTGTATTCGATGCGGACTTCATTCTTGTCGGTGAGCAAAAATGTCACGGTGACGTCGAGCGCACCGGGGTAGCCCTCGTCGCCGTCGGGAGACTGGAACGAGAACTTGACCCCTTCGGCGTTCGAGGGCCCGCTGACGCGCTCGGATTTCCAGACGTACTGATTGAAGCCCTTCTTGCCCCCGTGCAGATGATTCGCCCCGTTGTTGGTCGCGAGCTTGTACTCCTTGCCGTCGAGCGTGAACCGGCCTTTCGCAATGCGGTTCGCAAAGCGGCCGGTCGTGCAGCCGAAGAATGACGTGTGTGCCGCGTATTTCTCGGCCGAGTCGAATCCCAGCGTGACATTGGCCGTCTTGCCGTTGCGGTCGGGCGCTTCCACGGCCACAAGGGTCGCGCCGTAGTCAGTGACTTTCATCGTCACGCCGTGCGCGTTGGTGATGCTGAACAGTTTCGTTTCGGTTCCGTCCGGGAGCTTTCCAAAGGCCTGATTCGTCACTTTCGGTCCTTTCGTGTCTTTCTCGGCGCCTGGCGATTGTTCGGCGAGCGTTCCGATGGATGCAGCCAGAATTCCCAGCGTCCAGGTGAGTCTGCGCAAGACGGCCATCTGTACAATCCTGTCCTTTTTGGAACGAATTCTTGACGGGAAAGCCCGCATAATACCTGCTACGATGACCTGCATGCAAACCGACACGGCGTATCAGATGGCGGTGTCGAACATCCGGTTCGGCACGGGGATTACGCGCGAAGTGGGGATGGACCTGGTGGAACTGGGCCTGCGCCGGGTGATGCTGGTGATCGACCCGGCGCTGGTCGACCTGCCCACCGGCGCTGCCGTCGTCGAATCGCTGCGCGAGAACCAGGTCGATTACGCGCTGTACGACCAGGTGCGTGTCGAGCCCACCGACGCCGGGTTTCAGGCGGCCTCCCGGTTTGCCGTCGAAGGACGGTTCGATGGACTGGTCGCCGTGGGGGGCGGCAGTACGATTGACACGGCCAAGGCGGCGAACCTGTATTCGACGTATCCGGCCGATTTCCTCGACTACGTCAACGCGCCGATCGGTCGCGGCATACCGGTCCCCGGACCGCTCAAGCCGCTGGTGGCGATCCCCACGACGGCCGGCACCGGGAGCGAGACCACCGGCGTGGCGATCTTCGACATGGTCGAGCGGAAGATGAAAACGGGCATCGCCCACCGGTATCTGAAGCCGACGCTGGGGCTCGTCGACGCCGATAACACGCGTACGCAGCCGAGCGCGGTCGCCGCTTCGGCCGGGCTCGACGTGCTGAGCCATGCACTGGAATCGTACACGGCGATCCCGTTCAACCAGCGGCCGCGGCCGGCGCGCCCGATCGAACGCCCGGCCTACCAGGGCTCGAACCCGATCAGCGACATCTGGTCGCTCCGCGCGCTCGAGATCGTCGCAGAGTTTCTGGAACGGGCCGTGGCCGATACGTTCGATGACGAAGCCCGCGGTCAGATGCTGCTGGCTTCGGCGATGGCGGGGATCGGGTTCGGGAATGCCGGCGTGCACCTGCCTCATGGCATGTCGTATCCGGTGGCGGGGCTCGTTCGCGGTTTTCAGCCGGCGGGATATCGCGTCGATCATCCCATGGTTCCGCACGGCATGTCGGTGATCCTGAATACGCCCGCGGTGGTGCGATACACCGCGCAGGCCTGCCCGGAGCGGCACCTGCGCGCGGCCCAGGCGATGGGGGCAGACGTTGCCGGCGCACGAAACGCCGACGCCGGGACGATTCTGGCTGAACGAGTGATCGCCTTCATGAAGAAGTTGAACATGCCTAACGGCCTGGCAGCGGTGGGCTACACCGAGGCCGACATTCCCGCCCTCGTGCAGGGGACGCTGCCCCAGCACCGCGTGACGAAACTCTCGCCCCGCCCGGCGGGAGAATCCGAGCTGGCGATACTGTTCCGCGAGTCGCTGAAGATCTGGTGAGTCTCGCGCTCATCGCAACCTCGCCCCAGCGAGCCGCTGCATACCACTCGTTCCCAGGCAGAGCCTGGGACCGAGAGTCGTGCTATTCCGAAATGACCTCGACACGCCCCCAATACCCGAACTCGTACGACCAGTCGTTCGGATGGTTGTGCAATTCGAGTGCAACCTTTTTTCCGGCGAATTTGGAAAGATCGAGATCCAGATCGAGCCAGCCGTTTTTGGTCGACTTGGGGCCGATCACGCCGTCGTAGAGTTTCTCGCCGTTCGCTTTGACAATGAGCTGCCAGTCGCCCTGCGGGTCGTGCGCGACTGACAGGCGCAGTTTCGACTTCTTCCCGGCCGGCAGGTCGACAGTGCGCGTCAGAACACACGGTGTCCCCGGCTTGAGCGGGTGTGTACGGACCACTCCTTCACGGCCGAAATGAATTTTCAACAGGCCCACGCCCCCTTCGCCGACGGCCGTGGTTGTGAATCCGGGCGCGACTTCCGAGAGGAGCGCGGCGAACTGCGCCGGATCAGTTGCATTACGGGCTACGATGTCACGCACACCGGGAAGCTGCCGGGCCGTCGGGTCGCCGGGCGGTTTGTCGAGCGTGATAAAGGCGAACAGGTCGGCGATCTCCTGGGGCTTGAGCGTCTTCTCGACGTCTTCGGGCATCAGCGACAGCTCGCTCGTTTTCATCTCTTCGATCTCAGCGCGCGGAATGATCTCCTGCTTGCCTCCCTGTACCTTGAGAACGACTCGCTGTTCGCTCTCTTCGGCGACCAGGCCCGAGACCACGCGCCCGCCAGTCGTCACGACTGTCCGTGCCTGATACGACGCGCCGATCACCAGGCTCGGATCAAACACGTTCGACAGCAGTTGATCGAACGAGCTGCGCCCGTTGACAGTGATATCGGGGCCGACTTCCTGCCCTTCGCCGTAAATCTTGTGGCACTGGCCGCAGACTTTCTTGTAGACCTCCTGCCCGCGGTGCGCGTCGCCGGGGGTTTTGCGGATCAGCGCCCGCATCTCGGCGATGACGGCATCGCGGCGCGGATTGCGCTCTTCGCGGAGCTTGCCCCACTTCGTTTCGACGGCCTTCACCAGCTCGGCATCGCGGCTGGCGAGCAGCTTGCGCACCTGGTTGATGCCCAGCGCCTCGGGCGGAATCTTCTTGGAACCGATCGCCGCCAAAAGCTCCCTTGCCCACCCGGCCCGCTGCGTGAGCAGCTCGACCGCTTTGGGTTGCACGTCGGGCTCGAGTTTCGGATACGCGGCGACGACGACCTCGGCGACTTGCGGGTCGTCGAGCCGGCTGAGCGCCGTAATGATCTGTCCGCGGAATTCAGCAGAGACAGCCTCGCGCGCATTCAGAATCGCAGCGACTGATTCGAGGACCGACTTATCGCCCGCGGCGATCAGCGCGGAAAGCGCAGCGAGGCGCCGGCCCCCAGGCGCTTGGTTCGAGACCAGGATTTCCTGTGCCAGTGCAAAGGCGGCCGGGACTTTGAGGGTGGCCCCCAAGAGAATCGCATCGGAATTCGCCGCGGCGCCCGTCGAGCTGTCGATCAGCCGATTCAGGCTCGGAAGCAGGGCCTCGCGGACGAGCGCCACGCGCTCGGGGTTGATCTCGCCGCTCTGCAGCTTGGCGGCAACGGTTTGCAGCACGGTCTTCGCGGCCGGCGATTCGCCCCCCGGATTGAAGACCGCTTCAATCAGTCCCCGCAGCACGTCTCCCTTGGCGCGCGGATTCGTCAGAGCGAATTCGACGACGCGCGGCACAAGCGCCTGTCCGGCGGCCGAACCGGGGAAATCCTTGTTGCGCACAAACGCCAACGCTCCGTGAGGGTGCAATTCCTGATACGGCCGGATGGCCTGCCAGGCGATGCGGTGCAGCAGCGGATCGGCAGGATGTTTGGCGAGCGTCGTGGCGATCGTGTCGTCGTAGCTGACATACGTGCGATTCGAGCGGGCGAGCTGCCCGACGAGGATCAGGGCCTGTAACCGCACGTCGGGCGATTCGTCCTCCAGGCCGGCGACCACCAGCGACGCGAAGTGCATTTCCAGCAACTCGCTTCCCGGCGGTTCCCGCACGTCGCGAAACGCGTGATTGCCGGCCGCGCGCAGGGCCCACGCGCGAATCCAATCCTCATCGGCGTTGATCAATTGCTCGGGCAACTTCCACGCTTTGTCGTGCTTCCGCAGATCGCAGCCCACGAGGGCAAACATGGCGTGGCGGCGCTGTTTCGCCGGACTGTTCTTGTCGCGCACGATCGAAATCAGGCGGTCCACGATTTCCGGTTTGTTCCGCTCGGCCAGCAGCCGCTGGGCCAGGTCGCGGAAGAAAACATTCGGGCTGCCGAGCCGCTCGATGAGCTGGTCGTCAGTTTCTTTGGTCAAATCCAATTTCGCGACGCGGGGCGTGTCTTTGTAGCGCACGCGATACAGCCGGCCCATGGCGCGTTCAATTCCGGCCGGGTCGCGGCGGGCGTCCTGATAGCAGTGGTACCGGTCGTACCAGTCGAGAACGTACAGGCACCCGTCCGGGCCGGTCTTCTGCACGACCGGCATGAACCACGCGTCGTTGGCCGAGAGGAAATCGTCTTCGGGTGTCGCGAAATACGTCGAGCCGTCGCGGGCCAGCTTATCGGCGTTGATGCAGTTGCCGTGGATGTTCCCCATGTACAGCTTGTCGCGGTACTTTTCGGGATAGGCGTCGCTGTCGAAATAGTGCAGACCGCAGTAGGCCGCCTTCTGGTGCTTGTGCTTGACGATCGACTCGATCTTCCAGGTGAAGGGCGGATATGGCCCCCCCTGGCGGTGG
>JACQFH010000700.1 GCA_016200145.1 Planctomycetia bacterium | reverse complement strand
GCAAGCCTTTTACGGTTGACTGCCTCACCGCGAACCGTCACAATAACCGATAAATAGATACCTACCTGTTTGCGTTTCCCGCCACGAAGTTCAGGCGACTTGCTCATCCCACCCCGAACAGTCGCTGACGCTTCCCATTGACGCAATCTGAGGAGAGGTGAATCCTTCATGGCACCCTGCTCCTTCAACTGCTTGAGCTCCAACTCCACACTGCACGTGGCGTTGCGCCGAGTGGCAACCGGGCTGGTCGTGCTGGTTTCTTTGGCCGGCCTCGCCCGTGCCGACGATCCGTTGCACGTGATGATCGACCGCCTGGTCGCCATGCAGACGCCGGATTACGACAAAATTGCGGCCCCGGTTTGCTCCGATGAAGAGTTTGCCCGGCGCTTGTGGCTCGACCTGACGGGGGTAATTCCCCCCGTCGCCGACGCCCGGCAGTTTCTTGCCGACACCGATCCCGCAAAGCGTGCCAAGCTCATCGACCGGCTGCAGGCCCGTCCCGAGTATGCGCGCCACATGCAGCGCACCTTCGACCTGGCGCTCATGCGGCGCCTGCCGCAGAAGCATGTGCCGGTCGCCGAGTGGGAGAAGTTCCTGCGCGATGCGTTCGCCGAGAACCGTCCGTGGGACCTGATCGTCCGCGAGATTCTCAACGCAGACGGTTCCGACCCGGCCAATCGCGGTCCGGCGAGGTTTTATCTCGATCGGGAAGGCGAGGTCAATGAGATCACGCGCGACATCGGCAAGATGTTTCTGGGCGCCGACCTGCAATGCGCCCAGTGCCACAATCATCCGCAGATCGAAGATTACAAACAGGCGTACTATTACGGCGTCTCGGCGTTTTTCGTGCGCAGCTTCGTAATGACCGACAAAGAGAAGCGGGTTGTGTTCGCCGAGAAGGCTGACGGCGAGGCGACGTTCGAGTCGGTCTTCGAGATGCGCGACAAAGTCTCGAAGGGCCCCAAGACGACCGCGCCCAAACTGTTCGAAGGGCTGCCGATCACCGAGCCGAAGTTCGAAAAGGTCGACGATGCCTACGTCATCAAGCCGAACGACAAAGACAAGACGCTGCGGCCGGTTCCCCGGTTCAGCCGGCGCGCCAAGTTTGCTGAGTTCATCGCCTCGACCGAGAACCGCCGCTTCTGCCGCACGACCGCCAACCGGCTGTGGGCCCTGATGTTCGGCCGCGGGATCGTCCATCCGGTCGACCTCGATCATTCCGAGAATCCCCCGTCGCATCCGCTGCTGCTGGCGATGCTCACCGACGAACTGGCCCGGGAGCGGCTCGACATCAAATCGTTTCTGCGGGAAATCGCCCTCAGCAACACGTACCAGCGGTCGAGCCGGCCGCCTGCCGGAGATGCGAATGCAAAACAACCGGCCGACAGTCTGTTCGCGGCCGCGCTGCTGAAGCCACTCTCGCCGGCCCAGTTCGCCTGGAGTGCCATGCAGGCCACCGGCGAAATCGACGCCAACCGGCCGGCGATCAACCCCGATGCACTCGAGCTCGACGCCGAGCTGAAGGCCAAAGTCAAAGCCGGCCAGGTCGAGCCCGACAAACAGCCGCTCGTCAACAAGGCGTTCGAGGCCGAGATGCACAAGAAGCTTGTTGGCTACGAACAGCGCTTCGTGCAGTTGTTCGGCGGAGAGCCGGGGCATCCACCGGAAACTTTCGATACGACGACCGACCAGGTGCTGTTCCTGGCGAACGACCCGGCGATCGCCGGGTTCCTGAGGCCGAAGACGGGCAACCTTGCTGAACGCCTGCTCAAATTGCCCGAAGACCACCCCGAGCAGGTCGCTGAAGAATTGTTTTTGAGCACGCTCACCCGCCGCCCGACGCCAGAAGACGTGCAGGACGTCACCGGCTACCTGGCGGGCCAGACCGGCCCGGCCCGCGCCGCAGCCATTCAAGAATTGATCTGGGCCACGATTTCATCCAGCGAGTTTCGATTTAATCACTAGAGGGCATTGCCATGGATTGCAATTACGCGTGCCAGTCGGCCGAGCATCTTTCGCGGCGGACGTTTCTGCACGGCGCGGCCGGGGCGCTGGGCATGCTGAGTTTTGGCGGCATGGTGCATGTGCAGGCAGCAGAACAGCTTGCTTCGCAGCAGAAGCGGTGCGTCGTGTTCTGGCTGTCGGGGGGCGTGAGCCAGCTCGAAACCTGGGACCCGAAGCCCGATACCGACACCGGCGGACCGTTTCAGGCGATTCCGACCTCGGTCCCGGGTGTGCACATTTCTGAACTGCTCCCCTTCACCGCCCAGCAGATGCACCACCTGGCACTCGTGCGCGGGATTAATACGAACGAAGGAGATCATGGGAAAGGGGCCTACATCATGGAGACCGGGCATCGCCAGACCCCGGGCTTCGAATACCCTTACATCGGTTCGGCGTTCGCCTCGCAGCTTTCGCCCCCCGACAGTCCCCTGCCCGGCTACATTCACGTGAGCGGCGGCGGCAGCGCGCGGGAAGCATCGTTCCTCGGGCCGCGTTTCGCCCCCGTGGGACTGCACGACGGCAAGCCCCCCGCCAACCTCGGCCTGCCCGAGGGCCTCAGCCCCGAGGCCGACCGCAAGCGCCGCGAGCTGCGGGCCAGACTGAGCAGCCGCTTCGTGCAGGGACGCCGCCAGGTCGAAACCGAGGCGTACAACTCGACCTACGACCAGGCCGCCGCACTGATCGCGCGAAAAGATATCTTCGATTTCAGCAAGATTCCGGACGCCGATCACGAACGCTACGGCCGGCACGACTTCGGCCGGCACTGCCTGATGGCCCGCAAGCTGATCGAAGACGGCGTGACGTTCGTCAAAGTGTCGCACACCAACTACGACACGCATTCCGAGAATTTCAATTTCCACCTCGAGCAACTCGGTGAGTTCGACCGTCCGTTCGCCGCGTTCGTGGGCGACCTCGCCGACCGGGGACTGCTGGCCCACACGCTGGTAATCGTGATGTGCGAGTTTGGCCGCACGCCGCGGATCAATCACCTCGTCGGCCGCGACCACTGGGGGACGGCCTGGTCGATCGCCGTCGGTGGCGCGGGGATCAAGGGCGGGGCCGTCGTCGGCAAGACGAACGAGAACGGCACAAAGGTCGTCGATCGCGAAGTGAACGGCGGCCACCTGTTCCATACCTATTACCGCGCCCTGGGGCTCGACCCGACGAAAGCCTTCTGGCACAACGGCCGCCCGTTCCACAAGGCTGACCCCGCCACCGGCCCCATCACTGAAATCCTGGCGTAGTCGATCACCCATGTGGCCCAACAACAAATCACGACGGCACACGGAGTGTGCCTGCTACTCTGGGCACATTCACCGCGCTGCGGTCGTAATTTGCGTCGCGTCGCTCGGCTGGATATTGCCAAACGTCGCCGTTACCGACGACGCGCCGGCAGCCCAACCCGCTGCAGCGCAGCCGGCAGCGCCCGCCGCCGAACCGCTCGCACTCAAGGTCGCCCGCCACGACCTGGCGCGATGGACCGAACGGGCGAAGGTGCTGGCTGATGCGGCGGCGCAAGCCAATGCGGCCTTCGACGTGGCGAACAAGTCCCTCGCAGACGCCAAAGCCGCCGTGGCCACAGCCGACAAGGCGGCGACCGAAGCCGGGGCCGCCGTCACCGCCGCGCAGCAGGCGAAAACCGCCGCTGACAAAGCACTCTCCGACTCGCAGGAAGCGCTCAAGAAGGTCGAAACCGAAAAGAAAGACGACGTCGAGGCCAACAACGCGGCCAAGGCCGCTGTCGACGCCGCGCAGAAAAACGCCGAGGCGGCGGCGAAGCAGGAGACCGAAGCAGTCGCCAAAAAGAAGCAGGCGGACGACGCCAAGGCCGCCGCCATTAAGAGCGTCGCCGACGCCGGGCCGGCCGTCAAACCGGCGACCGACGCCAAGGCCGCTGCCGACAAGCCGGCCGGCGAAGCCGCCGCGTCGCTCAAGATCGCCCAAGATCGCCTCGCCGTTCTGGAAAAAGGAATCCCGAAGCCCGATCCCGCCGCCGTGCGCCTCATACAGACGATCACCCACGACCGGCCGGTGCTCACTTGCCGGTTCGAGCCAGGGGGCGACTTTCTGTTCGCGGGCGCAGAAGACAGCAGCTTTCACCGCTGGGACCTGTTCACGGCGAGCGCACTCCACCTGAAAGGGCACAAGAGCTGGATCGGGACGATCGGCGCGCTGTCTCCCACCGGCAATCTGCTCGTCACCGGCGGCCACGAGGGCAAGCTCGCCTGGTGGAACGCGCTCGAACCGTCGCCTGCCCCCGTCCGAATCATCGACGCCCATAAGGGCTACGTTCGCGCGATTGCCGTCAGCCCCGACGGCAAGCTCATTGCCACCGGCGGCAACGACAACCTGGTGCGCGTCTGGTCGGCCGCCGATGGATCTCTCGTCAAAGAGCTGGCCGGTCATCCCCGGCACGTGTACAACGTGGCGTTCCATCCCTCCGGCAAAGCGCTCATCTCGGGCGATCTGATGGGGACGCTCAAGCAATGGGACGTGGAAACCTGGGCCATGACGCGCGAGCTAGACGCCAAGCTGTTGTCGAAGTACGACAAGGGCTTCCACGCTGACGTGGGCGGCGTGCGGGCGATCGATTTCAGCCCCGACGGCAAGCTGCTGGCGGTGGGGGGCATCACCGAAGTCAGCAACGCCTTCGCCGGCATCGGCAATCCGCTGGTGCTGCTGTTCGAATGGGAATCGGGGAAACAGCTCAAGCAGCTCAAGCCCAAAGACAACATTCAAGGGAGCGTGTGGGGCGTGCGGTTCCATCCATCGGGCGAGTTCCTGATCGGCGCCGGCGGCGGACCGGCCGGCGCGCTGTGGTTCTGGAAGCCCGACGACGAGAAATCGTTCCACGCGATCGGCCTGGCGAGTGTCGCCTACGACCTCACGCTGCACCCCGACGGCCTGCGCCTGGCCGTCCCGCTATTCGACAAGACGATCCGCGTCTACGACATGTCTCCCAAGCCCGACGTCGCCGCGAAGTAGGTCAGGCTTTCCAGCCTGCTGGAGTTTACGCATGTTGACGATTGCCGGACGTCGCCCTGCCACTCGCGATTTCTGCGACGGCGTTTCGCGACGCGATCTGCTGAGGATCGGTTCCCTCGCCGCGATGGGGACGCTCGGCGGTTGGGCGTTGCCCGATTTCCTGCGAGCCGAATCGCTGTCGGGGCGCAAGTCGCCGAAATCGGTGATCATGATCTACCTGGTCGGCGGCCCGCCGCATCAGGATATGTTCGATCTCAAGCCCGAATCTCCTAAGGAAATTGCCGGACCCTGGCGGCCGATCGCCACCAATGTTCCCGGATTCGAAATCTGCGAGGCGTTTCCCCGTCTCGCCCGGTTGGCGGACAAGTTGACGGTGATTCGCTCACTGGTCGGCAATCAGCACGATCACGATGCGATCCAGGTCTTCAACGGGCACAATCCGAAGAAACCCAGGCCCTCGGGGGGCTGGCCGCAGTTCGGGACGATGGTGTCGAAAGTGCAGGGCCCGGCCCGACCGGAATCGCCCCCCTATGTCAGCCTGTGCTACACCTGCACACACGGCCCGTACAATGAACCCGGTCCGGGATTTCTCGGGACCGCGCACTCGCCGTTCCGGCCGCTGGGGGATACGCGCGCCGACATGGTCCTCAACGGCGTGACTCTCGATCGGCTGGCCGACCGCAAATCGCTCCTCCAGAGTTTCGACGTTATTCGCCGCGACATCGATCAATCGTCGATGATGACGGGGCTTGACGCCTTCACCGAACAGGCGATGGGGCTGCTCACCTCGTCGAAGCTGGCCGAGGCCCTCGATCTCTCACGGGAAGATCCGCGGACGGTGGCGCGTTACGGAACCGGCGACCCGAAGGTCATGATGGACGGCAACGGCGCCCCGCGCGTGCCGCAAAGCCTGCTGCTCGCCCGCCGTCTGATTGAAGCCGGGGTCCGCGTTGTCACGCTGAACTACAGCAAGTGGGACTGGCACGGCGGCATGAATGCCGAGGGCCGGGCCAACAACTCGATCTTCCTGCGGGAAGCCGAGGATTTTCCCGTCTTCGATCAATGCGTCAGCGCGCTCGTGGAAGATCTGCACGTGCGGGGCCTGGCGGACGACTGCGCCGTCGTCATCTGGGGCGAATTCGGCCGGACGCCGAAGATCAGTGCCATTGTCGGCCGCGACCACTGGCCGCAGGTGAATTGCGCCTTGCTGGCCGGCGGCGCCCTGCGTCACGGCCAAGTGATCGGCGCGACCGACCGCATCGCCGGGGAGGCCGCCTCCCGCCCGGTGACGTTCGGCGAAGTCTACGCCACCCTGTTCCGGCACCTGGGCATCTACGGGGGCCTCACGACGATCACCGACCTCAGCGGCCGCCCGCAATACCTCGTCGAAGACCACGCCAAACCGCTGGCGGAATTGGTCTCGTAGGCAAATACGTCACCTGTAGCGGTTCCGAATGTCGCCGGTCGATTCCGCATATCCGCGCCGCTTTCCGGTCATCCTCCGCCCGGCCGACGCCGCGAAAGCATCGGGGATTCGGACGGAAAGCCCAGATTGACCGCCTTGCAAAGCTTGAATATTCTCCGTCCGTACGGGGGCTGATGGAGCTTTCTGATGAACTGTCTGCTTCGATTCCCAGGCGCCGTGGAGCGGGACTCCACGATCGACGCCTGGCTGAAACGACAGCCGGCCGAGCTGGGTGCGATTGCGCGAAAGTGGTTTAAGCAGTTCCGCGACTGCGGAGACGACGTGCGAGAGCTGATGCACGATGGGTGTCCTGTCGCGTGTGTCGAGGATGTGCCGTTCGGCTATGTCAACGTCTTCAAGGCTCATGTGAACGTCGGCTTCTTCCTTGGTGCTGAGCTGAAGGACGCAACCGGCCTGCTGGAGGGGAACGGCAAACAGATGCGTCACGTCAAGCTCAAGCCTGGCAGCGAGCCCGACTCCGCCGCCTTGTTGGCGCTGATTGAAGCCGCGTACACCGATGTGAAGGCCCGCTTGTAGAGTCGCCTGATCGCAAGGTGAGACCGAATCTTCTGCCGCGGGAGGCGTCCGCCTTTTCAAAAACCGGAAGTTGCGAGCTTCCGGTCTAGAGCGGTTTCATTTTAGGTCTGTCGGTAGCCGCAGTGTTGAAAATAATTTCGGCACTCGGATTCCGTGAACTGGTCGAGGATTCTG
>JACQFH010000021.1 GCA_016200145.1 Planctomycetia bacterium | reverse complement strand
ATTATTCACTCCTGTTATTCATAAGTTCTGTCTGAGTTGTCCACTTGCGCCTGGCCCTATTCCAGCAACTGCGCAGGGGTTGGCGGGGGCACCGTCGGGCTTACGCCCGACGCTGGCTGGGGGTAATCTGAAGTCAACATGACATTACGCGGGATCGTCATCACAGGCACTGATACGGGGGTCGGCAAGACTTATGTTGCCGCCGGGATCATCCGCGCGTTGCGTGAGCGGCGTGTGCGCGTGGGGGCGTATAAGCCCGTTGTTTCGGGCAGTTCGCCGGGCCCCGGGGGGTCGGTCTGGGGCGACCTGGTCCGGTTGCAAACCGCGCTGGGGGGCGACGTGCCTCTCGAACGCATTGGGCCCCAGCGGTTTCTCGCCCCGCTTGCGCCGCCGGTGGCCGCGCGGCTGGAAGGCCGAACCGTCGATCCGGATTTATTGCGGAGCGGCCTGGATTGGTGGCGGGATCGCGCTGATTTTGTCGTCGTGGAAGGCGCCGGCGGACTGCTGTCGCCCTTGACCGACGACGAAACAATCGCCGAATTGGCGTGCGACCTGGAGTTTCCCCTGCTCGTCGTGGCAAGACTGTCGCTGGGGACGATCAATCACACGCTGCTGACGCTGGAAGCGATCGGGCACCGGCGGTTGCCCGTCGCAGGAATCGTCCTCAATCAACCCGGGCCTGCGGATCCCGCCGATCATTCGATCGAAACGAATGCAGAAGAGCTGCGTCGCCGGTGCGCCGTTCCGATTCTGGCGATCCTCACCCATGACTCTGCGCCGGACTTGCTTCGAAAGTCCCCCCTTTCCACAATAGATTGGTTGGGCCTTGGTCAGCCCGTCCGGTGCGACTGGTCACGGGAGAGATGAATCGTGATGGAGTTGATTTGCGGTGCTTGCCATGGTCGGTTGCTGGTCGAAGTTCCAGGCACGACGGTGGCCTGCCCGCACTGTGGCACGCACTTGCAGGCCCCGGCGGCGACGCCGGGAACGGCGCCCCAGTCGCTCTCTCTCGAATTGGAAGACGATCCCGAACATGCGGCGGATTCCGAGGGGGACACGGTCAACATGCATCCCGGCGGGCAGGCCCTGCATGCCGTGCATGGCAGTGGCGCCGTGGAACCGTTCGGATCTGCGCCGAGCGCGACGGCCGAGCCGCCAGGCTCGGGCCAGGCCGGCCCCCTCGTTGCAGCCACTGCGAGTTCGATGGCAGAGACCGTGCCCGAGATTCCTCCGGGTGTGTTCACGGGCAAAATGTTTGCCGTGGCCCCGGCTGCCCATTCGGCTGGTCCGGCAGAAGTCGACGACCCGCGGACGACAATTTCCGAAGCCGCCATGTCGCAATTTGCCCGCATGGGCGAGGAAGCAGGTCAGGGCGGTGACACGCCCTGTGGCGCTGCGACGACCCTCCCGGAATCCGATTTCATCGGCGCATTTTCTCGAGACGTTCCGGTCGAGACGTTTCCCGGCGGTCCCCAGTTCGGCGGCGGTAAAGCGGGTGTCGCAGGTGCGGTCGAGTTATCGCCCGATGCGAATCGTCGAGAAATGGCGACCGGCGGACCTGCTCCGAATGTTGTCATTCGGAGGGGGGTCTCTCCCATCACATTCATGCTGGTCGCCAGTTATGCCAGCGCGATGACGCTGGCGTGTTTATTTCTGCTCTATCTGCTGAAGACAAAAGCCGGGACGCTCGACCTTCCCGATCTCGAGCTCAAAGTTCCCGCCGACAAGAAGAAGGTCACGTCGCTGATCTACCTGCCGCCTGACAAAGACATTCCGCCGGCCAATGTCCTGAGGCTGGGTGAAACGCGGCAGTATGGATCGTTGCGCGTGACGCCCCTGCGTGTGACTCGCGGCCCGGTCGAGTTCCAGTTTTATGATCCCGAAGCCGACGAGAAGAGAGATCCCGAAGGGCCGGTTCTCAAGCTGCACCTGCGATTCGAAAATGTCTCAGAGGACCAGGAATTCGTCCCGCTGGACGGGCGGCTCGTATTTACCAAAGAGATCGACCGAAGAGCGTATGGATCGTTCAAGGCCAACAACTTTGTTTACGCCGCGGCCAACCGCAAGAACACTGAGGGGCGCGTGTATGCCTTCGACCAGACCCCCGGCGGAATGTGGCTGATCAAAGATCAGCACATCGATCAATACCTGGCGCCGGGTCAGGACCTCGAAGCGTTCATCCCGACGGCGACGGACGAAATCAACACGCTGTCGGGGGAGTTAGTCTGGCGAGTTCATTTCCGAAAAGGTTATAATCGAAAATCGTTTCGCGGGGTGACGACGTTGATCGAAGTGCTGTTCAACAGCTCTCAGATCACCGATGATGAACCGGCGCCCTCCGAAATGCCGACTGACGATCAACCGGAACATCCCGCCGCCGAACCTGCCGGCAAAGATCCCTCCGTCAAGGACGCGTAAGTCAGAATTCTGCAGTTCCCTCGCACGACAGGAGACTCACGAATGGCTCGCCAGACACGTCGCGAATTTCTGGAAAATTCGATGTTTGCCGCTACGGCCGCTGCGCTGGCAGGGGGCAGCCTGGCCGCCCAGGCGAGTGCCGAAGACCAGTCGACGAGCCCCGGCGAACGGCTGCGGGTCGCGGTTGTGGGGCTCAACGGGCGGGGGCAGTCGCACCTGGGGGGCTTCATGGGGCGGCGCGACTGCGAAGTCGTCGCGGTGTGCGATCCCGACGAATCGGTGCTGCAACAGCGCGGCGTGGCCGTCGTCGAGAAGTCGACAAAGAAGACGCCAGCCGCCTACATCGATGTGCGCAAGCTGCTCAATGATAAAACGATCGACATCGTGACGATCGCCACGCCCAACCACTGGCACTCGCTGGCCGCCATCTGGGCCATCCAGGCGGGGAAAGACGTGTACGTCGAAAAGCCGGTCAGCCATAACGTCAGCGAAGGCCGGCGCGTCGTCGACGCCGCACGCCGACACGGCAAGATCTGCCAGACCGGCACCCAGAGCCGTTCCAGCGAGGGCACGCGAGAACTGATGGACTTCCTGCATGCCGGCGGCATCGGCGAAATCAAGGTCGCCCGCGGACTGTGCTACAAGCCGCGGGGGTCGATCGGGCCTCGTGGAAGCTATCAGGTTCCCGAGAGCGTCAATTACGACCTGTGGTGCGGACCGGCTCCCATGAGCCCGCTGTCGCGGCCCAAGTTCCACTACGACTGGCATTGGCAGTGGGATTACGGCAACGGCGACCTGGGCAACCAGGGGATCCATCAGATGGACCTGGCGCGGTGGGGACTGGGGCGCAGCGACATCGGGCAGGCCGTATTCAGTTATGGCGGACGACTCGGCTATGAAGACGCCGGCGAAACGGCCAACACCCAGGTCAGCGTGCACGACTATGGAACCCAGACCCTGGTCTTTGAAGTGCGCGGGCTGCCAACCGATTCGCTTAAGGGATCGAAGGTCGGGGTGATCTTCGAGGGGACGCAGGGTTATGCCGTGATGGGGAGCTACGAAGGCGGCGCCGTGTTCAATCCCGGGGGCGAGATGGTCCAAGTCTTTAACAAGGGGGGCGATCACTTCGCCAACTTTGTGAAGGCTGTCCGCAGCCGGAAGGCCGAAGACCTGCACGCCGACATTCTCGAAGGGCACCTGTCGAGTGCCCTGTGCCACCTGGGGAACGTTTCGTACCGGCTGGGGGAATCGGTGAATGTCGCCGAAGCCCAGAAGCGGCTGTCCGGCGCAAAGGTGAAAGACGAGTGCCTCGAAACGTTTGAGCGCGTCAAGAACCACCTGCGCGACAACCAGGTCGACCTCGAACAGGCGAAGTTGCAGTTCGGGGCCCTGCTGGCGCTCGACGGCCAGGCCGAGACGTTCACTGGCCCCATGAGCGACAAGGCCAATCCGATGCTGACCCGCGAATACCGCAAGGGGTTCGAAGTTCCGGCGACGGCGAAACTGGTTTGATCGAGTTGCTGCGTTCGGATTGCGCGAATTTCGTAACCGCGGATGGCGCGGATTGACGCGGATGGCGGGACGCATATTTCCCGGCTTCGTATCCGCGGAGATCGGCGCCCTCCGCGGTTTTCCATTGTTCGGGTTGAATGTGCAGGGTGGCGAATTGTTACGACCGCGTGCGGTCATTGTTCTGGCGGCACTGATTTCATTGGTGGTCGCAGCGCGCGCCCGAGCTGACGATTTCGATGATTCTGTAGCGTCGCTTCTTGCCCGTCGCTGCCTGGCCTGCCACAGCAGCGCCGAGAAAAAGGGGGGGCTCGATCTTTCGTCTGCGAAATCGGCGCTGGCCGGTGGCGATAGCGGCGAAGCGATCGCACCCGGCAAGCCCGACGACAGCCTGCTCTGGGAACGCGTCTCGAAGCGCGAGATGCCACCCAAAAAACCGCTGCCTGATGACGAGCAGCAGGTCTTGAAGCGCTGGATCGCCGGCGGCGCCAAGT
>JACQFH010000699.1 GCA_016200145.1 Planctomycetia bacterium | reverse complement strand
GTCTATTTTCCGACGACGGCGGGGGCGATGCAGGATTCATGGCCACACGTTTTAGCGCATCGTCGGCGGAATGCAATCCGAGTTCGCCAAGCTTCGGTTGAGAATTCGAAAAATTCACAGCCTGAGAGCGTGGGAACGAGAAAGGCGGTATTACAAACTCACGGTTCTTCGCCGTCGCGGGTGCTGAGGGCGGTGAGGACGCGCAGGTCGATCTTGTTCGATAAATAGCGAACCGAGCCGTCGGCCATCAGAAAGCAGGCGCCGCTGCGGTCGTGGTTCCCGAAGCCCTGCCGGTCGCGATTGAGCCCTTTGCCGATCGTCCGCCAGTTTTCGGGTTCGCCCCAGGCCGGCAAGTCGGCGGCGATTTCCCCGGCGGCCAGCGTGTTCGACAGGCCGTCGATCACGTCGCCACGGTTCACGCTGGAATTCACACCGAACAAACCGGCGTGCAAGACCCGCCTTCCTTCTGCGCGATCATCGACGATTTCGCCTCCCACGCCGGCGAAGTGGCTGGCGCCGAACCGTCCCCGGACTTTGCCCCGATCGGTTCCATACGCAAAAAAAACCGACACGTCCTGTTCGAAGACCGGCAGGTTCACCTTGTCGTCGTACGGTTCATTCTGCCGGATCGCTGCGTACAGGTCCCCCTCGCCGACCCATGGCAGCAGCATCGTCATCCAGCCATGATACCCGCGCTCGTCGCCCGCCCGCGTTTTGCGAAAAATCCCGCCGGGGGGAAACTCGCCACGCTGCTTTTCGTATTCCGTCAGCGCCGTGCCGATCGACTTGAGATGTGAGGTGGCCACGCTGCGATGCGAGCTCTGCATCAGCTTGCGCCCCAGGCCGGACACGACGACCGGCCCCAGAAAACTGCCTACGAGCCCGGCGACGATCCCGTACTCAGCCAGCGATTTGCCGGTTCTGCCGACCGCCGAGCGCAGCATCTGGTGCCTGGCCACGAGCCCGGTGACGATCGCCAGGAATCCCACGAGAGGGGCCGGGAATCGGCTCCAGGGGGCATTGACGAACGCCAACAGCGCGAGCGGAATCGAGGCCAACCCGAAGGCCAGCGCGTACATCGCGCGCTTCGAATTCGAGTCTCTCGCGCGGGCCGCCTTGCCGTGTGCCGCGGCAATCGCGTCGCCCACCGACACGCCGACCAATTCGGCCAGCGACGACTGGCCCAGGGGCGTTTCGGCCGCGACGTCGTGCGCGCTCGGGGGGTCAGCCGGACCGGGCTGCGGTTTGGGGCGTGGTTCCGCGGAGGACGTTATCGGCAACTCGATCGGTGCTACTGTCGCGGCAGGATCGGCGCACGCAGCCGGTGGCGCCTCCAGCGGAGCCGTGTGCATGACACTCCACAGCCCCTTGCGCGCGGCCCGGCCAGTACCCGCATCAAATTGAAACGAGGGGGTCTCGACGGTCGAGAGGTTGGCACCGGCGGATTCTGACGGTTTGGATCCGGCAGCCGGCACGGGATCGGCAATCACGGGTTCCGCAGACCGCCCCATCACCGTCCACAGCGGTTTGCGTCCGCCCGCGGGCGCCGCTCCGCCGCCTGCCGCGCTGTCGACTGGGCCGACGCGAACGACGGCGCCGCACGCGGGGCAGGGAACCTTGCCGGCGGAAGGAGGCTGCTCAATCCGCAATACGTGTCCGCACGCACAGGAGACATCGGTCGCCATATCAACCTTTGTCGAGCGTCGTCCGACCCAGTGCCACATCGAATTCGCTGACGGCGGGGACGAGCATCGCGAAGATCGTAAAGCCGTACGTAGCGCTCACCGCAACGCAGGGCGCCATCGTGTCTCCCACCAGAAACCCGATGATCGCATAGAACGTCAAGAACGGCAGCGCAAAGGCGCTGGTCGTCAGCGCCGCGGAAGGATTGCGGTGCGTAAGGGACGCCCACAGCCCCATGCTCCCTCCCAGGATGAACACCAGAAAGCTCGTCATCTGCTGGAAGAACGACGAGCCGGCCTCGACGATCAGGAGCATGCACACAAAAACGCCCAGGAACAGAAAAAACATCGTCCCCAGGCTGTTGGCGATCGCGGAGCGCGAGTTGTCGAAGCTCAGTCCGGCGTGCAGCCCGAGCATTGCCGCAAACAGCACGAGCACCAGAAATCCGATCGCGACAAACAGGAAGTTTTCGCCGGAGATCAGTCCCTGCGCCGCCAGCCAGACCAGGCCCGCGACTGGCAACAGCAGCACGACGGCCATGTTGTACAGAACACCCCCAATCTTGCCGAAAATGAACTCGCGGGCCGTGATGTCGGTCACGAGCAAAAGCTCCAGCGTCTTGGCGTCGCGCTCGGTCGTCAGTGCCGTCACCGCCTGCGCGTTGACCAGCAGCAGCGAGACAATCGCCATCGCCACGAACCCGAATCCCGCCGGTGAGATCATTCCCAACACCTTCTCGGCATTCTCGGATCGCGCGTGCTGCACGTAGGCGACGGCGAACAGGAACAGAACGAAATACGCGAGCTTGATAAACGCGATCTTTCGCCCGTAAGCCTTCGTGCAGATTTCCCGCCAGATGATGGGATTCGACCAGATTGAGCGTGTGGCGGCGCGAGTCGCGGCTTCGGTCGATGCAGCTTCTTTCTGCGGATCGGCGAAAGTGCGCGACGGGTTCCAGACGCGCAGCCGCATGACAGCCACTGCATTCGTCGCCAGCGCCAGCACGCACATCGCGATGACATAGGGCAACGCCGCGATCGTGCTCGACTGCCTGCCAGCCTCGGCGGCCAGTGGATCGAGCACGTGCAGCATGCCGCGGAACGGGTCACACCAACCGAGCCGCTGGCCGGCGGAAGAGGCGCTCCCCAGCAATCCCACGCCTGCCTCGACAGTCCCCAGGAACAGCACCAGTCCCAGCACGCTGATCGCCAGCGTCTGAAACGTCTTCTCACGCCAGAAGGCGACAAGCGAGCCCCAGCTTCCCGCGGCCAGTCCCGTCGCTGCACAGATCGCCAGCGACCAGCCGATCTGCTCGAGCGAGACACCCCCCAGGACCAGGATCAGGGCGAAAACCGGCGCCGAGGCCGCCAGCAGCATTCCCACAGGCAACAGGCTCGCCAGCAGCTTGCCTGCCACCAGCTCGCGGTCGCGCAAGTCGGTCATCAGCAGCAGGACCAGCGTCTGACGGTCTTTCTCCTGTGCCACGCGGCTGGCCGCGAAGAGCGGGGCAAAGAACAGCACGAGGGCCAGTTGCACCATCGAAAAGAGCTGGAACAGCAGGCTGCCAAACCGCGCCGTTTCCCCCAGGCTGCTCACCTGCTGCCAGCCGAATGTGGCCTGGCTGGCCGTATACATCAGCACGAACAGGCCCAGGACGTAACCAGCCCGCAGTACAAAGTGCCGGCCCTGGCGTGGCGACGTCAGGACCTCACGGCTGAAAATCGGACCGGCAAGCAAGGCGACTCCTGGGGGCTGAGGAAAGTACGAATGACGAATGGCAAATGACGAATGGAATCCGAACCCGGATATCCGAATTGCATAAAAAACGCTCGTCCCTCAATCGTCCTCGATTATAGGGTGATCGGGACGGGAGCGGAATCGTTTGACGCGGAGCGGGGCACCGCCGCGAACAGCGGTGGTCCGACGGCGTTGGCCCCACGGCTGATCTGCGTTTCGTAACCGCGCGATTCGCGCCTGCCCTGTATCGAACGCCCGAACTTCCCCGTTAGAATGGCGTATGTGGATGAATTCTTAAGGAACCTCGAGAAGAGCAATCTGCTGAATGCAGAGCAGTGGGCCGCCGCTCGCCGCGAAATTGCGGCGGCGCAAGTCGTCCGCCGTGATGGGCACGGTGCGGGCGCGTCCGCGGTGGGCCGGGCCGACGGGCCCCGCGAGCTGGCGGTGTGGCTGGTCGAGAAGCGATTCGTTACGCGCTGGCAGGCCGATATGCTGCTGGCCGGCAAGAAGGCCTTTTTCCTCGGCAAGTACCGGTTGCTCGATTGCATCGGAACCGGAGGCATGGGGGCCGTCTTCAAGGCGCTGCACGTCGACATGGGCCGGACCGTCGCGGTCAAGATCCTCTCGGCCGAGGTCATGAAGAACCGCCATGCCGTGGCCCGCTTCCGCCAAGAGATTCAGGCGGTGGCGGCACTCGATGATCCCCACATCGTCGCCGCGTACGATGCGGGAAACGAGCGCGGCACCAACTACCTTGTGATGGAATACGTCGAAGGGCACGACCTGGGGCATCTGGTCAAGCACAACAGCCCCCTGCCGATCCCGTGGGCCTGCGACTGCGTCCGCCAGGCGGCACTCGGATTGCAACACGCACACGAACAGGGAATGGTGCACCGCGACATCAAGCCCACCAACCTGCTGGTGACGAAAGACGACGAAGGGCGCCCACTCACCAAGATTCTCGACCTGGGACTGGCGCGCTTCGTTTCGGAAATGGTCCTCCCGGAATCAGTCCAGCCCGTCCCCGGAAACGGCGATGGCTCGCTGACGCAGATCGGCGAATTTCTGGGGACGCCCGATTACATCGCCCCCGAGCAGGCGCACGACACGCGCGCCGCCGACATTCGCAGCGACATCTTCAGCCTGGGCTGCACGCTGTTCCGCCTGCTCACAGCGGAACTGCCGTTCGGCGGCGAATCGGTGCTCGAGAAGCTCGAAGCCCGCGAGAAGACCGCCGCACGGCGCGTCCGCGATTTACGGCCCGATGTGCCGGCCGAGCTCGAGGTCGTCGTGGCCCGCATGCTGGCGCGCGATCCGCGCGAACGCTACCAGACGCCACGCGAAGTGGCCCAGGCGCTGGCGCCGTTCACTGGAAAGGCCGTCTCGCTGCCGCGGCCCGCGCTGCGCCCGGCTCCGACGGTCGCGCCGACATCGCCGGGCGAAAACACGCTGCTTGAACAGATTTTCCGCAGCCTGGCGACCGAGGCGGCCGATCAGCCCATGTCGTTCGCGACGGTCGCCTTGCGCCCCAATCGCCGATCGCCGCGCGTCGCCATCGTGATCGTCGTGCTGGCGGGACTTGCAGGGTTTGCGATCTGGGAGCGGAATTCGGCGGCGATCCTGGTCATTGACTGGCTGCTCACAGAACGCGAGGGCGCCAGCCTGTCGGTTGCGGGACGTGTGATCCGTCTGCCGGCGGAACAAACCTTTCGCGTCAGCGGGCGGGCAGGCGCCTGGGAGATTCACGCCAGTCGCGACGGGTTCGAACCGATCGACGAAACGAAGATGCTCGGCCGCGGTGAACGTGGCGACTTTTCGCCTCGCTGGCGCGCGACGCCCGCCACCGCTCGCCGCAACGAACTGTCGATCCTGGAAGCCAGGGTTGCCGAAGCTGTCGGGGCCGATCCGCTTGCGTCCGCGTCGGCCGAGTTGCGCGGGAAAATTCTGGCGTATGCGCACAGGTACCCCGGTAGCCGCGAGGCCGCCACGGCCGGTGCCCTGCTGTCGAGATTGCGCTGGCCACTCGATTTGCTCGACGGTTCGAAAGTGCCCGGTGACGAGCGCCGCGAGTTTTCTCGCTTTGCGGGAGACCAGTCCGGCGCGACGCTGGCGGCGTTCTTCGGGGAGAGCCGG
>JACQFH010000698.1 GCA_016200145.1 Planctomycetia bacterium | reverse complement strand
GAACACATGCGCGCGACCACCTGTATCACGCGGTCAGGTTTGGTGGCACTTGGTGCGTCGAACGTGTGGCTTTTACGGTGCCATTGCTGGCGCGGTGAGTGTGTTCAAGAATAGCTCGACCTGTTCGCGCTCTTTCTCGGAAAGGCGCTTGTACTCTTGCGCCGCCGACCGTCCCTCTCCGCCATGAAGCGCCACTGCGTCAGCAACCGTTGCGGCGCGGCCGTCGTGTAAGTAAGGCGCCGAGTCGCGCAGGCCCCATAACGGTGGAGTACGCCATTCGAGCTCGTTTGCAGCGCGAGGTTGCCTGGCCTTGTCTTTGGCGGCGATCTGCGGTTCGAGCACAGTGTAAGACCCGGAATCGCTCAGCTCGTGCCCCATGTTATGGAGCAGAAGGTCGCTGTAAATGCCTTCCACAATGCCGAGATTCGGCCTGTGGCAGACCGCGCAACCGACACTGGCGAACAACTCGCGTCCGCGCTCGATCTCGCCGAACTCTTCGGTCGAGTCCGCAAGCCGCACGCCCGGGCCGGGCAATGAGGCGACAAATCGTGTTAAGGTGTCACACTGTGCGGACGTCAGGTCGATTCCCGGGGCCTTGTAATCGCTCTTCCAGGGCGGCGCTGCGCGAGCGAATCCCGGAACCTCCAGACCAAGTTCGCTGGAGCACGCCTGGAGCGTAAACTCGCGCAGATTTGCCACGGTGGCTTTCCAGCCAAATCGGCCGGCGCGCCCGTCCTTCAGGCGCGCAACGCGCCCCCTGACGGGCAGCACTTCGTCTCCCCGCCGGAACGCAGAAGACGCACCAGCAGATGCCTTCGCTTGATCGGCGGCTACCGCTTCCAACACATTGTCCGGAATCGCATTGATGAGACCCGCGCCAAAGAGTGGCGGTGTGTTTCGCTTCGATTCGATCAGCGTCAACATGCCAGAGTCTGTCACCTCGCAATGACGCCGATTCGAGCCTTGTTTGTTGAAGCGTTCGGTTTTGGTTTCGTCCTTTGGAAAGATGGATACCTTCCACTGGGCGAACTCCGGACCAACTCCAAAGCGATGGAAGGGAAAGGACGGCTGCGTGCGCAGAATTGGGTGGATTTTGGCCAGCTCGTCCTGCGAGGGCATCGCGAGTTCGAATTCGCGTCCAGATGCGTCCCTGACGATCTTCGTGCGCGCATCGCCTGGCGGTAGTGGGTGCTGCGGCAAGACACCAGAAATTGCGAAGCCCGTAAATTTCTCACTGACGAAGACGGTAACCAGGCTGACGTTCGTTTCGTTGTTCCCTGCCCCGCCGATCCCTCCCAGCCGGTGGCAGGCGGCGCACGATTGAGCGTTGTAGACCGGCCCCAGTCCATCGCCGGCGTGACTGCGGCGATCACCCACGATCCATTCGCGCGTGAACAGCTCCTTGCCTCGCTCCAGCAATTCTTTGTCGTCGTCCCGACCAGGTGCGGTATCCGTGCCGGTCGATGCAATGACCGGGCGAGGCTCAGCTCTGGCAGGCGCGCAGGACCAGTTTAGGACTGTCCATGCCAGGACGAACATGAGGCTCGCGAGGATTGCCGCGAAAGAAATTCTGTTAAATGCCATGTTGAACCCTCCTGGTCAATGAATGGTTCACGATCACGGAGTGGCAGGAAATCAGCAGTCTGATCTTCCCCGTCAGCGTCCAGTGAGTCCACGGCCCGCGCCTGTTGACGATCCATACAATATGGCAAACCGAGAACGCGGCGACGACGACTCAGATGACCGACGGGACCCGTCGCATTCCAGGATTCTACCCGCCGCGACGTTCGTGCGGGAAGGCGAACTGGCACGGTTGAGGCGCAGGCGGACCCTACTACCCATGGGACAGTGAATAGGACACACGCGAACGGCGGCCATTCTATCACGCCGGCGCCTGCCGGGCGATCAAATTCATCCTCCGGCCCGCGCGATGGTCGGTAGAATGCCGACATGGTGATTCTGGTCTCAATCCTTGTCGCAGCCGCTTTCGCATTTCCAGTGTGGCTTGCCGTGCGAATCGCCAGTCGGCGAGAAACGTGGGCGATCCGAGTCGGGCTCGTGTTCGCAATTGTCGTGGCGTTTTATCCGCCGAGTATTGGACCCATGTGGTGGGCAATCCACCAGGATTGGTGTCCAACATGGCTGCAGAGCGCGTACCCTCAAGTCTATTCGCCGATCATCTGGCTGTACGACGTAGCGCCGTACCGAGTCCGCGTGGCAATGGAATCGTTCGCTGCTTTCTGGTGGCAATGAGCGTTGAGGCAGTCTGTCAAGCAATCCTCACTCGACCAGATCCTGCGCGCCGGCCAACTCTTTCTCGTCCAGGTGCATGCCTGTCTTGATTGGGCCTGCAACGTGCTGTACGCCCGGAACAGAATCGGGTAATCTGAGTCTCGGAGACTGCTTCCAGATTCAGATTGCTGCCGTCCATCACATCACACTGCCAGAGGACAGACCAGCATGTCGACTGTCGCATCGGCCCCGCCGGATTCCGCTTCCGGCAAGATTTCCAAGTCGGCGCTGAGCGACCTGCATGAACGGTTGAATGGAGCGCGGCAGTCGGTTCTGGCGTTGCGGCAGATCACAGGTTTCCTGGGGCTGATTGCCGCGCTGACGGCAGCGCTCATGGGCATTGCTCTGCTCGATTACTTTGTCGAGTTCAGCCTGCCGTGGCGGTTCATATGGCTGTTGGGCGTGCTGACGGGTTTGACGGCTGGCGCGATCGCCGGTTGGAAGCGCTGGATCGCGCCGTATTCGCTGTCTCGTGCTGCGGTCGACGCCGAACAGCAGGAAGCGCAATTCGGGCAGCGCCTGCGGACCACGCTCGACTATGACGGCGAGGTCACTCGAGCGGCCAAGGCCTCGCCGAGGCTCATCGACGCGCTCCGGCGCGATACCTGCGCCGTCGCGCAGAAAGTCGATTGGGACGGCGTCGTCGATGTGCGCCCGGTTTTCTGTGCGTGCGCTGTGGCCGCGACGCTCGTGCTCGTGCTGTCGATCGCCCTGCTCAGCTCGCCGGATTATCGCATCGCCGCCGGGCGGTCGCTGCTGATTCCCTGGGATTACACGACGGTCTCGTACTCGCCTCACGCGGAAACGGTGAAGATCGGGGAATCGGTGGAGGTTAAGGCCGAGATCTCCGGGCGAGCCATCGCGTCGGCCGTGTTGAGGTATCGCGAAGCCGGTTCGCAGGACGAATGGACGGCGGTCGACCTGAAGGCTTCTGAATCGGACGATCGATTGCCGTCGAAAGAGCTCACAGGCGCGCTGTCGGCGACGCTTGCCGATCTGCGGCACGATCTGGAATTCGAAATTGTGGCGGGCCCGAGATCGCTGCCACCGGGAGCGATCCGCGTACTGCAGCCGCTGACGTTCGAGAAAGCGCAGGCGCGCATCGTCCCGCCCGAATATGTGCACCTGCCCGAAGAAGATGCCCAAGGGCTCGACCTGAAAGTACGCGAGGGCTCGACGGTCGAATTGACGGTCGAATTGAATCGGCCTGCCGCAGAAGCTCGACTGACGCCAGCCGGTGCGACAAACGTCATTCCGGTGGTCGTCAGCGGCAATGACTTGCGGATCCAACTCGCCGACCTGCGCAAATCGGCGACGTTCACGCTCGCCGCGAAAGCGGCCGACGGAATGACGCTCGACCCACAGCGGGTCAGCATCCGCGTGCAGCTCGATCGCAAGCCCGAGATCAAGTTCATCCAGCCCCCCGAAGAACTGGTAGTCACAGCGACCACCGAAGTGCCGCTCGCCGTCGAAGCGGCCGACGACATCGGCCTCCACCGGCTCGGAATCATGTATCGGATCAACGACGGCGAATTGCAGACTCTGTGTCAACAGGATGCCGCCGGCGCAACCGAACCCTGGCAGGCTCTGCAACTGCTGCTGCTGGAAGATCACCAGTTGACGTGCAAAGACAGCGTCACCTATTACGCATTCGCCGAAGACAACTACTTCGGCCAGCCGCGCCGCACGACCACTCCGCTGCGTTTCATCGACATTCGCCCCTTCAAACGCGAATTTCAGCTTTCCGAAGGGGGCGACGGCGCAAGCCAGGCGGGCAACGGCAATTCGGTCACGCTGGAGGAATTGATCGCGAGGCAGCGGACCAATCTGGGCCAGGCGTTCGCTGCGCAAGACGAGCAACCTGCCGAGCAGGCGACTGCAGATCGTCTGCGGGAGAGCGAGAGCGATCTTGCCGAGAAGACCCGTGAATTCGCGCAAGGGTTGCTCGAACGCGGAATGCCGGTACCGACGCTGTCCGCGGCTGCCGCCGGGATGGATCAGGCTGTCGCCGCGCTCGAATCCCGGGCCCTCAATCACGCCGTGACCGCCGAACAGCAAGCCCTGGCCGATCTGATCCGCGCGCGAGAAAACGTCCGCCAGAAGCTCTGCCAGTCAAACAGCCAGTCGGCCAGCGCCTGCCGCAAATTCGACCGTGAACAGCGGCAGAAGCTGCGCCTGCCGGAAAAAAAGAAAGACGATCGCCAGCAGCAACTGGCCGACGTACGCTCGCAGCTTGAAAAACTCGCCAAACAGGAACGGCAGTGGTCGCAGCAGGCGCAGCAGTGCTGCAAGAGCGGCAACTCGGAAGGCAAGCCGGGCCAGTCGCAGTCGGCCCAGGCATCGTCGAGCCAGCAGCAGAAGCCTTCCGCCGACCAGGCGTCGCCTCAGGCCTCCCAGGAGCGCAAGGATGCCGGCAGCGATTCAAAACCGGACGGTGATTCGGAATCACAAGCGGGCGAGAAGTCCGGACAATCCGATTCACCCGCGCCCTCGGCCGACGAATTGGCAAAGGCGCAGGACGAGATTCGGCGAAAACTCGCCGCCCTGCGGGAACAGGTCGAGAAACTCTTGGCCGGAAACAAAGCCGGCGCAGAGCAGCTCGACCGGGCCGATGAATCACTCGAACGGGGCCTCCAGGAACTTGCCCGCCGCGATGGCGCAGGCGCCGCCCGTGCCGGGGAACGCTCTGCAGACGAGATGGAACAGCTTTCCGAGCACCTGGCCGCCATGAACGCGCGCGACTTCGGGAAGCGCCTCGAGGCGGCACATCAGCTCGCACAGCGTCTGGCCGCCAGGCAGGAGTCGATCGACCGCCAGGTCAACGGAACGGCGCCGGCAGAATCGCCGGGCGAACTGGCCCGGGACGAACGGGCCATCGCGGGACGTGCCGAGTTGCTTGCCGACCGGCTGGAAGCCCTCGCTCGCGATTCGCGTGGTGAACGAGGCGACCTGCGGCAGAAGATTGATCGCCTGCTGGCCGAAAACCCGCCGCGCGATGCCGCGGCGCTGATGCGCGACGCGGCCTCTCAACTGGAATCAAAGCGGCCGGCCGAGGCAGGGCGGGGCGTGGCCCAGTCCCGCGAGCGACTCAGCGAGCTTCAGAAATCGCTGGGTGACCTGCGCAGCGACTACGCCCAGCCCGAACTGGAAGAACTTGTCGCGCTCGAGCGGCGTCTGGCCGAGCTTCTCGAACAGGCCCGTTCGGGCCGCCCGGGAAGCGACAAACGCGAAGCGGCCCGCCAGAAGTGGACCGACCTCGAAGGGGCATTGCAGGGATTGGCCGCGCGCGACCGCCGTCTCGGCGATGCCCTGCGGCGGATGCCCGAAGGGCACGGTTGGATCGAGTTGGGCGATTACTCCGGGGCCACCGAAGTCTCGAAAGCGCTGCAGATGAAAATTCAGGAGGCGATCATCGCCGCCGCGCTCATGGATTCCGACCAGCCGATTCCCGCCGAATACAAGGCGCTGGTCGAGAAGTACTATCGCGCACTGTCGGACGACTTGCGGTGACTGCTTGAGATGAATGGGGCGTCCGATCTTCGACGGAAGCGAGTGCGCTGATGCCCGAGTGGTCGAGCCCCTATGCGACTTGGCTGTACTTCGCGCTGACAATCGGTCTCGTGGTTTTGATCGGCGTAGCGCGCAACACGGCGGTCTCGGCCCGGCTGAAACGCTGGCTGCTGTTTGTGCCGCGCCTCGTCGTGCTGGCGATGCTCGTCGTGGTGCTGCTGAATCCCGTCTGGCGCAGCGAGCAGCGGCTGCCGTCGCGGCCGCCGCAGGTGCATTTTCTGGTCGATGCGTCGCGCAGCATGGCGCTCGACCAGCATCCCGCCAGTCGGGCCGCGCAGGTCCAGCAGATCATCGGGCAGACCGATCGCGATCTCACAGGGGACGACCGGCCCCGCATCCAGATGTACAAATTTGGCCGGCAGCTCGCATCGGCGGCTGACCTGTCGCAATTGAGGCCCGCCGACGATGCCAGCCTCCTCGCCGCGGCACTCGAGCAATTGCCGCAGCGGTTTTCGCGCGATCCTCCGCGCGCCGTAGTTGTCTTTTCCGACGGCGCCGTCGACGACGCCGAACGGCTGGCTGAGCTGGCTCAAGGGTATCGTAACATGCATGTGCCGGTGCACGTGCTGCCCGTGGGCAGTGGTCAGGTTCGCGGAGACGTGGCGATCGACGAGCTGGTGGTGCCCCCACATGTCGACAGCGGCACCAAAGCAGCGGTGCGGGGAGTGATCCGCGGAACGGGCTACGAGGGAGAACGAGTCGTCCTGGCGGTGAAGGTTGCCGATCGTCCGCAGATGGCGCCGCTGGCCGAATTGCCCGTGACCTTAAGCGACCGCCCGCAACCGTTCGATCTGCTCGTCGAGGCGAATGCCGAATATGGAGAGCTGGTGATCGAGGCGCCGGCGCTTCCGGGTGAGGTGACGACGCAGAATAACCGGATCCCGTTCCAGTTGACCGCCGCGCCGCGCAAGCTGAAGGTGATCTACATGGAAGGGACCGGATCGAACGAGTTTCACTGGGTCCGCGATGCGCTCCAGGAAGACAAAGACATCGAGTGTCTGGCGATGGTCGCCGACCAGCAATACGTGCAGCGCCCGCGATTGCAGCGAGTCGACGACGCACTCCGCGGATTTCCGGCGACGCGCGAAGAGCTGCTGCAGTACGACTGCGTGATCTGCAGTGATATCTCGATCGGGGCGTTCACCCGCGAGCAGCTCGAATGGACCGTCGAACTGGTTGCGCAGCGGGGCGGCGGCTTCGCCATGGTCGGCGGTCACACCAGCTTCGGCGCCGGCCACTGGGACCAGACCGCCTGGGACCAGCTCATTCCGATCGACATGACCGGAGGCCAGCTCGGCCAGGGCTGGGTCTACCATCAGTTTCGCGTGCAGGTCCCCCCCGAAGCACAAACGCATCCGATCTGGCGCATCGTCGACGATCGGGAGCAGAATCGCCGAATCCTCGCAGCCATGCCTCCCTTTCTGGGCACAAACTACATGCAGCGGCTGAAGCCCGCGGCGACGTCGCTGGGGATTTCGGCAGAGGCGATTCCCAACGTGGGGATCATGCCGATCTTCGCCGCCCAGCCTTACGGCCGCGGGCGCACCTTTGCGTTTGCCCCCGATACGACAGCCGACTGGGGAAGATACTTCGAATCGCAGTGGGGCGAAGGGGGCGACAACCGCTACTTTCGCCGGTTCTGGCGGAATCTGGTCCGCTGGCTGTCTGAGAATTCGACCATCGGCAACCGCCGCCTGCAGGTGGAAACCGACCGGGTGATCTATCGGGCCGGCGAGCCGATCGTCATTACAGCGCGGGCCTATGACGACGAGCAGCGCGAATCGATCAAGTACGAGCTCACGGCTCAGGTGCGAAGCGGCGGGTCGGATGCTCACCAGGTGCCGGCGCAGAAAATCTCGCTGACGCCGGCCGCATCCGGTACGTCCTACGGGGGTCGCATCGATTCCGAGCCGCTGGCGGCTCCGCTCGACGACCGTCCCGGGGGAGAAGCACTCGTCCTGCCGACCCGCGAGATTGAAGTTGTCGCGCGCGAGTCGGGGAAAGACATCGGCCGCGCGACCGTCAAAGTCAAAATTCTTCCCGATCTGCACGAATTCATGCAGCCGCGGCCTCGGCCCGAAACTCTCGAACGACTGGCCGAGAGTACGGGAGGAAAAGTGCTGCGGAATGCCGCCGATTTGACCACGGTGCTGCGCGATCTGCCCGTCACGCCCGGTGAGTCGCTGGTGACACGTCAGCCGGCGTGGGATCGCCCTCTGTGGTGGGCGATGATCCTGGCGTTTCTCTCGCTGGAATGGTCTCTCCGCCGCCGATCGGGTTACGGCTAGCAGGCCGTTGAACAATGTGGGACAGGCTTCCAGCCTGTCATGATTTCACGTGCATTCACACAGGCTGGAAGCCTATGCCACGGTGGCCGCTAGCCCAGCTTGGCCATGGCTTTCCGCACGTTCTCGAGGCAGATTTCGAGATCGGGCACCGGGTCTTTGGGATTCTCTTCGTACTCAAGCGCCAGGCAGTACTTGTATTTGATGCGCTCCAGCACTTTCAGGCAGCCCACGACGTCGAGATCCCCCTCGCCGACGATCTTGAACATCGTGGCGTCTTTCACGTCTTTCAAGTGCACTCCGAAGACCCGGTCTTTGAGCCGTTCCAGGGCATCGACAGGGTTCTCGCGGCTGCGCAGGAAGTGGCCCGTGTCGACACAGGCGCCGATCCGCGGATGGTGGTCTTTCACCATGCTGACGACGTCGTCGATCTTGTCATAGTTGGCCTTGGGACCGTGATTGTGAATGGCAATGTTGATGCCGTATTCCTCGACGAGCTTGTCGAGCAGCTTGAACGTGGCCTCGTCCTTTTTCGGGTCGGCGCTGAGCGATTCGATACCGATCGCCTTGGCGAAGTCGAACACTTCCCGGGCCTTCGACTCGTTGGCGTCGAACGAAACCACCCCGAACGCGACCAGTTTGACGTCCGAGGCGGCCAGCATCTCCTTCTGCTCGGCGACGTATTTGGGGACCGACCCGACCTTGATGTGGTCCGGGTACGACTCCCAGTAATGCAGTCCGAGGCGCTTTGAAATGTCGAGCGCTTCCTGCACTTTGAAGCCGCGGAGCGAATAGCTCTGGATCCCCATCTTGAAGCCACGATAGGGATCGTCGGCCGCGTGCACGGGTTGCACGCTGAAACAGCCGGCGGCAACAGCCGCCGCCGTGCCCGCCTTGAGGAAATCACGGCGCGAGACGCTTGGAAGGTCGTGCATGGTGCAAATCCCGGGGCGTATTTCTAGGGTCTGCCTTTGAGCCTTACTTTTTGGCGGCGACCGGCTTTCTGGCCAGGGCGCTTAACCGCGACTTGAGGCGTGCGGCCTTGTTGCGGTGAATGAACTTCTTGGAGGCAGCCTGGTCGAGCTTTTTGGTGGCGGTCTTGAGCGCCGCTTCGACGGCCGTGGCATCAGCCGCAGCGACCGCTTCATGGACTTTGCGGACGACGGTGCGGAGCGTCGTGCGGGCCGACCGGTTTCTCAAACGGCGCTTGTTCGACTGGCGCATCGCCTTGGCGGCATTTCTGTTATTGGGCATAGTCTTTACGAAAAACGGTGTCTCGGAAACTCGGAAACGTCAGGATTCGACAGTGTACCGCCCTCCCGGTGCGCCTGCCAGTGTGGACGGCGGTTGATGATGCCTTGATTTTGCGAGTGCAGTGCCCCGGCCGCTCCCAAGCGGCCGGGGCACTGCATCGCAGACAGGCATTGCCCGAAGTCTGTCGACTTCGGCTACAGAGCGGCGATCAATCGTCAAAAATGGCGCTGATCACGTTCTGGGGGACGCCGTCGACGGCGCCGGTGGGGCCGGATTTGGGAGTGACAGCCTGCCAGTTACCGAGGTCGGCCAGCACTTCGGTGGCCGTGGCGTAACGTTCTTCTTTTTTCTTGGCCACCATCTTCTGGAAAATCGCGTCGATCTGCGGCGGGATTTCGGGCCGTTTCACCCGTAGCGAAGGGACCGGTGCTTCGCGGTGCGCCATGATCCGCGCCATCGGCGTGTCGCGGACGTACATCGGCTGGCCGGTGATCAGGAAGTACCACGTCGCCCCCAGGCTGTAGATGTCGGAAGCCTGGTCGGCCAGCCGCGAATCGAGGGCCTGTTCGGGCGAGGCGTAGTCGACCGTGCCCATGAAGTCCCCCATCTGACTGAGTCCCCCGTCGCCGCCGGTCTGCGCGAAGGCGCTGGACTCCTGGAACCGGGCCAGCCCCATGTCGAGGATCTTGACGACTGAGTTCTTGTCGAGCAGCAGGTTGGCCGGTTTGATGTCGCGGTGTACGATCCCCTGGGCGTGAGCATATTCGAGCCCGCGCGCCGCCTGCGCGATGCAGTCGAGGGCCTTGTCGGGGGCCAACGGTCCGTGCGTCGCGACTTGCCGGGCGAGGTCGATTCCGTCGACGAATTCCATGGCCAGGAAGTGGGTGCCGTTGTGCTCGTCGGCGTCGAACGCGGCGACGATGTTGGCGTGCGTCAGCTTGGCGGCCGCTTCGAGCTCGCGCTGAAACCGTTTGAAGATTTCAGGGTCCTTTTTCCCCGCCTTCGGCAAGACTTTGACGGCGACGATTCGCTTCATCCGTCGGTGCTTGGCCTTGAAGACCATTCCCATGCCACCCGCGCCGATGCGGTCGAGCAGAATGTAGTTGCCGAGCGTCAGGCCCTGCGTCTTGCCGTTGTAGATGGCGTTGACCTGGAACAGCGTCAGCTTCTTCTGGCGGGCCAGGTCTTTGCCGAGCTCCTGGGCATCCTGCTGCAGCTTTTCGCGCGGCACCTGCTTCTGAATCTGTGCGAGCTCATCGGCCGACAGAATACCGCTGTTGGCCAGGTGCTTTAGAAAACTCTCGATGGTGGCAGCCATCCGCCCACTCGCCGCAGGAATTCAATCCGTATAAACCCGCAACTGCGGCAAAAACGCCGCTTGTGCGATAAAGACACGAAAAAAGACGCCCTTCCCGCAGTATACACGCATTGCCACCCGCACGACAACCGGTGTTTGAGTTCAGACTGAAACCAGCACTCCAGCGAGATTACTTCGGAAGTGGCGCGGCGATCATGTCGATTGTGATCGTGCGGCCGTCGCGACCGGTCGATGTCACGGGGGCCTTGGACGCCGCAGGGGGGCGCTTCGGGTCATAATATTCGGGACGGATTTCGCCGAGTTTCGTGCTGGCCTCGTTCGTCGAAACATAGTACGTGGCCTTCACGAGATGCCGCAGATCGCTGCCGGTTTTGCCGAGCACGTCCTTCAACTCCCCGAAAATCTCCCGAACTTCCGTGGCCCCGTTATTGGCGGTCTTCCCGTACAGACCCGAAATGTAAATCGACGGACCGGCTGACATTCGCGCCACGCGGCTGAAGACCGGCGAGGAGGACATTCCGGGAGGCGTGATGAACTCGACCGTGTCGGATTGATCCCGCGCAGCGCCTGCGGCCGACGCAATCAGCTCGATCTCGATCGACGGCGCGGTCGTCCATTCCACGAACACCAGGGGCGGGATGGGCGATCGACCGGCAAAGAACTTGACGATCTCGGCCTCCGCCTGGGGAACCGTTTCGAACGGGCCGACGAATGACTTGACCTGCACGATGTCCTTGAGCCCCAGGCCCAGGTGCTTCAGTGTCGCCTCCAGGCTGTTCAGGGTGTTTCGCGTCATTTCCGCCACATCGCTTCCCTTCTCAGCCTGACCCGAGACGTACACCTTGGGCCCGGGGGAAAGCACGGCGACGGGGGCCGCTCGCGCGAGGCTTTTTGCCGGTACGCCCCGGGCATTAACCTTGCTCGACAACACGGCGACGGCGTCCAGTGCCACGAGCGCGCCGGGTGCGCGCAACCTGCCGACGACACAACTGACAGCCGGCTTCTGATCTCCGGCAAATCGCTTCGCCAGCGCCTCGCGCACTTTGCCTGCGGCGGCGAGGTCGGCCGCGATCACATGCAGTTTGACGATGACCGGTTTTTCGCCGGAGTCAACAGTCTTTAACGCAGCATCCACCTGCGACAGTACGGCATCCACCTGCACCGCCGCGTCGCCGGCGCCAACCAGATTGCCCTTGGCATCCAGCGGCAGAAACTGCCCGGTGTGCGCGAGCGGCAAGTCGGGCACAATCACCGCCCCGGAGCTGCCTTCGGCGTCGTTCGGTGCGACGAAGCGAATTTCGGTTTCCGCGGCATGGGCAAGCAAAGGCACCGTTCCGATGACGAACAGGGTGAGGATCACTTGCAAGACGGCGAAGGAGCTGTAGCGGGTTGCCATTGAGGAATCTCCCAGGTGAGTTCGGCTACACGATTTGCAGGCTACTCGCCTCCGCCGAGCACGATGGGGATCTGCTGTTCTTTCCCCTTCCGCAGCACGGTGATCGACACCTCCTGCCCCGGTTCTTTGGCTTCGACAATTCCCAGAAAATCGTCGGCGCTGGTCACCTTCTTGCCGTCGACGGCGATGATCAGGTCGGCGGCCGTGCGGTCGACCGATTCGACGACGAACGGACCGCGGCGACGCGTGGTTGCCTGGGGGCCCTGCAGGCCGGCCCGTTCGGCCGGTCCGCCCGGG
>JACQFH010000697.1 GCA_016200145.1 Planctomycetia bacterium | reverse complement strand
GCCGAGGCGTGGGGGGCCAGTGCCGCGTTCCTGGATTATGACGGCGACGGACTCCTCGATCTATACTGCTGTCATTACGCGATCTGGACTCTGGAAACCAATCGCTACTGCGGCGATCAGTCGCGCGGCGTGCGCATCTTCTGCAATCCAACGACGGTCGAGCCGGCGCCCCACATCCTGTACCACAATGAGGGGAATGGAACGTTTCGCGACGTCTCCGGCGAGACGAACGTCGGCGCGGCGCGGGGGCGCGGGCAGGGAGTCGTCGCAGCCGATTTCAACGGCGACGGCCGCATTGACTTGTACGTTGCGAACGACCTGCACCCCAATCTGCTGTTTCTCAATCAGGGAGGCGGTCGATTTGCCGAATCGGGGGTAGAATCGGGAACGGCGACCGACTTCATGGGCAAAGTGCAGGCGGGAATGGGAGTCGATGCGGCCGATTTCAATCGCGACGGCCGACTCGACCTGTTCGTCACGAATTACGAAGGGGAACACAACTCGTTCTTCGAGAATTTCGGGGACAACCTGTTCCAGGAGGTCAGTCGTGCGCGGGGCCTGGCGGCCGAGAGCATTCCGTGGGTCGGTTGGGGCACCAGGCTCGTCGACCTCGATCTGGACGGCTGGTGCGACGTGGTCGTCACCAACGGCCATACCGACGACAACTGGCACGAAATGGGGCGAGATTCCCCGTACGAGCAACCCGCCGGATTATGGCGGAACGTCGGAGGACGCGGCATCTTTGCAGGCGGGCCCGCCGCCGGCGCATATTTCGCCCGCCCGCACGTGGGCCGCGGGCTCGCAGTCGCCGACCTCGACAATGATGGCGACTGGGACGTGGTGATCGTCCATCAGAATGCGCCCCCTGCCCTGCTCCGCAACGACTGCCTGCCGGCGTCCGAAAGACCCTGGGTTCGCGTGGAATTGATTGGCACGGCGACCAATCGCGATGCCGTGGGAACCGAAATCCGGTTGAAATTTGCCGACGGCACGTCGCGAATCGACCAGATCAAGGGAGGCGGAAGCTACCTGTCGGCACACGACATGCGACAGTTGCTGGCTCTCGACGGAGAATCAGCGGGCGCGGCTCTCGAGGTCCGCTGGCCAAGCGGCCGGCGATCCGAAATTGCACCGCTGACTACCGGGACGACGTATCGGATTGTTGAGCCGAGACAGTAACCCGCATCATTTTCGCGTGGGGCGCTTGAGCACCGGCACAGTGGGGCCGAAGACGGTGCCGTCTGCGGGAAGCACGTTCCCCGATTCGTCGATGCCAATGGCCGGCACGACCGACGAAGGGTGTGGAGCGATCGGCTCATGCATGAGTCGCGGCGTAATAAAAATCAAGGTTTCCACGGCTTCCGCGGCCGCGGCGCCTGAGGCGATCACCCTGCCTGGTGACTTGGGATCAGGTCGGGAGTCTGGCGATGCGTCAATTCGGCGGGGGGCGAGCAGTCTTCCGATCGTCAGAGTCTGCCCGAGCCCCATCTCCACTTCGGTGTTGATCCGGCGGGTCGTAATGCCGGGAACCGTATTTCCCTCGACGACGATCGATTCTTTGGGGTTGATCTGACTCAATTCGACTGTCGCCTGAAGTCTGAGGTGTTGGTTTGCCAGGACCGACGCGACGATCTCGACTTGTGTTCCGAATGATTTGTAGCCGATCGTCGTGTCTCCACCCGTGGAGCGATGGGGAATGGGAATCTGTCCCCCGTCCAGGAAACTGGAGGGGCGCCGCGAAGTGGTCACGAGAGTCGGTTCCGCAAGGACTCGGATCGTCCCTTCTTCACGCATTTTCTTAAAGAGAGGCAGCTTGGCAGGATTCGCCTCCAGCAGGGCGGTTCCCTGGGCAGGATTCGCCTGGGCATGTCCGGAATTGCCAGTCGCACCAGATTCCGTATGCCGCGGAAGAATCTGGCCGAGACCGATCATGCGGTCAAATTCCTCGGCCTTGAGGCCCAGCCGGTCCCGGTGAACTTCGAGGGCGACGATTTCGATGACCACTCCCGGGGCCTGTCCGGTGAGCACACGAAGTCGATCGACCTCTTCCTGCAGGCATTCGAGCTCAGCCTCTTTGCGGCTCAAATCGCTGTCGTGAATGGCACGCTGACGGGCGATGCTGCGCAGCTTGCTGGCTTCGTCGGCGAGTCCGGCGGCTTCGAGGTGCTCGGCGGCTTTCAGGAGATGCTCGACCGACAGGTCGGGCTTTTCAGGAGTCGCTTCGCTACGGATTGGACGGGCCGCCGCATACGGCGCGGGCAAAGGGCGCGGCTCGTCGGCCAGTAAGATCGAGATTGCAACGAACGACAAACAGGCCGCAATCGCCAGAATTCCGCGCATCGAACGTCTCCGAGAACTGTCAGCCTCCCTGCACTTCCCGGACGGCACTGCCCTCTGGGAGCCAAGTTGGTAACGACAACTGGAAAAACCGTCAAGGGCGGTTTCGGCGCGCGAATCAGGCCGTTGCCAGTCCGTCGCGGGCTTTCCACAGCGATTCCAGCACGCACGCCACATACTGTTCTTCAGAGAACGGGCTCATGATGTACGACTTCAGCGCGGCGATCGGTTCACCGTAGTCGGTTTCGCGGTAGCAGTCGGTCAGCGAGATGACGACGCCCCGACCTTGCACGGCCTCGGCATGAACTGCTTCGAAGATCCGGCGATTGTAAGCGTTGTACTCGCGAACTTTGTGGCGCAACGCGGGATCGGTCTGTTCCTGTTCCGGGAAGCTGAACGTGTCGACGCCGTCAGGATAAACGCGAAACAGCGTCACCGGTCCGAAGTTTCCGTTGTTGAGCACATGGGATGCAGAATGCGCTTCGAGCTGTTCGCGCAGGGCTTCAGCCATGGCGACAAGGTGGCCCAGCAGGGACCGCAGCCCGTTTTTTCCAAACAGCCGCAAATTGGCCAGCGCCGCCATCGGCCCGCG
>JACQFH010000678.1 GCA_016200145.1 Planctomycetia bacterium | reverse complement strand
GCGGCCCAGCCGCTGCCGCCGCAGATGTTCGTACTCGCGCGCCGGAATTTCGTCTGCGTGCAGCTCGCCGCACGAGGCCGCGCGCATGTATTCCAGGAACAGGCTGCCGGGGTGCAGGTCGTAGGCGATCTGCCCGCGCCCGTCGAGAATGGCCTGTTCGAGCGACTCGGGGAACCCGAGTTTCAGGCCCTTCAGGAACTGACCCGCTTCAAGCAAAGTCCGCAGCCGCGCCAGTTCGCTTCCCGCATGGGGTGTGGCCTGGAAGATCGCCTTGCAGAACTCGCCGTTGTGGACCTCGGCGAAGTACCGGAACACCAGGCCCCCGGCGCTGTGGCAGACGAAATCGACGTCGCGGCACGTTGTGCAGACGCGGGCCAGCTCTCGAGTGAGATACTCTCCCGACCGGGCCAGGCTCTGGTCGTTCGGAAAGCGGAATTCGAAAAACTCGAGGTTCGCCCCCCGCTGATTGCGCGCCACCTCTTTCATCAAGGGAAGGTAGAATCCACCGTTCCCTTCCAGACCGTGGATGAACACGACGGCCCGGTCGCCGACCGCCAGCGACTGTTCCGCCGCGCGCCGAAACTCGGATGTCTCGCGGTCATAAATGAACAGCCCGTACGCGGCCGCCGAATCGGGCTCGCCCGACAGCTCCATCTGCAGCCGCTTGAGTCGCAGGAAGGGATCGGGCTGATCGGCCGGCCGTGGCCCGGCGGCGGGGCGCTCTACGCCAGGTTCCGCTGGTGCGGCCAGGTCCGGACGCGCCCTGAGGCACTCGTAGCGGATAGCATCCAGCGCCCGATCGGTATCGTGGCGCGCGTTGCGGCACAGGTGCAGCGCGAACAGGTCGGCTGCGAATTCCTGCTGGGGCGTGTACAGGAACCGGGCCAGCGAGCCCCCTGCCGCGACGGCCGTGTGCAGCAGGCTGCGCAGCACGTCCCGGTCGATCCCCAGATCGATGCCCCGTTTCGATTCGTCTTCCAGCAGCTTGAGCTCGTGACCACGTCGGCAATGTCCCAGCCCGATGTGACCCAGTTCGCGCGCCAGGCAAAAGTCGAGCCGCGGCTGGCGCTCGGCCCCTTCGTCGTAAAGTTCTTTCAGCAGCGATCGTGTGATGTACACGAACCCGCCACCCCCCGAAAACGCTTTGCGTTCCGGCTCATCGAGCACCGTCAGCGTGAACCGAAACTCCGCGGGCCGCATATCTGGCGGCATTCGGGCGGTGAGCGCCTGAAAATCCGCTGCCAAGGCTACTGGAGTGGGGACAACCTTCCGTGCGCCGCAAATCTCGGCGTGCAGCGCCGCGGCCCGGTCGACTTCCTCGGCCGGAGAGAGCGGCGCGCGGGACACCAGCCAGCTCACCACGTCCCCGTGAAAACCAGCAACGTTTTGGACGCGGCTTTCGAGCGGCCGGTCCCGCGCCGCCTGATCGATCCGCCGAATGACGTCGACGGTCAGATCACTCGGCTGCACCTCCGGCCCGGCCACCGACGACGCGGCGCACCGCGCTGAAATCGCGGCACAGAGCAGCAGGCGGCACGCAAACCTGCCCATCACGACCCCTTCCAGCGCCGGCCCCGGCGCCCGTCCGGATTGTCGTTCACCCGTTCCAGTCGGTCAAGGCGGTTGCGACTCAATCAATGACAACGTCTTTCCGCGCCGCGTCTTGAGCCGGTAGCGAACACTCGGCTTTGCAACTTGATCGGGAGTGGGCGCCAGCGAAGCAGGTCCCGCCAAAGCCTGCGCCACCGCTGCGTCGGTCCGATTGTTGAGCGCACGGACCGATCCATCGGCCATCAGGAACATCGTGATGTCGCGCGTCGGGCAGCCGAAACCGTCGGGCGTCGTGCCGATTCCCAATGACAGATCGCGCCATTGGAACGGGGACCCCATCGGCAAAAAGTTCCCGTTGCAGTCGCCAACCAGTGCCGTTGCGTTCTGTTGCGGGACGTCCTTCAGGGTGACGACGCTGTTACGGTAGAATAGCCGCTGATTTGCGGCATAGTGCGCCAGAGGGAGCCCATCAATCGACTTCCGTTCGGCCATGCTCGGATTCTGAAACGGCGAGGCAAACTGATGAAAGGCACGTTCGAGATTGACCGGATCGTCCCACGGGAAATTTGGATCGGGAAATTCGTGATACGGAAGCGCAGCGGTATATCGGCCGATCGCTGTCATCCATCCGTGGAACGGGGTTCCCTGCTCGTCGAAGACGCCCCCGTACGGCAGCATCCCGTGAACCTCATGATAGGTGCTCAAGGCGATTCCAATTTGCTTCAGATTATTCTTGGACATCGATTGACGCGACGATTCCTTCGCCCGCTCGACGGCCGGGGCGATGAATAAGAAGGCCAGCAGAAACACGCCCGCGACGACGCCAGCCTCAATCCACCGCCTGCGAACTGGCGCATCAATGGCCATTGCGAGTCCCGCCTCTGGAAAATACGGTGTCTGCTCTCAGCATATCCCAGCCGGGTTCCCGGTTGAATCCGAGACTGAATCCCGAAGTAGGTCGGGCTTTCCAGCCTGACCTACTCCAATTGCGGGCTACGATCCACGCGACGCCAGACGTCAGCGATCGTTCGCAGCCGTCTTCGCGACCGATTCTGTTGTTCTCGCGGGATAGACCTTCGTCGAGCAAAAAAACCGGCCGACTTCGTTACTCAAGAACAAAAGAAACTGCTTCTTGAATTCAGCGTGTGACGAGTCAGTCAGAATGGCCGATCCGTTCTGCGGAAAATTCGTAATGATCGGTACCGTGTAGATCACATAGCCATCATTCTTGTCGTCGTCCATTTTCACCACGTTGACGACGCACTCGGCCCGGGCACGATACAGGTCTTTATCATCGGACTCGTCGATCGAGTAGTTCATTACGTCAATGTGCACGATGAAGTCCGCCTTGAATGCCGCCCCGATCTCCGAAGTCTTGCGCCAGCCGTCGTGGTTGTCGAGCCAGTTGTAAACGCGATCGGGATCGAAAACCTTGATCTTTTTGCCGTTCAGATTGTAGGCGACGTGCTTGGCGATGTCGTAGTCAACCGATTGGCCATCCTGTCTCAACCCATCGGAGACGGAGCAGTACACCAGCGAAACCTTCCTCCGACCCCGCAGCGCGTACTTCGTTGTTCGCTGGAAGTCACCACATCCCAACAAATACAGATCGAATCCACGTGCTTCCGCCACATCGACAAGTTCGGGGTTCGCAAGTTCGCTCCCTTCACTGAGCGTGACTACTTTCAACTGCGGGTGGCTGCACAACTCCTTCAAGCCATTCTCGGTCAGTCTTATTTCCGGAAGTCGAAGATCCTCCAGACGCTTCATCCCTCGCAGCCTGGCCAGGCCGGCTTCTGTCACTCGCGTGTCACCGAGATTCAGAGATTCGAGCTTCTCAAGCCCGGCTAGCGAAGCCAGCCCTGCGTCTGTGATTTGGGAACCGTCAAGGTTCAGTTTCATAAGCTCAGAAAATGCCCGCACGGGTTTCAGATCGGCGTCCGAGACTCTTTCAAGGCCCATGTCGACGGCAATGACTTCGTCAAACGGCGAGGTCCCTTCGCGTTCATCCCACCAGTCCCGAATCCATTCCGGACCGCGCGGACGCACTGCAACTTCGCCACCGAGGCGTTCGATCGCTCGGATCGCCGCCTGTTGCCGGTAGATCGGGATGCCAACCCATAAGGAACCGACGACGCCGAACAGCAGCAGCATCGCCGCGAACATCCGCAGCGAGAGCGGAATCCGGCGGCGGGGACGGGGCGGCTTGTCGGCCGCGGGATCTGTACTCGGATCGGCCAGTTTAGACATGCCCGAGAGTGTACCGCTGGCTCGCGGGACGTTGAATCCCAATCACAACACGGCCACGCGCTACCTCAGCGGGCCTCGTCGGACTGCTTCTCGAACGAAAAAACGCCGCGGTGGCCGTGGTCGTCGCGCCAGGTGCCGGTGATTCGACGGCCTTCGTCGCGGATGCGGGCTTCGACGTCGGTATCAATGTCCCGCGAGTCGCGCAGGCGGCCGCGAAATTCGCGCTGCGCCTTGAACGACTCGATCTGCATTTCGCGTATCGCGACCTTGGTGCCGTCGCCGAGATGAATGTCGCCCGAAACGAATTTGCCGCGAGTGTCGAATTCCATCGTCGCCGTCACGGGCACCAGGTCTTTGATCGTGTAATCGCCGCGCCATTTGCCGGCCAGCGATTCCACGTCGTACCTGGGCTCATCCTTCCGTGCCGGAAACGTCGAATACATCAGTTTGAATCGAGGATTTCGTGCGATCGCAACGGGCGTGACCATCTGCCGTTCCAGCGGCAGCTCGCCCCCGGCGAGGAAGCGGATGAACGTTTCGTGATTGCGCCAGTTGAGGTCTCCCAAGGCCTCTTTTTCCCCGACTTCGATTTCGGCCCCGCGCAGGTATGCCTTGTACACCAGTTCCGAGCAGTAAATCTTTTTGTCGTCGAGCTCATACTGAAAATCGTACGGCATTCCCAGCAGCGACTCGGCCTCTTTGACGGCGGCGGCGATCTGTTCGTCGGTGACCGATTTCAACCGGAGCTGCGAGAAGTGGCCTTTGTCTCCCTGCTTCAGCCACTTCTTGAGGGAAATGTACCGCACCGGTCCGATCGCCTCGATGACATGCGGTTCGCCATTGTGATGCACAATCATGCCGCAGTGAGTGAGCGGCGAATCAGTGACATCCGAGATCACCGCCCCCAGTTTGCCGGGCAGGTGCTGGAATACGACGTCGCCATCTTTGACGTCGAGCAGCGCCGGGTCAAACTGGGTTTCTCCGACTTTCTTGCCGCCCAGCAGGCAGATCAGGACGAGGAGCATCAGAGGGGCGCGGAGAATCCGTTTGGCGCTTGTCATGCGTTCCCGTTCATTTGAAAATGAAGAATGAGGAGAGGGGCTGCCGAACAGACCGCGACGGCGTGATTTTACCCGAAACCGTTCAAGCGACGGAATGGCAATCCGGATCGGCTGGAAGCCCGACAAATGCAAGTCAGGCTTTCCAGCCAGCCGTCTGAAAGTGACAGCTAAGGGCTACGGCTCTTCGGGTTAAGTTGCTTGGACGCCTGCTTTTCTGAGATCAGCCTGGCTGTGGAAACGTGCTGGAATTTGGCATTGGGCGGCTTGGCCTT
>JACQFH010000683.1 GCA_016200145.1 Planctomycetia bacterium | reverse complement strand
GTGACCCTCGACGAGGTCGAGGTCGTCATCCCCAACAACAAGCTGGCCGAGCTGCCCCTCACGAACTTCAATCGTCCCGAACGCTGGTCGAGGCGGAATATCTATTTCGTGTGTCCCTACTCCACGCCGCCGCGCGACGTGCAACGAATCGTGCTCGAGGCCATCGTCGGCAGCTTCGGCGTGCGCGACACCCCGGCGCCCTCGTGCGTCACCAACGCCTTCACCGAGCGCGGGGTCGAATACTGGCTGCGGTTCTTCACCCTGGAATTCGACAAACGCGATGGCGTCGACGGCGGCGTGCGCGACCGCATCTGGTACGCCCTCAGACGCCAGGGCATCATGATGCCGGTGGCCGTGCACGACGTCGACCTGCGGCACAAGACGACTGAGACCGACGAAGCCCAGGCCGCCCGCGAGTTGCTGCGGCGCGAGGCCATCCTGCGGACCGTGCCCCTCTTTCGGGCGCTGCCCGAAGAGGCCATGGCGCGGCTGGCGGGCGCGTCACGCGTCGCCCGTTACGCAGGGGGCGAGGTCATCATCCATCAGGGCGACAAAGGGAGCGAGCTGTTCGTCGTCGATTCGGGGGAGGTGTCCGTTTCCGTCCGCAATGCCGACGACACCCACGCCCACCTGCAGACGATCAAGGCCGGGGATTTCTTCGGCGAAATGTCGCTGCTGGCCGGCGATCGCAGAACGGCCACTGTCAGCGCGGCCGGAGACTGCGAACTGATGGTGATCGGCAAGCCGGCCCTGGCCGCCGTGTTTGAGCGCCAGCCCGAATTCGTGCAGGAGATCAGCGAGATTGTGGCCGCGCGGCAGGCAGAGCTCGCCACGTGGCGAGCGAAACAACCCGGCACCGCGGCACCGCAAAAAGAGCCGCTCCTGGCGCGCGTCAGACGCTACTTCGGGCTCGATGATTGACAATGTCCCCCGGCGGGCCAACAAACGCCAGGACGGCCAAGGCGGCGAGGAACCACATTCGCGTGCGGTGCAGAATGTCAGACATTCTGTCATAATACTGAGCGCAAATCGCAATTGCCAGTCAACGAATGCCTATTCCTTCGGAATCTCCAGCCGGCAGCAGCCGAGATCAATGTGCTCTTTGCTGCGGCCCGAACCACTCGGCTGGAAGACGTCTTTGTCGAGCGAATAGAGAATGAACCGGCCTCTGCGCTCTGTTTTCACGAGCCGGGCGCTGCGCAGGATCTGCAGATGGTGCGAAACGGTTACCAGCTCGGCCGACAGAGATTCGGCCAGTTCGCTCACGCTTTTGGGGCCGGTCCGCAGCGCGCTCACGATCCGCAACCTGAGCGGCTCGCTGAGCGCCTTCAGTTGTTCGGCACAATGAACGGGTTGTAGCTGGTCCTGGTCCATGCCTAAACGTTCTTGTAGAACTCTTCGGCTTCGCGCATGAATTCGAGGTCGAGGGTGCGCATCGTGCCGACCGCTTCGGCCAGCGGATACGAAACGATCTTCAGGCCCCGCAAGGCCACCATCTGGCCGAATTTTTTCTCGATGACGAGCCGCGCGGCGTGTATTCCCAGGCGAGTCCCCAGCACGCGGTCGTACGCGCTGGGGGGGCCGCCGCGCTGCAGGTGACCCAGCGTCACGGCGCGGGTTTCGATCCCGGTCCGACGCTGGATCACGTCGGCGATCGTATCGCCGATGCCCCCCAGCTTTACGTGGCCGAAATCATCCAGTTCGGCATCGTGCGTGACGACATCTTGCTCCGGCAGCTTGGCCCCCTCGCTGACGATGATCAGGCCGTAGGGCTTTCCGGCCGCGCGGCGTTTCAGCAGCACTTCGCACATCGCCTCGACATCCACCTCAACTTCGGGAATGAGCGTGAAGTCGGCGGCCGTGGCGATCCCGGCGAAACAGGCGATCCAGCCGGCGTGGCGGCCCATTGTCTCGATCACCATTACCCGGCGATGCGATTCGGCCGTCGTCCGCAGGCGGTCGACTGCTTCCATGACGATATTGATCGACGTGTCGAAGCCGAACGTGAAGTCGGTGCAGCTCAAATCGTTGTCGATCGTCTTGGGGACGCCGACGACGGGGAAGTTTTCTTCTTCGTAGAGGCGCTTGGCGACCCCCAGCGTGTCGTCGCCGCCGATGGCGACCAGGGCCGTCAGCCCCAACCGCTGAAAGCTGTCTTTCAGACGTGGAACCGATTCTTCCTTGTTCTTGTACGGGTTGGTTCGCGACGAACCGAGAATCGTTCCGCCGCGGGCGATGATTTCGTCGGTCTCCTGGGCCTTGAGGGGAATGGCATTCCCCTGGATCGCACCGCGCCAGCCTTCGAGCAGGCCAACGCACTCGCCCCCCGCGTTGTGGATCGTGCGAACCACCGCCCGAATCACTGCATTCAATCCGGGACAGTCTCCGCCCCCGGTCAATAACGCGACTTTCATTCGTTACGTTCCCGAAAAATTCACGGCTTCGTCGTGATCAGCGTTCGTTCGATAAACGTCGTATCGACGTCGCCCTGGATGAAGGCCGCGTTGCTGAAAATCTCCTTGAGCAGCGGAATTGTCGTGTGGATGCCCTCGACGACAAATTCGGCCAGTGCCCGCCGCATGCAGGCCAGCGACTCTTCGCGGGACGGTTTGTGGACGATCAGCTTGCCAATCATCGAGTCGTAATGGGGGCCGATTGTGTACCCCTGATAGACGTGCGAATCAAACCGTACCCCCGGACCGCCCGGGATCCGCAATTTGGTGATCGTGCCCGGCGAACCCCGAAAGCCATGAGCCGGGTCTTCGGCATTGATGCGGGCCTCGATCGCCGATCCCGATTGTACGATCTGCTTCTGCTTAAAGGGAAGCTCTTCACCGGCAGCGACGCGGATCTGGGCCTTGATGAGGTCGATTCCAGTGACAATCTCGGAGACCGGATGTTCGACCTGGATCCGGGCGTTAACTTCGATGAAATAGAACTTGTTTTCTTTCTGATCGAAAAGGAACTCGACAGTGCCGGCGTTCGTGTACCCGGCCTCTTTAATCAGCCGCACCGCCGCCTTGCAGACGTCGTCGCGGACGTCACGGCTGAGGGTTGGGCCGGGGCTTTCTTCCACGAGCTTCTGATGCCGCCTTTGCAGCGAGCAGTCTCGCTCCCACAGGTGGCAGACGTTGCCGTGCGTGTCGGCGATGATTTGCACCTCGATGTGCCGCGGCCGCTCGATGTACTTTTCGAGATAGACACCGGCGTTCTTGAAGGCCTTTTCGGCTTCGACGGCGGCCGCTTTCAGGCCCGATTGCAGGGAGACGTCATTCATGGCGACGCGCATCCCTTTGCCGCCCCCGCCGGCGGTGGCTTTGATCAGCACGGGGTACCCGATCCGATTGGCGATCGCCAGCGCTTCGGATTCGTTGGCCACCAGGCCGTCGCTGCCGGGGACAAGCGGGACCTTGGCCGCCCGTGCAATGGCCTTGGCCGAAACTTTGTCGCCGAGCTTTTCCATCGCCTCGTGGGTGGGGCCGATAAACGTAATATTGCAGTCGCGACAGACCTCGGCGAAATGGGCATTCTCGGACAGGAATCCGTATCCCGGGTGAATTGCCTGGACATTCCCCACCTCGGCAGCGCTGATGATGCGATTGATCATCAGATAGCTCTCACTCGACGGGGGAGCACCGATGCAGTACGCCTCGTCTGCCAGGTCGAGGTAATGGGCGCCCCGGTCGGCCTCACTGAACACGGCGACCGTTTCGATACCCAGCTCTTTGCAGGCACGAATCACGCGCAGGGCGATCTCGCCCCGATTGGCGACTAGAATTCGCTGGAACATGTGCGACTAACCCAGGCGGACGCGGTACAGAGGCTGACCGAACTCAACCGCATCCCCGTTCTTGACCAGAATTTCGGTGATCGTCCCGTTAATGTCGGCGGTGATCTGGTTGAAGACTTTCATCGCCTCGATGATGCAGACGACCGAGTCCTGGGCAACTTTCGAACCCACCGTCACGAAAGGCGGATCGCCCGGAGACGGCGACTCGTAGAACGTGCCGACCGTCGGGCTCTTGATCGGGACGGTGTCTTGGTCCACGGGGGCCGGCGCGGCAGCGGCGGCGGCTGATTGGGGCAGAGGGGCGCCAGCCGGTGGCGGCGGCGCCAGCGGCATTCCGTGCGCCGCATAACCCCCTGCCGGAAACAGTTGCGTCACCTCGGCCGGCCCGCGCCGCAGCTTCCACCTCTGGTCCTGGCGGCGAAGGTCAACTTCGGTAAGGCCGTGCGCTTCCATCAGCGCGATCAGCTCCTTGAGCCGATTGAGATCGAACGGATCGCTGGTGCCTGTATTCTCTTCGGACATTGGTTTTTCGCCTCGCGGACTGTCGAAAATCGCCTGCCGCGCCAGATTAACGCACGATGACTTGTTCGAGTTCCCGGGGGACCGAAGTGAGTACTTCGCAGCCGTTGCGGGTGACCAGACAATCGTCTTCGATTCTGACGCCGCCCCAACCTTCCAGATAGATGCCGGGCTCAACCGTTATGACCATGCCGGGCTTCAATTCGGCCTCGGACGCCGCACTCATGCGCGGGCCTTCATGCACGTTGAGCCCGATGCCATGACCCAGACCATGACTGAAATGCTTGCCAAAACCGGCATTTTCAATCACCCGGCGGGCGACGGCGTCAATGTCGCGACAGCGGGCGCCGGGTCGGATCGACCTGATGGCCGCTCGCTGCGCTTTCAACACAACTCCATACACCCTTTCAAGTTTAGGCGAAATATTACCGGTCACCAAAATACGAGTCAAGTCACTCACATAGCCGCTGGCGGCACGCGCACCCCAGTCGATCAGCACGAAATCGGCCCCGGAAATCGACCCGGTGGTGGGGCGGGCATGGGGGAGCGCCGCACGCTCTCCCACGGCGACGATCGGGGGAAACGCAGCGACCGTTGCCCCGAACTGCCGCATCGCCTGCTCCAGGGCATGGGCGGCCTCGCGTTCGGTCATTTCCGGTCGGAGTTGGGCCCGCAGCACGTCGAACCCCCGTTCGGCCTGATAGATGGCCCTACGAATCTCGGCGATCTCATCCGGGTCCTTGATCTGCCGTAGCGCTTCGACCGCCCCGGTTGTCGGGCACGGCTCGATGCCCTTAGCATCTTCCTTGAGTTTCTCAAGATGGGCGACCGAGAGATGGTCGGCTTCGATTCCCAGATTTTTCAGCTTCGCCTGCTTCACGACTTTCGCGGCCGCAACGATAATCGTGTCGGTCTGAGGCCGAATGACGACGTCCAGATCGGGGCACTCCTGCGAGATCTGGGTTGTGTACCGCCCGTCGCTGATCAGGGTGCAGATTTCTTTCCCGATCAGCAGGAAGCTGCTGTCTCCCGTGAATCCGGTCAAGTAGCCGACATTCGTCTCATTAGTGACCAGCAGCGCCTCAAAGGGCTCG
>JACQFH010000682.1 GCA_016200145.1 Planctomycetia bacterium | reverse complement strand
GTCTATTTTCCGACGACGGCGGGGGCGATGCAGGATTCATGGCCACACGTTTTAGCGCATCGTCGGCGGAATGCAATCCGAGTTCGCCAAGCTTCGGTTGAGAATTCGAAAAATTCACAGCCTGAGAGCGTGGGAACGAGAGACGCTGGATCTCGGATTTGTTTTCCGACTCATCGGAAATCGGGTATCCTATTCGACAATCCAAACTCCACGGTTAGGGTCGCCCCTTCGGGGCTTTTGATGCCGCGAAGAGGCAAGCACGAGGCGAATCCAATCGCACGGCAAGTCAGCAAAACAGTCGCTGCGATCCTATTCCGAACTCCGAATTCCGAACTCCGCATTTCCCATGCCCCACCACTCTCGCGGCCCCCTCGCAGCCCTCTTCCTCGCGACCCTCGTCTCCTGCACACGCGCAGCCGACTCGCCGGAGATCGAAACGACCGACGTCATGGTCCCGATGTCCGACGGGATTGAGCTGGCGACGACGGTGTATCGGCCGAAGGGAAGCGAGGCGCTGCCGGTGATTGTTTCCCGCACGCCGTACAACAAAGACGGCCTGAAGGGGGAAGCGCAGAAATTCTGCAAGAACGGCTACGCCTTCGTCGCCCAGGACCTGCGGGGGCGCTTCAAATCGAAGGGGCACCATGCCGTCATCTTCCACAACGACGGCTGGAACACCCCGCACGACGGACACGACACGCTCGGGTGGATCGCAAAGCAAGAGTGGTGCAACGGCAAGATCGGCAGCACCGGCGGCTCGGCCCTGGGGATTACGCAGAACATGGCGGCCCCCGGCGCGCCGAAGGAACTTGGCGCCCAGTTCGTCGTCGTTGCGTTTTCAGACATGTACCGGCAGGGAGCCTACCAGGGGGGCGCGTTCCGCACCGGGCTTCTGGAAAACTGGCTGAAGGGAACCGGCATGACCGAAGGCAACCTCAAAGCCTTCGTTTCGCATCCGCGGTACGACGAGTTCTGGGAAGAGCTGAACGCCGAGACTCAGGCCGGGCGCGTCGAGGCTCCTGGCGTCTTCTTCGGCGGCTGGTACGACATCTTCCTGCAGGGGACGATCAATTCGTTCACGACAATTCAGTCGCAGGGCGGAGCGCGGGCGAAGGGGCGCTGCCGGCTGGTGATCGCGCCGATCGGCCACGGCACGATGAACGAGCTGAAATACCCGGCCAACTCGGTTCGATTGCCCCGCTGCGCCGACAACCTCGCCTGGTTCGACGCCGTGCTGAAAGAGAAGGACAACGGCGTCGCCGCCGAGAAGCCAGTGCACTACTACGTGATGGGCGACCCGAACGACGCGAAAGCCCCGGGCAACCTCTGGCGCACCGCCGACTCCTGGCCACCACCTGCCACCGCAACCGCTTATTACCTGTCTCCCTCTCCCTCTGGGAGAGGGCGGGGTGAGGGCACCCTACCAAAGACTCCCCCCGCAACTTCCTCCGCCCTCGCCTACAATTACGACCCCTCCAAACCTGTCCCCACCATCGGCGGAGCCGAGCTGGGCGCCAACATCGGCCCGCGCGACCAGCGCAGCGTCGAGTCGCGCGACGACGTCCTTCTGTTCACCACCGACGTCCTCGAAGAGCCGCTCGAGGTCACCGGCCGGATCACGGCCAAACTCTACGTTTCATCCGACTGCCCCGACACCGATTTCGCCGTCAAGCTGACCGATGTCTATCCCGACGGCCGATCAATGCTGGTGACCGACGGCATCCTGCGGGCCCGGTTCCGCGAGTCGTTCGAAAAAGAGAAGCCGCTGGAGCCGGGCGAAGTCGTGGAGATCACAGTCGACCTGTGGACCACGTCGATCGTGTTCAACACGGGCCACCGCCTGCGCGTGGCCGTCTCGTCCTCCAACGCCCCGCGCTTCGACCCCAACCCCAACACCGGCCACCCCTTCCGCGCCGACAACGAAAAACGCACCGCCACGAACTCGGTGCATATCTCCGAGAAATATCCGTCGCAGATCATTCTGCCTGTCTACGCTGCTCCGTAACCGTCCGCTCCCATTCTTGACGAATTCTCAAATCTTCTTGGATGCCCAATGGGAGCACTCTTCGACTCAATCCGCAGGCTCGTTGCCGAGGAAAAGTACGTCGTCGGCCAACATGCCTCCGAACGATTGGAAGAGCGCGGTATAATGGAGTGGCAAGCTGTCGCGGGACTGGATGGCGGCGATTTGATGGGCGAACGCCCAGATGCGTCTCCAAATCCGGCGATCGAGGTACGCGAGGTATTGCCCGACGGCACTGAATTCAAAGCGGTTTGGTCCATTTTGAAGCAGAGCGGCGTCGCAAAACTGGTCACTGTCCACTTTTTCGACCAAGGCTAAATTCATGACCATTCCCGGACAGCGAGTCAAGCGGACGCGACTGATTCAGAGCGAGAAATATGTCGTCGCCGTCGAGGTCGAGATGGTCATTCCGGCGGACGATCCGACCGAGCCATGCTATGAATCGGAAACGGTTCAACTTCTCAAAGAGATCAAAGAGCACGCCGACCAGGGGGACGTGGCCTGGCTCAAAAAGAAGGGCAAGGTCTACGCGGCCGTCGGGGCTGCGTAAACGGGCGACCTGCCACCCGGTCGCATCGGACTTCGTCCATTCGATTCTTCACACAGCTTCACACCCCTCGTTGCCCCTCCATCCGCTGGCGGCTACGATCACCGCTGGGCCAACTGCGCGATGCCCGCTGATTCCTCGTGGCGATGGTCCGATCGCTCGTCACCGAACGTCTCCGGGGGGATGTGTCCTGATTTGTGGTGCAGGCGTCTCGCCTGCCGTGTTGCAACTGAGACGGCCGCACCATAAACCCACCGAATCATGACAACTCCCACCCGGGGTAGCGCCTTCTCAAGACATCCCAAAAAAGGGAGCTCGCCATGATCCGACGAATCCACTTCAGCATCTTCGCGCTTGTTGTGGGCGGCCTGCTCGGCTACATCACGGCCACAGACCAGGTAAGCGTCAACCGCCAGGCACTCTCGCAGGAGACTGCTCCCCGCTCGGACGACAAGCTCGACCGCACGGTCCTGCCGATCCCGGAACCCAAGATCGTTCCCAGCACGGTTCTCGATGCCCGCAGCGCCAAGGCCCCGCCGCGGTTCGAGGTGAAAGCGCCGAAAGGGGCGCCCAACGTGCTCATCGTTCTGATCGATGACATGGGCTTCGGCCAGTCGAGCGCGTTCGGCGGGCCGGTCCACATGCCGACACTCGAGCGTCTGGCGAAAGGTGGACTGCGCTACAACCAGTTCCACACGACGGCCCTCTGCTCGCCGACCCGCGCCGCGCTCCTGTCGGGCCGCAACCATCACGTCTGCAACATGGGCTCGGTTACCGAGACGGCCACCGCGTTCCCCGGCCAGACCGGACAGCGGCCCAATGCCGTGGCGCCGCTGGCCGAGATGCTGCGGCTCAACGGCTACAGCACCGCCGCGTTCGGCAAGTCGCACGAGACGGCCGCCTGGGAAGTCAGCCCGTCGGGCCCCACCGACCGCTGGCCCACCCGCTCGGGCTTCGACAAGTTCTATGGGTTCATCGGCGGCGAAGCGAACCAGTGGTCGCCGGCCATCTACGAGGACATGACCCGCGTCGAACCGCCGAAAGATCCGAACTACCATTTCATGACCGACATGACGAACCAGGCGATCAAGTGGACCAGCGCCCAGAAATCGCTGACGCCCGACAAGCCGTTCTTCACCTATTTGGCCCCCGGAGCCACTCACGCACCGCACCACGCACCGCAGGAGTGGATCGCCAGGTACAAGGGCAAGTTCGACCAGGGCTGGGACAAAGTCCGCGAAGAGACGCTGGCCCGCCAGATCAAGCTCGGCGTCGTTCCCGCCGGCACAAAGCTGGCCCCCAAGCCCGAGGCCATCAAAGACTGGGATCAGCTCAGCGCCGACGAGAAGAAACTCTTCGCTCGCCAGATGGAGGTCTTCGCCGGGTACGGAGAATATGCCGACTTCGAGATCGGCCGGCTCATTCAGACCATCGAAGACCTGGGCCAGTTGGACAACACGCTCATCTTCTACGAGGCCGGCGACAACGGCGCCAGCGCCGAAGGGACGATGAACGGGCTGTTCAACGAGGCGACATACTTCAACGGCGTCCCCGAAACCGTCGCGGATATCCTCAAGCATTACGACAATCTCGGCGGCCCGCGGTCGTACCCGCACTACGCGGCCGGCTGGGCCGTCGCGGGGGACGCCCCGTTCGCATGGACGAAGCAAGTCGCCGGCAGCTACGGCGGCAGTCGCAACCCCCTGGTCATCCACTGGCCCAAAGGGATCGCGGCGAAAGGCGAATTGCGGTCGCAATGGCACCACGTGATCGACATCGCGCCGACGATTCTCGAAGCGGCCGGTCTGCCCGAGCCCAAGTCGGTGAACGGCACGCCCCAGACCCCCATGGAAGGGGTCAGCATGGTGTACTCGTTCGGCAACGCCAAAGCCTTGAGCCGGCACAAGACGCAGTACTTCGAAATCTTCGGCAACCGCGGCATCTACCACGACGGCTGGCTGGCCCACACGGTCCACCGCGCCGCCTGGGAAAACAAAGCGCGGCACCCGTTCCTCGAGGACAAGTGGGAGCTCTACCACGTCGACGAAGACTTCAGCTCGGCCACCGACCTGAGCGCGAAGAACCCCGCGAAGCTCAAGGAGCTGCAGGAGCTGTTCCTGAAGGAAGCCGCGAAGAATCAGGCGTTGCCTCTGGATGACCGTTTTCTGGAGCGTACGAATGCCAACCTCGTCGGACGTCCGGACCTGATGGCCGGTCGCACTTCGCTGACGGTTTTCGAGGGGATGACTGGGATGACCGAGAACGTGTTCATCAACACCAAGAACCGGTCGCACACGATCACCGCCGAGGTTCAGATTCCGAAGGGGGGCACGAACGGCGTGATTCTCTCGCAGGCCGGCCGGTTCGGCGGCTGGAGCCTGTACGTCAAGGAGGGGAGGCCGATGTACGCGTACAACTATCTGGGCCTGAGCACGTCGAAGGTGGTCTCGGCGACAGCGCTTCCCGAAGGCAAAGTCACGATCCGCTACGAATTCGTGTACGACGGCGGCGGCCTGGGCAATGGGGGCACCGGCACGCTTTTCGTCAACGGCAAACAGGTCGCCGCAGGCAAGATTGAGCGCACACAAGGCAATTTCTTCTCGGCCGACGAAGGCGCCGACGTCGGTCAGGACGGCGAGACTCCAGTGACCGACGACTACAGCGAGGGGAACAACAAATTCACCGGCCGGATCCAGAAAGTGACCATCGAAGTCGCCCCCCTCAAAGTCGCCGCGCGCGACCTTCAGCAACTGCAAACTGCCGAACTAACTCGCCGCGCGGCGGAATAATTCCGTCCCCACGGTGCCCATATTCCCCTCTCCCGCTGTCGTTCTGCGAAAGGTAGTGCGGGATGTCGACTGACCTGGCAAGCTACCTCAGCGAACACGGATTGGACGAGCACCGCGAGTACCTGATGGGCATCGCGCGGCCGTCCGTGGAGATCATCACCGGGACGGCTCGGGTTAGCATGGGTTGCAGCAAGTTTGGCGGCTCACCGGAATTGCCGACCGACTTCAATTGGCCCCAGCACAAGTTCGGCACCTATCGATTCATCGGTCAGGTCAACCTCGCCGACATCCCGAATGGGCGTCACGCCTTGCCGAGCAGTGGCTTGTTGTCTTTCTTCTACGCTCACGACGAGAATGGCGAGTCGTTCTGGGGCGATCCCGACTATGTTCGGGTCTACCTGTTCGACAAACCCGATGCGCTCACGCTTGTCGAGCCGCCGGCGGCTGTCTGCATGGGTTCGACGGCGACACTGAAGTTCCAACTGGGTGCGGATGTGCCGCCGTGGCCGTGGGACAAATCCGCCGCAAAGAGGTGGCCGATCAGCGAGGACCAACGCGACGCCTACTGGGACCTACGTCTTCGACTCCATCCCAGCCGGCGGTATCTCCTTGGCTACCCCTTCAACACCACCCTGGCCTACGACCCAACGCCCGGACCGGAGTGGCGGTCGTTCCTGACGGTGAGTTCCAACGACGAGCTGGAATGGTGCTGGCATGATGGCGACTGGCTGGTAACTTTCATCGAGGAGCATCGACTGCGTGCCGGTGACTTCTCGGAGATCAAATCCGACGCGGGCTGAGATCAGCGCCGAACCACGCGCTGGAGCAGACGTCCGGATTCCGCCGACTGCGCGCTAATATCAACGCGGCTAATTCGTCAGATAGAATAAGCCGGCGCGGCGCGAATCGGGGAGGAGCGCACAAGAATATCTTCACCTCGGCCCCCCCGGCCCCCTCCTTACGAAGGGGGGAAGACGGGTGCGGCGGGAGAAAGGAGCGGGGGAATGCGGAGTTCGGAATTCGGAGTGCGGAATTACGGCGGTGCAGGGGTCGCAGTCGTCGCTGCGCTGGCGGTCTGGCTAGGTGGGTCCCCATGCTCGGCTCGGGAAATGAAAGCGGCTGGCGATCACGAGCTTCGCGACGTGGATGCGGCGGGGGAGTCTTTGGTGGGGTGCCCTCACCCCCTGGCCCCTCTCCCAGAGGGAGAGGGGGGATGTGGAATAATTGGAGTGGAAACGCTTGGCCCGGCGGTGGCGATGGCGGGATTGTGGATTCCTAATGTGCGGGCGGTGGTGGCGGAGAGTGGGACGGTGATTGTGGCCAACGGCGGGGCGAAGCCGATCCGGCTGGGGACGTGGGTGCCGCAGCAGGAGGCAGGGGGCGTACTGCATGTCTGGGACTGGTCGAAATCGCCAGAGAGCCGGGTTTACAAAGACGTCGAACTGTGGGCCGGGGAGCTGATCACCCTGTCGCCCACGGGGCAACAGCTTGTGTGGGCGAATGGCACGATCCTCGACCTGCAGACGGGCAAAAAAACGTCGATCGATCTGGGGCCGGCTGACATCGAGGTCAAAGGGCACACGTACCGGAGGATCGGGAATCTGCAGTTTTCGCCTGACGGCCGGCGCCTGGCTGTGCAGATCACCAACATGGACGAACAGCAACCGGGTCTGATCAAGAGCGAGCGGATCCGCATCGTGGAATTCCCCGGCGGCAAGGTCCTGGGAGAATTTCAGCCGGGCGAGAGTTACGCGCTGCGGATCGGGTTTTCGCCCGACGGCCGGAAGATCGCCGCCGGCGACCCGGCGCGGCAGATCGCGCTGCGCGACGCGACGACGGGGGATGCGCTGCGGCAATTCGCTCCGGCGATGCAGGCCCAGGTGATGGGCGTGGCCCTCTCCCCCGACGGCGGATATGTCGCCGCGTACGAACGGCCCGACGAAATTAGCGGCGGCGTTCAAACCGGAGACATTCTGATCTGGAGCAGTGCGTCGGGCCGGCAGGTCCATCGACTGGAGTCTGCCCGGCTGCGCGAGCGGGGCGGTCTGACGACCACCTACGGCGGCTTGCGATTTTCGCCCGACGGCAAGCACCTGTGCGCCGAGACGTGGGGCCGGATTTCTGTGATCGAAGTGGCGACCGGGGAAATCGTCGCGGCGCTCAAGTCGGACATGGCGCGGACGATCCAATGGTCGCGCGACGGCCAGACCCTGACGACCGTCAGCCCCGTCGCCGGCGGCGAAGGGGGGAATGGAATTCCCGAGGGAAGGTATGACGTTTATCCGTCGGTGCGGGAGTTCGACTGGCGCAGTGGGGTGGTGTTGCGGACGATGACGTCGGCGGCACCGGAAGTTAAGGGCGCTGCGCGAGCGAAGAGCGAAGAGTGAGGAGAGAAGAGCGGAATTCGGAGTGCGGAATAGGAACGCAGCGCGTGTTTTGCTGAGTAGCCGTGCGATTTCGAGTCGCCTCGTGCTTGCCGCGCTGCGCGAGAGAGTAGACAGGCAAGAGTAGAAAGTAGAACGGACGATTCGAAGAGTGGCCGTACGATGCGATCATCGACATCTGTGTTCAATCCGTGTTTCATCCGTTGCTGATTTATTCCGTCCGGCTGTAGAGCGGTTGCAGGTCAGACACCTGTCCCACGGGCTAGGCGCTCCAGGCCAGGACGATCTGGGCGTCGGATTCACGGGTCAGGGGGCGGCGGTCGAAGTCGCCGCAGATTTCCCAGCGGGCAAAGCCCGCGACGCGCAGCAATAGCTCCATCTCGTGCTTGAAGATGTACCGTGAGATGATTTCCGAGCGGTGCACGGCGGCGATGCTGCCGTCGGCGGCAAGGAGCTGGAATTCGTTCAGCGAGTGCTGCGTCTGCGCGACGCGGTCGAACGTGCGCGTGTCGTACATCCGCATCGGCAGGCCGGTCTGGGGATGCGGCACTTCCCCTTCCAGCACGCGCGTCTTCTCGGGCAGGCTGAAATACTCCAGCGACGGAAAGAACGTGTCAAACGCCAGGAGGCCGCCGGGCAAGAGGTGCTCGCGGCAAAGTTCGAGGCAGCGGATCTGAGCCGCCTGCGTCATGTTGTGAATGAAGGCGTTGAACGGAATCATGACCAGCGCAAACTTGCGCGGCACAGAAAAATCGCTCATGTCGGCCTGATGGACCCGCGGCGACAGGCTCAACGCCGCGGCCTTGGCGCGCAGCGTCCTCAGCATGGGCTCGTACAGGTCGACCCCTTCGATATCGACGCCGGCCTGCAGGCAGGGGAGCAGAATCCGGCCGGTCCCGCAGCAGACGTCCAGGACCGGACCGTTTGCCTGGCGTGCCAGGTCGAAATAGAAGTCAAAGCCGTACGAGATGCTGCTGAGCATCAGATCGTACAGGTCGCCGTCGTCGAAGGTCGAAGGGAGGGAGGCAGTGGGGGGCGCGGCGGTGGGAGGTTCGGGCACGAGCGGGTTCCGGGTGAATGAGGATAGATAGGTGCGGAATTCGGAATTCCGAGTGCGGAGTTACCGAGTCGAAGGAGTCGAAGAGCGACGAGAGAAGAGCGAAGTGCGATTTGGGAGTTTACTCTCGTTCCCACGCGGAGCGTGGGAACGAGCCGAGGAAGATGAGAGGGGAAACGGTGTATTGGTTCGCCCTTTTTCTACTCTGCACTCCGAATTCCGCATGCTCAACTCGCCAAACCATGAGACGAGGCTGAGCCTCGGGGGCAGTGCGTCACCGGGCAGAGCCCGGTAACGAGAGGAATCCGCATTTAGCGGTCTGCGTTACTTGCCGATTTGAGAGAGCGCCTCCTGAATGGGGGCGCTCGAGACGTGGATGATTCCGGCGAACGGGCGGCCCAGCTCCAGGACGAGGAACACGGCGGCCGACATCGACAGCGCGCAGACCAGCAGCACGGCGACCACAGTCGGATTGCGCGGCGCCAAAAGGCCGTAGCCGGCGAACAGCGTCATCAGCCAGAACACCAGCACCACCAGAAACGGAATCGGCACGGAACTTTCCTTTTGGGAATACATGCGGAAGCGAGTTTGGGCCATCTCGGAGGTCAGATCCATCGCGCGGGCCTTGACGGCCCGCTGGGCTTCGGTCCGCGGCTGCAGTTCGGCGACTTTGCTGTAGAAAAGATCGGCCGTGTCGCGTGTCGCGCCGAGCGACAGGTCTCCGGTGCGAGCGTTGGAATCGGGCCAGATCCGTTCCACCGTGATCGTGACGATCTGCCTGAGCAACTCACGCAGCTCGTTCGTTTCCGGGCCGTAATGAGCCAGGAAACGGTCGAGCAGGCTGACGTTGGTCGCCAGTTGCTTGACCGCGCCGTCCTGCGAGTCGTAGGTGGCTTTCGCCGACGCGACGAGCAGGCCGAGAACCAGGGCCGTGAGCGTGGCAATGATCCCCAGCCCCAGTTTGACGACGTCCCTCGACTCGCTGCTCAGGTGGTGCTCGGGCAATCGCCGGGCCACGCGCATCGCCGCCAGGGCCGCCGCGAAAGCACACCCGAACACCACGGCCGCGGTCGCCAGCGAATTCATGGTGCGGATCTCTTTCGGAACGATTCGTGGGAAAAGTTGGATTCTTCTACTTTCAACTCTCGACTCACTCCTCTCTCGCGCAGCGGCTTACGGGGCCAGCGACACGCAGACGATTTCATTATGGCTGCGGACGTACAGGCGGTCGCCGACGAGGGCGGGGTGCGAGAGCAGGTCGCGGCCGTCGGGGACGAGGGCCAGGCGGCCGAGCAGTTTGAAGTCGGCGGCGTGCGGGTCGAGCAGCAGCAGCTCGCCCGTGGAGCCGAACACCAGCAGACGATCGTCGCTGGCAATCAGGCTGGTGTGGGCATAGAACGCGTCGTCGGTTCCCTGCCAGACGACTTTGAGATCGTCTTTCAGGTCCAGGCAAAACAGTTCCTGGCTGATGCCGAACAGGCGCTCGCCGACCACCACCGGCGAATGCGTGTCGGGGGCCAGGTCTCGGAAGACTGCGGCAGGCTGCGGTTCAATCTTGCCGTCGCCCGAAAACCGGTACATCCGCGTACCGTTGTTTTCGGTCGAAACGAGAAGCCGTCCGCGGTGCACGATCGGGGTGGGAACGTTGAAGTCATTGGAGGATTCGGGGGTGATCGTCCACAGGCGCTGTCCCGACGCGGCATCCCAGCCCCCGAGCGTGGTGGCGTCGTGCCCAATGACCTGCAGGCGACCCCCCAGTTCGGCCGCGATATAGGAACCGTAAGACGCCGGGCGCCCCGCCGACCGCCAGACGATTTCGCCGCTGGCGACGTCAAGCGCGGCCAGCGAACCACGTTTTCCGCCGGGATTCAGGATCAGCCGGTTCGCCGCCACGAGCGGCGACCCGCACATTCCCCAGGGCATTTTCCGCGTGATCTCGAATTCGTCGCGGGTGTCGAGCTGCCAGGCGGGCTTCCCGGTTTTCAGATCGACGCAGCTCAAATGCCCGAAGGCGCCGAAAAAAAAGACCCGGTCGCCGTGAATGAGGGGCGTGGCCCGCGGAGAATTCCCGTAGTCGAGCTTGCCCGCGGCGGGATAGCGGAAGGCCCAGAGCTCGTTTCCGGTCTGGGCGTCGAGGCAGCGAAAGACGTCGGCCGCGTCGGCCAGGTCGCGGTCGGAAACGATTACCCGCTCGCGCGTCGCGGCGATTCCGCCGAGGCCCTGCGAACCGAGGGGCCGCCGCCAGATGACGAC
>JACQFH010000681.1 GCA_016200145.1 Planctomycetia bacterium | reverse complement strand
ATGTTGTGAGCGGATCCTTGATTTAGAACGGCGTTCTAAATTAGACTTTTACTCATGATCACTGCCTCGACCACGGCACGGAACGGCATGCGCCGCGCGGCGACGGAGCAGCGGCGGCGAGAGATTCTCGACGCGGCGCTCAAGTGCTTTCTGACGCACGGTGTCCGCGACACGACGCTCGAGGAAATACGCGAGCTCTCCAGCGCCAGCACCGGGAGCATCTATCACCAGTTCGGCAGTAAAGATGAAATCGCGTTTGCACTGTTTGTCGAAGGCATGCGCGATTACCACGACCGTGTGCTTGCGGCAGCCGCGGGCAAGCGCACCGCCAGGACGCTGATCCGGGCGATCATCGCCGCGCACCTGCGAATCACCGCCGAGGAACCGGAACTGAGCCTGTACCTGACGCAGATGGGAACGGCTGACGAAGTGGGCGAAATCGCCGCCGAGTACCGCGAGGCGGGCGACAGCTTCGCTCGCGATCTATACGCCGCCCTCAAGCCGTTCATCGACGCCGGCGAGATCGTGGCGTTGCCGCAGGAATTGTATTTTTCGTTGATCATCGGCCCGGCGGCCCACCGATGCCGCAGTTGGCTGCGCGGCCGGTCTGCGGCCGATCCGCGCACCGCTGCCGAGCCTCTGGCCGAAGCGGCCTGGAGGTCGCTGCGCGGCCTGGGGACAACTGATCGAGGATCGGATTGACTTTCCATGACCCGCTGCTTGCCAATTCCGCTCTTGCGATCGACTCAGGGTCGTAGGCACACTCCGTGTGGTGTACGCACGTTTGCTGCGAAGGAAATGACGACGGCGCACGGAGTGTGCCTGCCACTGACGGTTTTCCTCGCGCTGCTGATGACGGCGGGTTCGCCGTCTTCGGCTGGCGCGCTTGACGATGTCGATTTCGAACGGCATATCGCCCCGATCCTGCGGGCGCGGTGTCTGACCTGCCACGCGGAAAAGGCCAGCGGTGGATTGCGGCTTGAAACGCGCAGTACGCTGTTGACCGGCGGCGATTCCGGCCCCGCGATCGTCGCGGGTAACAGTGCCAAGAGCGCACTCCTGGCACGCGTGACCGCCGCTGCCGATGATGACGAACGGATGCCCCCCGAAGGTCCGCGCCTCAATGGCGATCAGATCGCGAGGCTGAAACAGTGGATTGACGCTGGGGCCCAGTGGCCCGAGCGGCTTGTCCTGAAATCTCCCAAGGCGGCGGCTGCCGCACATTGGGCGTTTCGGCCGGTCACCCGAGTCGCGCCGCCTGCGGTCGCCGAACCGCAGCGATTGCGAAACGAGATTGACGCCTTCGTCGCCGCGCGACTCGACGCGGCGGGGATCCGCCCGGCGCCCGACGCCGAGCGTCTCACGCTGCTGAGGCGCGTCACGCTCGACCTGACCGGCCTGCCCCCCACGCCGCACGACGTCGACGACTTTTTGGCCGACGATCAGCCCGACTCGTACGAACGGGTCGTTGACCGGCTGCTGGCTTCGCCGCATTACGGCGAGCGCTGGGCGCGCCCCTGGCTCGACCTGTGCCACTACGCCGACACCGACGGGTACCTCACCGACCAGATCCGCCCTGTCGCCTGGCGGTACCGCACCTGGCTCATCGACGCGCTCAATCGCGATCTTCCGTTCGACCGGTTCACGATCGAGCAACTGGCGGGAGACCTGCTCTCTGGCGCGACGATCGAACAGCGGCTCGCCACGGGGTTCCTGCGGAACACGCTCAGCAACCGCGAAGGGGGCGCCGACCTGGAAGAATATCGCGTCGAGCAGATCGTCGATCGCACGGCGATGGTGGGAACAGGCTGGCTGGGGCTGACCGTGGGCTGCGCCCGCTGTCACGACCACAAGTTCGATCCGCTCAGTCAGCGCGAGTTTTTCGGCCTGTACGGCTTTCTCGACCAGGGAGACGAGCTCAACATTGACGCGCCGCTGCCGGGTGAAGCAGCCGCTTTCGCAGCCGATTACGAACCTTATCGCCGCCGGCGCGACGAACTGATCGCGCCGCAGCGTGCAGAGATCGAGGCGCTGCAGGCCCGGTGGGAAAAGAAGATGCTCGATGCGGTCGCCGCACCGGCGGTCGAACCGATCTGGGACCGGCAGTGGGAGGTGCTGGGGCTGATCTGGGGAGGCCACTTCGGCGAAGGGCAATTGGAAGGCTGCGTCATCGTGCGAACGCCGGTGAGTGAGCGGACGCAGGACGAAAAGGACCGCCTGCTTGATTATTTCCTGACACACGGCGCGCTCATCGACGGTCCGAAATTCAACGAGCTCAAGCTGGGCGAGCTGAAAGGCAAGCTCGACTCGCTCAAAAAAGAAGTCCATTGGCCGACGCGCGCCCCGACGATGCGGCAGTCGCGGCAGCCAAGACCTGTGCTCCTGCATGTCCGCGGCGACTTCCGCGTGCCCGGCGACGCGGTGGGACCAGCTGTTCCCGCGTGGCTTGGGGCACGCGGTCCCAGCGCCGGTGGACTGAACGCCGCAGGAATTCCTGCAGCGGAAGGTGGACGGCCGGCAACGCGACTCGATCTGGCCCGGTGGCTGGTCGCCGCCGACAATCCGCTCACGCCGCGCGTCGTCGTCAATCGGATGTGGCAGGAGTTCTTCGGGCGCGGCCTGGTCGATCCGCCCGACGATTTTGGAATGCGCGGGCAGCCCCCCAGCCATCCCGAGTTGCTCGACTGGCTCGCCGGCGAATTTGTGCGGCGCGCTTGGAGCGTGAAGCAGATGCACCGGCTGATCGTGACGTCGGCCACGTATTGCCAGTCGTCTAAGGCCCGCCCCGAACTCGAAGGGCGCGATCCGCACAACCGGCTCCTCGCGCGGCAGATACCGCTGCGGTTATCGGCCGATCAGGTGCGCGACACGGCCCTGGCCGTCAGCGGGCTGATCGACCGCCGCGTGGGCGGCGCGAGCGTCTTTCCTCAGCAGCCCGACAGTGTGGCCAAAGAGGGATTTCGAAACGAATGGAAGACGAGTGAAGGGGCCGACCGTTGCCGCCGCGGGCTGTACACCTGGCTGCAGCGCCTGTCGCCGTTCGCACACAACGTGACGTTCGACGCGCCTCCGTCAAATTCGATCTGCTCGCGCCGCGACCGCACGAATTCGCCGCTCCAGGCGCTGACGCTGCTGAACGACGCAGCCTTCTTCGACGCCGCGCGGGCGCTGGCGCGGCAGACAGTCGCCGAATCGGCCGCGAACGACGCCGATCGAATCGCGGCCCTGATCCGGCGCACATTAGCGCGACCGGCGACGTCATCTGAAATCGGTCACCTGCAGTCGTTTCTTAACGATCAGCGACAGTTGCTTCGCGAGAGTCCCGCAGATGTGGCGAAACTCGCTTCGCAGCCAGCGCCGGCGACCGCGCCCGACGAACTGGCGGCGTGGACGGCCGTGTGCAGCGTCGTCCTCAACCTTCACGAATTCATTACACGGGACTGACTGCCATGCAAAAGCCAACAGCGGTCGAGCGTCGCCGGTTCCTGCAGCAGTCGGCCTGCGGACTGGGAACGATCGCGCTGGGCCAATTGCTGGCGGCTGAAGAGCGCACCGACAAGCCAGCGGGGCCCGAATCGTTGCGCCCTCACGTCCCGGCCCGCGCCAAGAACGTCATCTTCATTTTTATGGCGGGGGGGCCCAGCCACGTCGATCTGTTCGACCCCAAACCCGAGTTGAACCGGTTGCACGGTGAACCTGTTCCCGCGACATTTCTGGCGTCGCTCGCCGATCCGGTCATCAAAGGGGGCGCCCGCTGCTTCGGAAGCCCGCGCACATTTCAGAAGTTTGGACAGTCGGGGATGGATTTCTCGGACTTCGTGTCGCACCTGGGATCGTGCGCCGATGACCTGTGCCTGGTGCGCTCGATGTACACGACGTCGAGCAACCACGATCCCGGGCAACTCCTGTTTCAATGCGGGACGACGCTGTTCGGCCATCCGTGCATGGGTTCCTGGGTGACTTACGGGCTGGGGAGCGAATCGCAGAACCTGCCCGGCTTCGTCGTGCTGCTGTCGAATTCGGGGGAAGGGGTCGACGCGGGAACGGCGCTGTGGAGCAACGGGTTTCTGCCGTCAAATTATCGCGGCGTGACGTTCCGCAACCAGGGGGACCCGATTCTGCACCTGTCGAATCCCGACGGGCTGTCGCGGGCCATGCAGCGCCGCCGACTCGACGCGCTGCGGGACCTGAACCGCGATCGGCTGGCCCAGACCGGCGACGCCGAAATCGCCTCGCGGATCGAAGCCTACGAGCTCGCGTACCGCATGCAGTCGGCGGCTCCCGAGCTTGTCGATTTTGCCCAGGAAACGGCCGCCACGCGCGAGCTGTACGGGCTCGACGACGATACGACGCGCGCTTTTGGCTCGAATTGCCTGCTGGCCCGCCGGATGGTCGAGCGCGGCGTGCGGTTCGTGCAGTTGTATCACTCAACGTGGGACGACCACTCGGACCTCAACAATCACCTCAAGAAGAATACGTCGATGACCGACAAGCCCGCCGCAGCCCTGATTCATGACCTCAAGCAGCGAGGTTTGCTCGACGAAACGCTGGTGATCTGGGGGGGCGAATTCGGACGCACGCCGATGCACGAAATCCGCCGCGGCACGACCCCCGGCAAGGAAGGCCGCGACCACCACCCCTTCGGATTCAGCGTGCTGCTGGCGGGCGGGGGCGTTGCCGCGGGCAAAATCGTTGGCAAGACCGACGAGCTGGGCTACCACGCCTTGGAAGACCGCGTGCACGTGCATGATCTGCAGGCCACGATCCTGCACTGCCTGGGTCTCGACCACACTCGCCTCACCTATCGCCACCACGGACGCGATTTTCGACTGACCGACGTGGCGGGAAACGTTGTCCAGAAAATCCTGGCGTAGCTGACGAACCCCCGCTCAGCCAGCAGGGGAGTTCCGTTTTCAACGCAACGATGAAATTTAGCCACGGATGAAACACGGATTGAACACGGATACGAAAAATATCGGTACACTGGTCTCCGGCCCATTCATCCGTGGGATTGCCACGCCATCCGTGGGCATATCGCATTCGCCAGCGAAGAGACTGATTCCCTCCGACACGCACCAGAGAGGAATACGTTGATGAGCCAGTCGCAGATCGTAACCGCACGCTGCCCCGCGCAGTTGCCTCCTATGCCGATCGACCCGGCGTGGATCGAAGAAGGAACGCCCAAGGCCCTGGGCTGCGTGCTGACCCAGTCGCAGGACAAGCTGGTCTCATCCGGCTTCTGGAGCTGCACGGCGGGCAAATTCCGCTGGACATTCTCGTGGGACGAGTTCGTCTACATTCTCGAAGGCGAGGTGACAATTCGCGAGGAAGGGGGCGCGACGCACACACTCAAGGCCGGCGACTCTGCTCACTTTCCGCGCGGCCTGACGACGCACTGGCACGTGCCGAAATCCGTCCGCAAGTTTTTCACACTGCGCACGCCGGAACCGTTTGTGTTGTGAGTCGGGCAAGATCCGCAGAGCCGCGCCCGTCAGGCAGCGGTTAGCCCCGACCGCGTCCTGACGGGCGCGGCTCTGCGCCATTGAAAGTAGCATAAATCGATTGACTGATTCGGCGACCCAGCAGCCCGGCATACACGTCGCAACGTAACGTGCGTTAAGTTTCAGGTCCATGCTTCCGCATCAAGACGAAATTCAGAATTTACTTTCGGAGCCTGTTATGTCCGTCGAAAACTCAACGCCGCCGGCCGGGCAACCCTTTTCCCGCCGAGAGATGCTGGTCAGCGCGTCGCAGGGGGGGATTGCACTGGGGGCGCTGTCGGCCGTGGCAGGCGCGGCAGGCTCGGTTCAGGCGGCACAGAAAGGCGAAAAGCCGGCGGAGCGCCCGGCCGACGCGAAGATCATCGATTTCGAGCGATCGTGTCTGCGGTTCCGGCTCGACACGACGAAGAAGCCTCCCAAGACGGTCTCGCGCAAGCTGCCGATGACGCTCAACAATGTGCGGATGCTGCTCGACGCGCGGGCCGTGATCACGCACAAGAAAACGGGCCGCGTCAACGACTACGTTCTTTCTTCATCGTGCAAGTCGGAACAGGTGTGGGTCGAGCGCGACGTCTGGCACCAGCCGAATGCCGACATGTGCATGCTGGCCGGCCCCGACGAATTTCTGGTCTTCAAGCGCTGGGACAAGGCCGACAAAGGGGTGATGCTGTTTCCGGCGACGCTGGGTGTGCAGCCCGAGCGGCAGCTCGACGACCCGCGGGAATGCTTCGACAGTTTCTCGATCAATCTCGTGACGCGCCCCGGACGAGTGCTAGAGAACATTGATACAATCATCGCCGCGCTTTCGGCAGCGACGCCGGTGATTAGCCAGACTGAATACGAGACCCCGCATTACCGGGTTCTGCTGGAATATCCGGTTCGGGTCGTGAACTTCAGCGAGCGGGAACGGTTCTACCAGGTTGATACGGGCCCGGTGCTGCTTCCCGATCTCGACGGCGAATACAAATCGCTGCTGGAAGGGTGCCGCCTGGCTTACGTGGCGCATAATTCGCCGGGCTGGGCCGAGTTCATCGTCTGCGCGCGAACGCCGCTGGCCGACGGAATCAGCGTCCACCACTACTCGCAGAGCGTGCGGATCGAAGGGACCCGCAATCGGCTGATCGCCTCAGTGTAGAAGCGGCATCCTTCCGCTTCGGCGAGACAGGATTCGAATGACGCCAATGTTTCCAAGGCCACAGAATGGCGGGACCGACTGGCCCGGTTCGAGAAGCGGGCGGAGTTCTCTATGCCAGCCGATGCGGCAGGATGCCGCAACTACGATTAAATAGAAATAGACAAGTGTTCGTTGATCGGTTATTTGTGTAACATACGGACCTCGATCAACGTCGGTATGTGTCGCAAGTTGTTATGCCAGAACGGCTGAACAGGGAGAACGAGATGAGCCGATCCCAGAGTCCCTCGCTCCGAGTTTCGCGCCGCCAGTTGCTCCAGGCTGGGGGCGTCAGCGCCCTCACGCTCGGCATGCCGGGAATGGTTGCGGCGCGGGTGGGTGGCGAGCGTGAACTGGGCAAAGGCGCCGCGCCCCGTTCATGCATTTTCATTCTTTTGTGCGGGGGCCCCAGCCACCTTGATACGTGGGACCTCAAGCCCGAAGCGCCCGACGGCATTCGCGGGCCTTACAAACCGATCGCGACGACGGTGCCTGGTATGCGGATCTCGGAACTGCACACGCGCCTGGCAACGCTCACGCAGCACTTCTGCCTGATCCGGTCGATGCACCATGTGGGCAATATCAGCAATCACTTCGACGCCATGCACCACCTGCTGAGCGGCCAGGCCAATGCGCCGCTCGATTCGCCGTACCTCGGTTCGATCCTGTCGAAGGTGCGTCCCAACGACCAGAGCATCTCGTCGTACGTGTGGCTGATCAAGTGCGTCGGCGATCCGGTGTTCTGCGCCGTCAACATCGGGACCGGTGGCCACCTGGGGGCCGGACACAGCCCGCTGTTCGTGGGTTCGGCCACCAATCATCCCGCGATGCCGACGTTCAAGGCCCCCGACGAGCTGCTGCCCGCCGTCGAAAATGGGCGCATGGACGATCGGCTGCGTCTGCTGGAGGGACTGAATTCCTACGACAGTTCCGGCGTGGTCCATCGCAGCACCAGGGACTGGCAGGCGCTGCACCACCGGGCGGTCGAACTGACGAAAGGGGCCGGCGGCAAGCAGGCGTTTGAGCTCGATCGCGAACCGCAATCGGTGCGCGACAGATACGGCATGCACCCGCTCGGGCAAAACCTGCTCCTCGCGCGCAGGCTGGTTGAGTCGGGCGTCGGTTTCGTGACGGTGAACGGCTGGACCGGACCGGCGAAGGGCGCCGTCGGGGGCGGCCCTCCGGCGTCGAGCTGGGACATGCACGGCAGCGAGATGGGCATGGGGAGTGCGTTCGGCGAGGGCTCGTACGGCATGGGGTGGTGCCTGCCGTGCCTCGATGAAGGGCTCTCGGCCCTGCTGACCGATCTCGAAGACCGCGGGCTGCTGGAGAGCACGCTGGTGGTCGTCACGGGGGAATTCGGCCGCACGCCCACCATCAACCAGCCGAGCATTCTCCCGGGCCGGCAGCACTGGCCGTCGTGCTATTCGACGATTCTGGCCGGCGGCGGCATCCGCGGCGGGATGGTGTACGGGCAGTCCGACAAGATCGGCGCCTACGTGAAAGACAAGCCAGTCCGCCCGCAGGACCTGGGGGCCACGATCTTCCACTCGCTGGGAGTACCGCTCGATCTGCGCCTTGGCAACGACGGGTTCACCCGCCCCATCAGCACCGGGGAACCGATGCTGGAACTGTTCGGCTGACGGAAAAGGAAGACCGCAACGAAAGCCCGCCCGCTACGGCTGCTGCTGGCGATCATCGCCATCGCGACCCTCTGGCCGCGACTTGCGCCGGCGGACCCGTTCATTGCCGACCCTGCGTCGGACGACGATTTCGACGAAGTCACCGATGCTATTGCCAGGGAAGACGAGCAGCACGAGCTGGCAATGCGGTTTGTTGCGCTACGGCGGCGGCAATTGCCGCTCGACGAATTGGACTTCGACCGCATCGTATTCGGAGTGGCAGGGGCCACGGCCGCTGAAACGGCGCGAATGAAGCTGAGCCTGCTGGCGGACATCAAAGTCTCGGCCATCGACATTGCCTGTGGACTGACGCTGGCGCAGCGGCGCAAGCTGCACATTGCCGGCGAAGGAGACGTGAAACGGCTCTTCGATCAGATTGCCGAGAAACGGGCCGGCTGGCGCGTCGTGGATGGAACAATTCCGCCGGCCGCGTATCGAGACGCCATCGATTTACGTAACACGGTGAATTCAGGCCAGTTCGCAGAGCATTCGTTGTTCAAGAAGACACTCGACGGCGCTCTGACGGCCGAACAGCGAAAGCTGTGCGCTCAATTTGGCGGGATCGAGCGACTGGTCGAGTTGATCTGGATCCGCCCTTCGACGGATGCCGTGCCGACGATCCGGGAAATCCGCCTGTCGGGAACGCCGTTTGGCGACGATGGCATGGCCCGGCTCGAAACGATAACGACGCTGCAAACTCTGCATCTTGACTCGACACATATCACCGATTCGGGCCTGCGAATCCTGGCGTCTCTGACGAACCTGGAAATTCTCGATCTGGAACGCACCCGCATCGACGGTTCGGGGCTTGCACACCTCCACCGGCTGCAGAGGCTGAAGTCGCTGCAGCTGGGCCATACGCGCTTCACGGACGGGTCTCTCGCGCACCTCGGATGGCTGACCGGCCTCAAGACGCTCAAGCTCGACAGCACACCTGTCACTGGCCGCGGGCTGGAGGTGCTGAAGTCGCTGCCGCAGCTTGAAACTCTGTCGCTGTGCGACACGCAGGTTGCCGACGCCGGGCTGGCGGAACTCCGAGAAGTGAAGTCGCTTCGCGAGCTCGACCTGGGCGCTACGAAAATCACCGACGCGGGCCTCGCGCATCTGGGCGGGCTGTCCGGCCTGCGCGTCCTCGATTTGCGGCGGGCGGCAATCACCGACGCGGGCCTGGCGCCGCTCAAGGGGCTGGCGAACCTCAAGTTCGTCTATCTCTACGGAACGCGCGTGACCGAAGCCGGCATCGCCGACCTGCAGGGGGCGCTGCCGGGAGCGAAAGTCATCCGCTAGATCATGGACAAGGCCGGCGGCATCCGGTAATTCTCATCAGACTCGGTCGTCGCGCAGGCGCTGGAACGAAATCCGCGGTCGTGCACAGGAGAACTCCGTGGCGATTCACGAGCTGAACGAAGAACAGATTCGTACCTGGTCACTGGAGCAGAAAGACCGCTGGTGGCTGGAAAATGTCTATCGCGGCGACATGCCGCAGCTCACGCTGCGCTCAGCGCTGACAGGCATGGCCCTGGGAGCCGTCCTGCCGCTCACCAACATCTATGTGGGGGCCAAGACGGGCTGGACGTTGGGTGTGGGCATTACGTCGGTCATTCTGGCCTTTGCAATTTTCAAGGTGCTCTCCCGTCTGGGTTTGGCCAGCGAATTCTCAATCCTGGAAAACAATGCGATGCAGTCGATCGCCACGGCGAGCGGATACATGACGTCGCCTCTGATCTCCAGCATGGCGGCGTACATGATGGTGACCGGACACGTGATTCCGATGTGGCAGCTCATGCTGTGGATGATCGTGCTGGCGATCCTGGGGGTGCTGTTCGCGTTCCCCTTCAAACGGCGGTTCATCAACGACGAGCAGCAGCCGTTTCCCGAAGGGCGGGCTGCCGGCATCGTGATGGATTCGCTGCACCACGGAGAAGCGGCCGCGAGCCTGCTTAAGGCGAAGTTGCTGATCGTTTTCGGCGTCCTCGCCGGTACAGTCAAGCTGCTCCAGAGCGAAAGCATTACGGCCTACTTAAAGTTCAAGGACTTCACGCTGCACATTCCAGAGTTCCTGGATGAGCCGCTGTACAAATTCATTGGTCTTTCCAAAGACCTGGAATCGACGCTGAAGAGTCTCACGATTCGGCCAGAGGTCGACCTGCCAATGGTTGGAGTCGGAGGACTGATGGGGATTCGCACAGGGGTTTCGATCATGGTGGGCGCGATCATCAACTACGCGATTCTGGCGCCAATCATGATCGCGCGAGGCGACATCGTCACCAATGCGAAGGGGACAATCGGCTTTCGCGAGATCACGTTTTGGGCGCTGTGGTGCGGCGTGGCCATCATGACGGCCGCATCGCTGCTGGCGTTCTTCAGCAAACCTGCAACCCTCTGGGCCGCGATCGCGAAGTTCGCCGGCGCGTTTTCGAGTCGGCGAAACGCAGAACAGAAGGGATCCGACGTCCTGGCCCACATCGAGCTGCCGCTGGCGGTGTCTCTGATCGGCGTGCCGCTCATCGGCGCGGCGGTCGCCGTCATGGCACGGGAATTCTTCGAGGTCGATTACTGGCTGTCGGTCGTGGCGTTGCTGCTGGTTTCCGTGTTCTGCCTGATCGCCATCAATTCCACGGGACTGACGTCGTTCACTCCGATTGGTGCCATGGGCAAGCTCACCCAATTGACGTTTGGCGCACTGGCCCCGGGCAATAGGAAAGTGAACCTGATGACAGCGGGCATCACGGGCGAAGTTGCCAGCCACGCCGCCAATTTGCTGCAGGACATCAAGCCGGGCTATATGCTGGGGGCCAAGCCGCGGCAGCAGGCGCTGGGGCATATTCTGGGGATCTTCGCGGGCGCCGCGCTTTCCATTCCGGTTTTTTATCTGGTGTTTCTCAAGGTGCCGCCCAGCCAGCTTCTCGCGCTGGAACTCGATGTCGCCTATCACGTCGACGAGAAGTTCCCGATGCCCTCGGCAACGATCTGGAAGGCTGTGGCCGATGTGCTGGCCGTCGGGCTGAGCAATATCAAACGCAGCGCCCAATTGGCGGCCCTGGCGGGAGTTGTCGTCGGCATCGTATTGGAAGTGTGGCGAATCCTCAGCAAGAACCGTTTTCCCTTGTCCCCCGTTGCAATCGGGCTGGGGTTCGTCATCCCGTTCCATATGTGCCTATCGATGTTCGCCGGTGCGTTCCTGTTCTGGGCGACCGAAAAGCTGTTTTCCAGCGAGGAATCGCGCATGAACCAAGTGGTGGTGCAGAACCAGGAACCGATCTGTGCAGGCTTGATCGCCGGCGGGTCGCTGATGGGCATCGCCGTCGCCGTCGCCGACCTGTTCCTGCCCGCCGCGGGGCACTGAGAAATGTACTGAGTACTAAGTACGCAGTACTCCGGGCACGATCGGAGCGCAACATGCCTGATCCGGTCTTGTTTGCGAAAGCCATGAGCGCGGCAGGTGTCGCGTGCGCAGCGCTGATCGCCGCTCTGCTGACCTGGAAGAAACCGGCCGGCGCGCTTCGCACGAGCGTCGCGCACTGTCTGAGTCTGGTGCTGGCGATGGTCGTCGGCTGCTACGTTCTGAGCCTGACGCTGCACTGGCCGCCGCAGGACGGGCTCGATCGGCTGCTGCTGATCGTTCTGCCCGCGGTCGCGGCAATCGAATTGGTGGCGGCGGCGACAAAGCCGCACTGGGCTGTCTGGCTGCTGCGGGCATGCCTGGCGGCGGTGGCCGGACGGATCCTGTTGCACAATTCCAGCCTGCTGGAGGGGACTGCCACGGGCTGGAGCGCCGCGCAAGTACGCTTCACCCTGGCGGCCAGCGCCGTGCTGCTCGTGGCCGTGTGGTGGTTGCACGCGCGATTGGCCGATCGGTCGCCCGGCATATCGACGGTGCTGGTTGTGAGCGCGGTGAGCGTTGCCGGGGCCTGGCCCTATGCTTTCGGGCTATGCGTCCGGCGGACAGGCGGCGCTGCCGTTGGCGGCCGGTCTGGCTGCACTGGCCATCGCACCGCCCGTCCTCAAAACGGCAATGCCCGGTCGTGCCGCCCTGGGAATCGGAGTCACAGGTCTCTTCGGCATTCTGATGCTGGGCGTGTTCTTCGGAGAATTGCCGGGCAGCCAGGCGACAGTGCTATTTCTTTCACCGCTGGCCGCATGGATCAGTGAACTGCCGATCCTGCGGGCGCGCAAGCCGTGGATTGTCGCCGCCGCATGCCTTGCCCTGGCGGCGATCCCCGTGGCGGTTGTCCTGTTCCTGGCGCAGTACGAGTTCGCGAAGAATATGGAAGCTCAGCCTGGAGGATATGAAGACGACGCGTATTGACATCTCAAGGCGCCGGCATCTTCCACAGGAAAACCTTCGGGACGCCGAAGCCATACCCGAGCAGCCGTTCGTCGTTCGCCGACAATTGCAATTGCACCGACTGAGGAACGGCGAATCGTGCCACAACGCGGCCAGTCTCTACGTCCCAGACGCCAGTCCCGTCCAGCCATGTCGCGGCCAGGCGCCGGCCGTCGCGCGTGACGGCCGGAACATACGTCGCGGCGCCGGCGGCGATCGACGTGCGTTTCTGTTTCTGTCCGACGTCGAAGAGATCGGTTCCGCCAGGGGCCTGCATGGCCGCCCGGCTTCCTCCGGCCGATAGGGAGCCGAACAGATATGCCGCATTGGGCGAGGCAAACGCCACGATGTCTTCAACGGCTCCGTCGCGCAATCGAATGGCCGCAATCCGGTTCTGATACACGACAACGACCCGCTCGCGATCGGCCGCAAGCACGGCGCTCAAAATCGCGCCTGCCGTTAGCGGGAATTTCTGCGAGTTCGCCCCGTCGGGCAATTCGAACACGCGCAGATCGATCATGCTCGGCACGATGAGCTGCCGGCTGTCGGGTGACGAAATGAGAGCCCCGGGATCGCCCGGCAGCTCAAACTTGCCCGTTTCTTCCAGCGGTTCGAGCTGCCAGACATGAATCTCCCGTTCGGCAGCGACGATCACGTGGCGGTTGTCCGCCGTGAACGATGCCAGCGCGGTCCGTGCGGCGGGGATTTCCAGTTCACCGATGGGCTCGTCCTGCGAGTCTTTCCAGAGGAAGTGTTTCTTTGAGTTCGCGCCCACCCCCCACACCCACTTGCCGTCAGGCGAGATGCAGGCTTTAGCGATCCCGGGGTCGCCGGGAACTTTGAATTCGCGAACCGTCTCGCCGAGAGGCGCGGCTTCAGCCGATTTTTTGACGGCAGCGAAATCCATCTTCGGCGCCGCGCCGCCGCCGCGAAAGACGGCCCGCGCTCCGGCGCCGCTTCCCGCGAGCACGATCCCGATCGCGCAGAACACCGCCGAGAGGCGCAGTCCGCGGCGCGCGATGCTGGCCTTCGGCAGCACCGCGCCGGGAATCGATTCGACCGTCTGCACGCGCAGGCCCTGTCTGGCGAGAAACTTAGCAATGGCGTCATGATCGACCTTCGGGGGAATGCCCAGCAGGATCAGGCGCCCCTCCGTGCCAATGATCAGCGCCGAATAGTTCGTTCCCAATGCGGCGGCCGGCGCGATGGCGCATTTCGTGATTTTGGAATACGGCCAGTAGTCGTGCCGGTTGGCCAGAAACCCCAGCGGATTGAAGATGAGCGGCTTCGTCTTGCGATGGATTTGCCCGTCTTCCAGCGTGACGATGATCTGCGCCAGATCGATCCAGAGAAAGGCGATCAAGGCCGCGGCCGCCAGCATCGCCAACCCCAGTAACACTCCCATGCCGATCGCATCCGGCGGCGCCGCCAGCACGAGCAGCCCTGTGAACAGTCCGCCGACGAGCACGCCCACTCCAGCGGCGAACGCCAGGCGCAAATGAGCGTCGCGCGCCAGCCGCAACCGCAGGAACCCGGGCTGGGTCCAGTGTCTCGGGTCGCTGGCGCCAAAACCCCGGCGAATCGATTGCCAGAATCCGGGCCGGTCGCTCATGCTTCTTCCACCGTCAGAGGCAAAGTCTGAATGGCATTGCCGCCGGACTTCAGGAACGGGCGCGGCAGGGGCTGGGCGTAGCCATTGGCGTCAATCGACCGGCAGCGCAGGTCGTACTTTCCGGCGGGAATTCCGGTCAGGAGCGCACTCCAGTGCACGATCGAGTATCGCAGCGGCCAGGTTTGCGCTTTGCCGGTTGTCGCATCGAAGCCTATCGTCGCTGTGGGAAGGTCGCCGCCGGCCAGGCCCCCTCCCCATTTCTCGGGAGCTCCCAGAATCTGGGCGTCTTTCCAGTCCGCCTTCGTGAACCACGGATCGTCGGCCGGCCAGGTCGGTTCCTGCGGGGCAATCGAATACTGCACTTTTGTCAGTCCCGAAATGCCGACCTGCGTCATGCCAGTCACCGGCACCGGCTGGCCGACCTTGACCTTCGCGGGGCGCGAGATGATGCGGGCGCTGGTCTTCATCCAGCTATCCACGTCGTTGTTGCCGTTGGCGTACGTGTCGTTGCCAAATGGGGCGTTCGTGAGCACGACGCGGATCAGCCACTTGACCGATTTGAAACCGTACGCGTCGGGGACCAGCATCCGCACCGGGCCGCCGCGCTTGCCGTCCAGGAATTCGCCGTTCAGCTTGTAACACAAAAGCACGGGGTATTCGCCCGGCGGGTCTTCGAGCACGCGGCCGATCGGCAGCGAGCTGCGGAAAATCTGCTTGGGGGCATCATTGTGATAGCCATAATAGAACACGCGGCGGACATTTTCGACCGGTTTGGCCAGCCAGATCACGTCGCGCAGCGGAACGCCCTCCCACAGGCCCATCCCCAGGGGCGTGTCGATGTTGTTGCAGGTCATCACCTTCAGGTACCGCACGGCACGCGTCTCGGCGAGCTTCATCAGCGCCTGCCAGTCGAGGGCCGTCCCCAGTTCTTTCGACAACGGATTGTCGAGCTTCGCCGGCGCATCCGGATCGGAGACAACTTCCAGCTTCCACGTCTCCTGCGTGAGCCCGACTTCGCGCAGCTTCTCGATGGGATGCGTGTACGGCAGCGGTTCGCCCCGTTCGATGAGGCGGAAGTTGTCCCATGTGGTGAGGTATTCGAACTTGGCCAGCTCGGCGGCCAGGGCGACTTTGGCCTCCGCATCGTCACCGAACGCCAGAAGCGGCGAAAGCTGCAGCGCAGCCGCCCCGGCGGCGCCCAGCTTCAGAAAGTACCTCCGCGACACGGCAACGTGCTCGAGTAGTATCGACTCGTGATCGCGCATAGCCTGATCTCCGCGGTATTCCTGGTAGGTCCCGCCTGCCGGGCGGGACCTCGACCCCGGCGGCATATCAATCGAAACCCGATCGTTCCTGCTGAGAGCCTCCCGCACGCAGCTCCGAATGTGATCGATCGTACCACTGCCCCGCGCCCACCGCAATTTGCCGGCCATCTGCGGGAATTTCCGTTTTTTGGTCCGGATTTGACCTGTCGGATTGAACCCGGCGGCCGCGGGGCGCGGCTTATTACTGTCCGCAGATGAACAGGCTGGACGGTAAGATCAGGCCGCATGAGCTCCGATTCGACTTATTCAGCAGTTCACGAGCGGATGCTGGTCGTTCAGGCGCAGATGCGAGATCATGCCGCGTTCCACGAGCTCGTGCGACGTTACGAACGAAGGGTGCTGTACTACATCCGTCGCATGGTCGGAGACGGCGAGGAATCCCTGGACGTCGCACAAGAGGTCTGGCTGCTGGTCTTTCGCCGGCTGGCGTCGCTGGATGCACCAGAGGCGTTTCGGGTTTGGCTGTACAAGATCGCCCATGATGTCACGGTGACCCACCTCCGCCGCCGGAAGCGCCCTGCCGCGCTGCCCCTCGAAGAAATCACGACCACCGACCAAGCCGACGACTGGAATGAGCTGGAAGCCCTGGAGCAGGCCGACCTCGTGCACCGCACGCTCGAACAGTTGTCACCGCCGCATCGCGAAGCGCTCACATTGCGGTTCCTGGAAGGCCTGGAAGTGGCTGAGATCGCCGAAGTCGTCGGTTGCAGCCCCGGCACCGTGAAGTCCCGCCTGCATTACGCCAAGCACGCCTTGCGTGAACAATTACAAGGATTACGCCATGTCTGAAATTCAACTGCCGACCAACCCGGTTGATCGGCTGATCGCAGCCGATTCCGGAATCTCTGAATCACTATTGCAGGAGCTTCGTATGCGCCTGGAAAATTCATTGGATTCGTTGGAAGAGACCGCCCGCTCGAGCCGCCGCAACGCCATGCGGAGCGTCGTGGCGCTCTGCATCTGCACCGCGGGCGCATTTGTTTTGAACACGGTAGAGGGTCTCGGCTCGCCGGTCCCTCCTGCCATCGGCATGGCCTGGGTGCTGGCCACGTGGGCGGCACTGATCTCGTCGATCGTGATCATCGCCCGCTACTGGCACACTCATCGCCCGGCACTCGAACGCGGCCGGACCGATCTGCAGATTGCCATGTTCGGCGAACTGCAGCGCCAGATCGCCGAACTCAACCGCCGCCTCGACAAACCGGCGTAAAACAACAAACGAGAAAACGAAAAATAGCCACGGATTGAACACGGATCAACCACAGATACGAAAACTCGTAAATCCGTGTTTTATCCGTGTTTCATCCGTGGCTAAATTTCCCTCGTCCGATCGGGACACCGTCGACTGCCGCAGGTGGGCCTTAGAACGCTCCCTTGGCTTTCACGCCTTGCGTCGGGTTCCGCAGCAGGTTGCGGTAGTTGGTACGGTTGTCATTGTTGAAGATGCCGTTCTGGTCCTGCAGATTCTTGAGCAGCGCGTCTTTCTGCTGCCCCTGCTGTTGCGGCGCGGCGGGTTTGGCCTCGGACTGCGGGGCCGCGGTCGGAATGTTCCCCAGCGGGGTTTTGCCGCGGTAGAACGCATAGCGGTTGGCGTCGGTGCGGGCGATCACTGTGCTCGTCCCGTTGATGCCATCGGCTACGAAGATCCCGCGCAAGTCGCTCTGGCCCGAAATGAACTGGTCGTTCGCGCTGCCGATCACCTTGACGTGCACGTTGTGCACGTACTTTTCGGCGGTCACGTCCTTGATCGTGACGCGCACGCGGCCGCTCGTGGCGTCTTCCTGAATTTCGAGCGCGAGGGGCGAGACCAGCACCAGGCCGCTCGTGTACAGGTTTTCTCCCTGGCACACGACGAGATAGGCCCCTTCGTCCTTCAGGGGCAACTCCAGCTCTTTCTCGCGGTCGCGGTAGTCTTTGCCGTCCCCCAGGGCCAGCGTCAGGTCGTGGTACGGGCGGATGCCGGCCAGGTTGATCCCGGTGATCCGCGCCAGGTTTCGCTGCAAGAGGCCAAACTTCAGGAGGTCGATGCGGTAGACCTTGATGCTGGCGCCGGTCACGTTTCTGAACTTGAGGGGCACCTTCGCAGCGGCCCCGGGCTTCACCGTCGTCACTTCCGGCAGGCTGATGTCCTTGCGCATGAAGAAATCGATCGCCTCATTCGCGTCGGCGAAGCGGTCTTTCACGCGGCTGTACTCGGTAATCGCCTCGGCCGGTTTCCCCAGGCTGTGGAAGACCTGCCCCATGATGTAGATCGCCTGGAACTGGTTGGCCGCCGCCAGTTCGACGCCGGTCGTGGGGTCTTTGCGTTTGAAGTCGGCCACCTTGCGGCACATTTCGAGAGCCTCGTCGGATTTACCAATGGCAAACTGGCTGTACCCGATCACGTACCAGAAGCTGTCGAGCAGCTTGCTGTCGGGATAGCGCGCGGCATACGTGCCGCAGCGCTTGATCGCTGCGGCGTACTGCTCGAGATCGAGCAGCGCGTTGGCCAGCGCGAAACTGGCCTGGTCGGCGGCCGGGTCGGTGGGCCAGGTGGACAGGAAATGATCGAGCATGTGAATGCTGGAAGCGATCAGGTCGACACGGGTGATTCCGGCCTCGCGCAGCTTCACATTGGCAGATGCCTCGGGCGCCTTGCCGTAAACTTCCTGCGAGAGCGCGTACGTCGCCGTGGCGATGTACGCCTCGGCCGGATATTCGCGCAGCAGCCGCTCCATGACCTGCACCGACCGCAGGAATTCTCCCCGTTCATCGAGGAACCCAGCAATCTGGCTCTCGCGCATGAAGTTCCCTTCGGCGGTGGCGCGATACACCAGGTAGCTGCGCTCGTATTCGCCCAGCTCGGTGTAGGCGCGGGCCACTTTCAGGATGTTCTCGAACGAGACTTCAACGTCGGGATATTTCTCCTTGACGATCTCGAAGTACTGGACGATTTCGGCGTGGTCGTCGGCTGCCAGGGCCGAGTCAAACAGCAGTTGCACGACTTCGCGGTAGAAATTGTCCTGCAGGCGGTAATCCTTGAAGAGCGTGCGCAAGTGGTCGGCCGCAGCTTTGTATTCGTGTTTGGCGGCCAGGCGCTTGCCGAATTCATACTGCTCCTGCGGCGTGAGCTTGTACTCGTCTTTCGTCTTCTGCCCGCGGGCCAGCACGTCGAGGGGCAGGTCTTTGGCAATGGCAATCCGCTCGGGCTGGTAGAAGCTTCGCAGGATCGACGGGACGTTTTTGTACTTGCCGGGGAGATAGCCCACGACTGAGAAATGGATGTTTCCAAAGTGCGGACGGTCTCCCAGGTAGAACGTGATCGCCCCCGGCGTGATCTCGTAGCGGTCGAACGTCCCCTGGATGGTATCGGTGAGGATCGACGTTCCCGCAGGAATCGGCTCGGTGTAAACGAGATAATCGAGCTGCTCGTCCTTGGCGCCCGTCACGCGGTCGCGCCAGGGAATGATCGTGACTTCGCCCCGTTCGCCGAGCGGAAGCTGCGTGAGCGGATTCCGGAACGGGCTGTAACCCCCTGTGAGGACGCCAAACCCGCGAGGAATCGCCTCGCCGTCGAGCATCCGCTGGGCCGGCTCGTAATGTCGCTGGAAATGCCAGTCGTTCGTCGTTCCCTTGAGCTTGTCGGCGGGCACGAATCCCGCCAGAACGGCGCTGTAGCTGAAATTGCCGCGACCTTCGATGTCGATGTTGATCCGCTGCGGCTTGCCCGCCGCCAGCATTTTGGCGGGGACTTTCACCACGCGGCTCGGTTCGCTCGACGGGTCGATTGTGAGTTTCTCGACCTGGCGATCATTGGCGAAAATCGTGAGCGTGTATTTCTCGTTCGTGAGCTTGGCGCGGCCGAACCAGTCGGCCAGCGAAGCAATCGCTGCGCCGTTGGCCTTTTCGGGGCTCCACCGTGAGCCGACGCGGGCCGCCATCAGCCAGTCGGCCAGTTCACCGTTGGTCGCGCCGGCCGGATCGATGGCGTTCAGTGCCAGCAGGTACAGGGCACGCAGCTCGACTCCTGACTGCATCCAGGGAATGCAGCCCTTGAGCGCCTCATCGGCTCCGGCAACGCCGGCGGCGCGAGGCTTCGATGAAATCTTGCCCCTGGCGATCGCCAGCAGGTCCTTCGCGAAGTCTTTGCGGTCGAGCTTCACGAACACGAGCGCCAGATGGACGAGTCCCGAGGCGCTCATCGCGTTGCGGTTGCGGTGCAGGCGGTTGGCGTGGGCGAAGTCAGCCGCGCCGGCCTCGGCCAGGCCGTGCAGAATGATCGCCTTGCCCTCGTTGTCGGATTCACCGGCCGCGGCGAACACTGTGTTCAGGTTCTGGATCGCTTTGTCGAAAATTGCCTGCGGCACGGCGAAACCGGCGCTGCGCGCGGCCGCCAGGGCCCACGTGGCGCGGCTCGAAATGTACCGGTCCGACCGATCGCCTGCCGGCCGGCCCCCCCAGCCCCAGCCGCCGTCGTCGCGCTGGCTCGAGACCAGTTGCGAGACGGCCGAAATGATTTTACCCGACAGCGCCTGCGCTTCAGGCGTTTCCGCCGTGCGGCTGGCGCCGATCATCTTCAGCAGCGCGACGCCCCCGAGCGTATCTGAAATGGACCGCTCAATGTCGCTTGACAGGTACGCCGCGTTCACCGGCGAACGCTCGTACAGACTCACGCCCGCGCCGATCACCGCGTCAAGCAATGTGCGGTTGACGCTGGGGCCGATGACGATTTCAAGCTGCGGATTCTCGGCCGCGATCCCCGCCGGATGCTGCACGATCACCGACGTGTTCTGTCCTGACGTGCCGCTGGCCGTCGCGAACACCGGCGCGCCGTAAGGGACGACCGTCGCCGCGCGGCTCGAAACGTCTTTCAATTCGCCGCTCGAAACCGAGAGCTCGAACTGGGCCGTTTCACCGGCGGTAATTTCCACCGGGAACGCGATCTCCTCGATGCCGGTTTTCGTGACGGCGATCGACTTCTTGAGCTCAGTCGTCTTTTCGCCGATTGTGCTCTTGAACTTGACCTCGATCGTGCCTTCCTTGAGCGTCGCATTGTGAATTTCGACGAGTACGTCGGCTTTGTCGCCGACGGTGAAAGCCAGCGGCGTTTTCATTTCGCCGAACAGGTCTTTCTTCGAGATCAGCTCAACTTCGCTCTGCCCGGCGAGCGCGTCGACGTTGATGCCCTTGGAAAGGAGCTTCCAGGCCGTCGACTTGTCGGGGAGGCGAATGGCGAGCGTCGCCTTTCCCTCTTTATCGGTGACGATCCGCGGGTTCCAGTAGGCCGTCTCGGCGGCCGACATGGCGGGGATGATCTCCAGCCCGTCTTTGGCAAATGCGTCGAGCGCCGCGACCGACAATCCGTTGACCACCTGGAACTCACCGCTGTAGTTGAGCGCGAGGACTGAACCGTCGGTATGTCTCGAGAGAGACTCCAGGCTGCGCTTGTAGAAGGCATCGCCGGCTTTCAGTTGGTAGTGCCAGCCGCTGAAGTCGCGCCCATCAGCAGAATCGAAAATCGATGCGGCAGTTAGACCTCTGTAGCTGTAGGGAGCAAATTCAAACGATGCTCGTGCGACTTCCTCTGCCCGTTCTTCCGCGTCGCCAGCCAACGAGTTGAGCAAGTGCAGGTTTTGAGCGAGGGCGCCCGATTCCTTCTTGTCCGCCTTCTTCCGCGAAGGCGATTTGTCGTTCATTCTTCCCTTGTCTTTTCCGGCCCGCCCGGCGCCACCCATTCCGCCGGCCATTCCGGCGCCTCCGCCTGCCCGGTTGGCAGTCCCGCTCCGCCGACCGAGGGCGCCCAATCCAAACCCGGCCGTGGCGGCCAAGGGGGAGTCGGCGTCATTGTCACCCAGTCCCAGCGCCTCGTCCTCCGCTTCCTGGACGATGATCCGGTCGCTTAATTCACGGCTGCTCTCCGCAAGCTTTTCGGCCGGGACCGCGCCCTTGGCGGCGGCGGCCGCGAGCCGTTTCGCGCCTTCGTCCCGGTGCTTCAATTTCAGCTCGACCAGTTGGGCCGTTTCGGTGCGCGCGGCTGCCTCCTGGTCGAGGATCTTCTTGCGGTCTTCTTCGGCCAGCAGGAACAGGTTGATCGGCCGCGTCGGCGGCGCATACCGGAAGACGCAGCTTGTGGTGGCGCGGATCGAAACCTGGCGCAGACCACCGTTGAAGAACGTGTCGATCGCCGCTGCCTGCTCCGGGAATGCCGCCAGCAAGTTTTTCTGGATCATGGCCAGAGACACCTCGGCGCTCACCGGCTTGCCGCTGGCATCGGAGACCTGGACGTCGACGTTCACCGTGTCCCCCGGCTTGAGCGTCGTCTTGTCGGGCTTGAGCGTAATCGCCAGCTCGCGCACCACACGGAACTCGCTGCGGGCCTCGTGAAACCTGTCGGATTCCATCACGGCCACCGACAATTCGAAGTTCGGGGCCAGTTTCTCCTCGAGCGGCAGGTCGAGCGAGTTCGTCCCCGTCTTGAGCTCGACGAGCCGGTAGCCCAGCACTTCGGCCCCTTCGT
>JACQFH010000003.1 GCA_016200145.1 Planctomycetia bacterium | reverse complement strand
TCTGCCTGCTGCGCTTCCTGGTCGGCATCGCCATCGGCTCGGAATGGTCGACACCGGCGATTCGCAGGCGAATCAGTGATTTTCTCGCAGCGGGAGGCGTCGTCTTCGCGAATGCCGACAGTCTATCACTCGATATCTCCACGGGCCGGCGGATCGACTTTCCGGAAAAAGTGTTCGGTGTGAAGTTCGAGCACAAATACAAGAATTGCTTTCTCCCCAGCACACAGAGTGTTGCCGAAGCGGAATGGGCACTCCCCTTCGACCAGTACAACAGCATCTACAAGCTGCAGGGGCATCTCGTCCATGTTCCCGATGATCCCCGCGCGTGGTCGCGGCTCTATCAGCGAACACCGGAAAAATACCTGACCGGCGACGACGGCAAGCCGTTGCAGGACGTTTCTAGCCGGCCCGTCCGACATCCCGACTGGAAACTGATTCGAGACAAAAACGGCAAGCTCGTCCGGGACGAGGAAGCCTGGAAGCAACACGACCAGGAGCTGGCCAGGATGCCGCGCGAGGTGCTCTCGATCGCACAGAGCCCGCTTGACATGCGGACGCCTCCGCGAATCCGCTACGCGCTGCCTGCCGGCAGTCGTTCGGCAACTCCGTCGGAGGGTCCGATCACCACGACGGCCGATTGTTGGAGCGAAATCACTGTGGGGCGTCCCACTTCCGGCAAGCCCGTGGCCTGGTGGGGCGACAAGGTGTGTGGCGTGGAGACAAAGAACACCGTCTGGCTGGGGACGCGCGAAGGGATGAGCATCCATGCCCTGGCTCCCAGGATGTCGATGCACCAGACGACCGAGCCTTGCAATCCGTATCCGACGGAGGTCGCCGCGACTTATGAGGATCGCCGGCCGTACGTCGAGGCGCTGGGTTATGCCGCACGCAAGGCGGGGGTAACCCGTCCTGTGACGTTGCTGCGCGGGGGGAAATTGCCGCTCAACCTGGAAGTGTTGGCACGCCGTCACGAAAACGGAGCGATGATGGCGGTAGTGATCAACCATGATTCGACAGAAGCGACATATCAGGTGGTGCTCGACAAAGGGTTGCTGGCCAGTCTCCCGCAGGCGGAAGCATGGGACATGCTGCGGGAAAAAACGCTGGAGGCCCGCACCGATGGACGGTTCGACCTGGCCATTCCGGCCTGGGGCGCTTCCGTATTCATGGTCGCGCCGCCGAACTTTCTCCAACCGATCAAGAAGCTGCAGGCGGACCTCAACAGGAAGGACATGTCCGTCCCCAAATACTTCGCCGATCGCCCGCAGCTGAACACAGACGAGTGGAATACGCCGGTTCCGGAGAAATAGCGCGGAAGAGCAGCGTGGACTTCAGTCCACGCTGCTCTTGCAATAAGATCGTAACGACAAGCGCTGCAACCTGATGACAAATGTCCCTGATAAGAAAATGCTCGACCGCACCTGCCGGCTCGTGACGCTCGGCTGCAAAGTCAACCAGTACGAAACGCAGCTTGTGAAAGAGTCGCTGGAGCGAGCGGGGTTCCGCGAAGCCGACGACGACGAGCCTGCCGATCTGTGCGTCGTCAATACGTGTACTGTAACATCCGAGGCCGATTCGAAAGCCCGCCAGGTGGTGCGGCAGCTCGCCCGACGCCAGCCGGGGACCCAGACGGTGGTTTTCGGGTGTTATGCAGCACGCGAGCCTGAAACGCTCGCCCGGCTCCCCGGGGTCGTGGCGGTCGTCGGCGATAACCGCGAGCTCCCCGACGTCTTTCAGCGATTCGGAGTCACTGACTGGCCGACCGGCATCAGCCGATTCGACGGCCATCGCCGCGCGTTCGTGAAGGTCCAGGACGGCTGCATTCTAAATTGTACTTATTGCATCATTCCGCAGGTCCGGCCGGGGCTGCGCAGCCGCACCCCGGACGAAATCGTGGACGAGGTCGAACGGCTTGTCGACGGCGGCTACAAAGAGATCATCCTGACAGGGATCCACCTGGGGCACTACGGCGTGGAAGCAACCCGCGGGCGGTCGGGCCGCGCTCCGTTCCGGCTGTGGCACCTGATCCGCCGGCTCGATCGCATTCCCGGGCGATGGCGGCTGCGGCTGTCGAGCCTGGAGGCAGCCGAAGTCGGGCCCGATTTTATCGACGCGATCGGCGAGTGCGAGCGGCTCTGCCCGCATTTTCACCTGTGCCTGCAGAGCGGATCAGACGACGTGTTG
>JACQFH010000671.1 GCA_016200145.1 Planctomycetia bacterium | reverse complement strand
GGGAATTAGCCACGGATGAAACACGGATAAAACACGGATACGACTACCACTGACCATTCGTCGTCACCACGACCCTGATGTCCCCCGCCGATTCGATCCGCTGGAATCCATCGCGCTGTCGAGGCTGGCAGAACGGCTCCAGCAGCCCAGCCACATTGTCCCACGTCCCCTCCGTCAGCCGCCACTCGAAAGTTCTGTTCGTGTCACCCCGGGCGACTCCCTGGTTGAACCCGAACCGCACGGCGGTCAATCGCGTGCCGTCGCTCGACGAGATCCCTGCGATCTGTTCGATCGCCACGGCGTCGGTCTTTCCGGCAGCAAGCTCAACAATCCGTGCGTGCAGCAGCCGGTACGTCGAGACATCTCCACCCGCAATCCGAATCAGTGGACAATCCGCCGACCCCGCCTCCAGGAAATCAACCTGCAACATGTGCTCGGCTCCTGACTGAAACGAACTCTCGATTCCTTTTCGCGTCTGTACCGTTCGTGTCTTTCGTCGTTTTCGTGGTTCTCCATTTTTATCCGTGGGATTGCCACGCCATCCGTGGGCATTTGCCTACAATGGCGCCCGGCAAACCGTCGTCACGACGTCAGTTCCTCGATCGCGTCGCCCGGCGGCAAGAGACCCACCTGCGTCAGTTGCGTGGTGCCGATGCCGAGCTGGCGGTAGACCGTCATCGCCAGGTCGCCCGGGCTGACAGGGCGCGTCGCCGGGTACTGCCCCAGCGCGTCGCTCGCGCCGATCACCTGGCCGCACCGCAGGCCGCCCCCCGCCACCAGCGCAGAGTAGCAGTGTTCCCAGTGATCGCGGCCCGCCTTCGGATTGATCTTCGGCGTGCGCCCGAATTCCCCCGCCGCCATCACGACCGTGCTTTCCAGCATGCCGCGCTGGTCGAGATCGTCGAGCAGGGCCGACAGCGCCTGATCGAGCATCCACGCGTGCCGGTCTTGAAGCTGCGGGTAATTGCGGTCGTGGGTGTCCCAGCCGCCGTCGCCGGCGTCTTCGATCGGCTCGACGTGCGAGCTCCAGTTGACCTGCACGAACGGCACCCCGGCCGCGACGAGCCGCCGCGACATCAGGCAGCACTGTCCGAATCGGAATCGTCCGAAGCGATTGCGGACTTCGTCGGGCTCTTCGCCGACATCGAAGAACCTGCGGGCCTTGCCCGACACGAGCAGCGAAAACGCCTGCTGATAAAATTGATCGAGCCGCTCGACCGATCGCGATTCGTCGAGCTTTCTGGCCGCCGCGTCGAATTCGCCCAGCAACTGCTGCCGCGAGCCCAGAGTCGTGGGCGAGAGCCCGCCGATGATTTCGAGATCGGGAATTTTCACCCCGGCGTCGGGGTCGTAGTCGAGGCGGAACGGGTCGAACTGGCTTCCCAGCGCGCCGCCCCCTTCGCCGGCGATCGGCCGGTGCCCCTGGTGCAGCCGGCCGCCGATCGAGACAAACGTTGGCAGGTCGGGGCGAAAGCCGCGGATCCGCGAGACGATCGCTCCGTGCGTCGGCTGCAGGCGCCCGGGAATCGTCTGGCCTCCCAGGCTGATCCCGCCCGCCTGCGAACTGGTCAGCCCCACCGTCCCGCCGATCCCGTGATCGTTCGTTTGATGGCGCAGCGAACGGATGATGGCGTACTTGTCGGCCCGCCGCGCCAGGCGCGGCAGCAGCTCGCAGACCTCGATGCCGGGCACGTTTGTCGCGATCGGGCGGTAGGGCCCGCGGTATTCCAGCGGCGCCGCAGGCTTCATGTCGAACGTGTCGAGCTGGCTCGGCCCGCCCCATAGCCACAGCAGAATCATCGAGCGGTTCGGCGCAGGCGTCTCGCCGAGCGCTGCTCTCGCCTTGAGAAATTCGGGAAGCGACAGGCCCAGAGCCGAGATCGCGCCGGCGTGCAGCCATTCGCGGCGCGAGATGCCGCCGCAGACCCGCGTCGCCATCCGCCCGAAGCGCAGCAGTTCACCTGGCATAGTCGGCCGGCTTTTTGCCTTTCGTGTAGCCTCCGAACTTGAACGGCGTCGGTTTGAATTCACCGACGATCTCGACGTTCGACTTGGCGGGGATCTTGTCGTCCCAGCCCAGTCCCCAGTAGCAGGCGTTGACCAATAGCCGCCGCGTGCCTTCGCTTTCGAGGTCTTGCGAGGCCCCCATCGTCGTCGTGAATGTCCGCGCCGGCTTGCCGCTCGTGC
>JACQFH010000670.1 GCA_016200145.1 Planctomycetia bacterium | reverse complement strand
GGGTGCAGGACGTGCACGATCCACGCGAGAAGGATTCGGTCGCGGCCCCCAGCGATTGTCGCTGGCGCTAAATGAGTTGATTGCACTTCGCGGATACGCGCGGTCGCGCGGCGATGCGCAGTTGCAATCGGCCTGGCGGGACGCCGCCGGTCAGACGGTCGCCCGGCACACGCGGGCCGTGGCGATTCGGCGGGGAGTGCTGCACATATCGGTCGCGCATGCGGCGCTGCTTTCTGAGCTGGCGGGGTTTTTCCGGCAGGACCTGCTGGCAAAACTGACCGAGCTGCACGCACACCTGAAAGTCAAAGACCTGAAATTCAAGCTCGACAGCAGCATTGCCGGCCGCAAGCCGGCGGCCGGCGAGCTGTAGACTGCCTCTGTGGACGGTTTGATCTTATGAGTCCTGAAAACGATCCCACGCCCGACGAACAGCCGCCTGCCGCCGACGGAAATGGCGCCACCGCCGGCGACGGTACTGCAGAATACGGGGCCGACCAGATTCAGGCCCTGAAGGGGCTGGAAGGCATTCGGATGCGGCCGGCCATGTACATCGGCGGCACCGACAGCCGCGGCCTGCACCACCTGGTGTTCGAAGTCGTCGACAACTGCATCGACGAGTTCGTCGCGGGCTTCGGAAAGATGATTGCCGTGCACATCAACCTCGACGGCTCATTGACGTGCGTCGACGACGGCCGCGGCATCCCGGTCGATCCGATGCCCGAAATGGACAACAAGCCCGCCGTCGAAGTCGTGCTCACCTCGCTGCACGCAGGCGGAAAATTTGATCGTGAAGGGGGCTACAAAAAGGGAACTGGCGGGCTGCACGGCGTCGGTATTAAGGCCGTCAATGCGCTCAGCGAATGGCTTGTTGTGGAAAGCCGACGCGAGGCGCACGTGTGGCGCATGGAGTTCGCGCGGGGCGAGGTCACCAGTAACCTGGCTCGGCTCGGGAGCACGCAGCAGACCGGCACCCGCATGACGTTCAAGCCGGATGTGAAGATTTTCGGCGACATCCATTTCAGCTTCGACGTTCTGCATCGACGCTTGCAGGAGCTGGCGTTCCTCAACAAGGGCGTGCGCATCCGCCTGGTCGACGAACGGACCGGCCAGAAAGATGAATTCTGCTACCAGGGGGGGCTCGACGAATTCGTGGTCTGGCTCAACCGCACCGAAACGCCGCTGTTTCCCGAGGTCATTCGCGCCTCGGGGAGCGACCAGGGGATTTCGGTCGACGTGGCGCTGCAGTACAACGACGGTTACAACGAAAACGTCCGCTGCTTCGCCAACAACATTCCGAATCCCGACGGCGGCACGCATCTGTCGGGCTTTCGCAGCGGCCTCACGCGGACGCTCAACACGTACGGAAAAAAAAGCGGGCTCTTCAAAGACACTGAACCGAGCGGCGACGATTTTCGCGAGGGCCTGACGGCGATCGTGTCGATCAATGTTCCATTTCCACAATTCCAGTCGCAGAATAAGACGAAGCTGCTCAACAACGAAGTGGAAGGAATCGTTTCGAGCGTGATCTACGAGGTGCTGACGAAGTTTTTCGAAGAGCATCCTCAGACGTCGAAGCGGGTGTGCCAGAAGGCCCTGACGGCCGCCGAGGCCCGCGAGGCGGCCCGCAAAAGCCGCGAGATGGTGCGCCGCAAAGGCGCGCTCACCTCGGCGGGACTGCCCGAGAAGCTGCGCGACTGCCGCACCCACGACCTGGCTTCGAGTGAGCTGTTTCTCGTCGAAGGAGACTCGGCCGGCGGTTCGGCCGATACAGGCCGCGATTCGAACACACAGGCCATTCTCCCGCTGCGCGGGAAGATCCTGAATGTCGAGAAAGCGCAGCTCGTGAAGGTGCTCGATAACGAAGAGATCGCCGCCATTTTCAAGGCGGTGGGGGTCGCGCCGGGAGCCGCCTTCGAAGATGCCGGGAAACGGCGCTACGGCAAGATCATTCTGATGACCGATGCCGACGTCGACGGCAGCCACATCCGCACGCTGCTGCTCACGTTCATGTTCCGTCACCTGCGCCCGCTCATCGAGCAGGAATGCATCTACATCGCCCAGCCGCCCCTGTATCGCGTCGTCCAGAGGAAGCAGACGCGGTACGTGCAGACGGCCGAAGAAATGGCGAAACAACTGGTCGAGCTGGGCCTGGAGGGAACCTCGCTGCGATTCAAAGACGGGACCGTGATGGAAGGCGAGTCGCTGCGGATCATCATTTCGCTTTTGTCAGAAATCGAAGAGCCGCTGATCACGCTGGAACGCCGCGGGGTCGATCTGCGTCTGCTGGCGGCCAGGCACCTGACGGCCAAAGGGCTGTTGCCCAAATACCGCGTCTTCCTGGGGCGCACGCAGCACTGGTTTGCCGATCGGGCCGACCTCGACCAGTTCATCGCCGCCGAAGAAGCCCGCTGCGGCCACGAGCTGCGGGTCGTCGACGAAAACCCCTCGGTGGCGGCCGCAAAGACCGACGGCCAGGCGGCCGACGGCGCCGCCCCCCAGAACGGGCATGAATCGATGCTGCAGGTGATCGACCTGCACGAGACGCGCACGATCAATCACGTGCTCGAAAGGCTGTTCGGGTACGGAATTCGATTCAACGATCTGCTCTCGGCCGGGATCAAGGACGGCGTGGCCATTCACCCGTTCGTCGTGGTCAGCGACGGTGACCAGTATCCTGTTTCGAGCCTGCGCGACCTGCTCGGCCAGGTGCGCAAACTGGGCGAGCACGGGCTGAAGCTGACCCGCTTCAAAGGCCTGGGCGAAATGAACTCAGACGAGCTGGGTGAAACGGCGATGGACCCCAAGAGCCGTACGCTGCTCAGGGTGACGATGCAGGACGCCGTTGCCGCGGACGAGATCTTCCGCGTGCTGATGGGGGACCACGTCGAGCCCCGCCGCGAGTTCATCGAGAAGCACGCGCTCGACGTCAAAGAGCTCGACGTGTAGGGGGGGCTTTATTCCCCGCGTCAGATTGTTTCGCGTGGACTGAAGTCCACCCGACATGAATTACCAGCCGTCAGTGAAGTGCCCCGGCCGCTTCGAGCGGCCGGGGCACTGGCGCGCGATGCAGGCCGCTCAGTCGATGATCTTATTGATCTGATATTCGACGATGCCCCGGGCGCCGGCCCCTTTTAAGCGCGGAACGACGACGCGCACGAACGCTTCGTCGACGATCGTATTGACGTCCACCCAGTCGGGGTCCGAAAGGGACGAGACGGTCGGCTTCTGCAGCGCGGGGAGCTGCTCGAGCACCTTGGGCAGGTCCACCCTCCGCACGTTCATCATCAACCCCACTTTAGTTTCCGCCGCCAGGCACGATTTCAGCATCAGGGCCAGGTTCTCGATTTTCGACCGCTTCCACTCGTCGGCGAACGCGGCGCGGTTGGCGACGAAGCGGGTCGTGCTCTGCAGGACTTCGGCCAGGATCCGCAGATTGTTGGCCCGCAGCGAGCTGCCTGTTTCGGTGACTTCGACAATGGCATCGGCCAGCTTGGGCGGTTTGACTTCGGTAGCGCCCCACGAGAACTCGACCTGCGCCTGAACGCCGTGGCTGGCCAGAAAGCTCTTCGTCAGCGACACGACTTCGGTCGCGATCCTCTTGCCTGCGAGGTCTTTGACGGTCTTGGCCGGCGAGTCTTCGGGTACGCACAGCACCCAGCGCACGGGCCGCCGACTGACTTTCGAGAACATCAGTTCGCACACCTCGTGGACCTGGGCGTTATTCTCGATGATCCAGTCGTATCCGGTGATGCCGGCGTCGAGCACCCCCTGCTCGACGTAACGGGCCATTTCCTGCGCGCGGATCAGCAGGCACTCGATTTCAGGGTCGTCGATTTCAGGGTAGTACGAGCGCGACGAAAACTTGATGTGGTATCCTGCCTTGCGGAACAGCTCGCCCGTGGCCTCCTGCAGAGAACCGGCCGGAATGCCGAGCTTCAAAACCTTGTCGGACACGATGGCTCCGGGTTAAACG
>JACQFH010000669.1 GCA_016200145.1 Planctomycetia bacterium | reverse complement strand
TGCGACAGTCGAAATGAACAACACGTTTTACAAGATGCCCGTCGCGAGCGACCTGCGATCGTGGGCTCGCCAGGCTCCGGGCACGTTTCGGTTCGCGCTCAAGGCGCCGCAGGCCATCACGCACCGCCGGCGATTGAAGAATGCCGCTGGGGAGACGCGGCGATTCCTGCGGGCCGCGGCTGTTCTGGAACGGCAACTGGGACCGCTGCTGTTTCAGTTGCCGCCAAACTTCAAGAAAGATCTGCCGCGGCTCGAAGCATTCCTGCGCCTGCTGCGCGCTCAGAAGCGAGTCGCGTTCGAGTTCCGGCACGCGAGCTGGTTCGACGACGAGACGATTGCCTGTCTGCGGAACCATTCGATCGCCCTGTGCACGGCAGATGCAGAGAAACTGCCGGGAGGCGACCCGATCCGCACCGCCGACTGGGGCTACGTGCGCCTGCGGCGCGAACGCTACACCACCAAAAGTCTGGCGAGCTGGATCGAGCGCCTGAGTTCGCAGGGCTGGAAGAACGCGTATGTGTTCTTCAAGCATGAAGACACAGGCGCCGGCCCGAAGCTGGCGGAACGATTCCTCAAGCTGGCCGGCGCCTGACGCGGGGTAGTTTGGTCACGCGCCGCGACGCATGCCGCCGGATATCAGGCTGACCAGGAACAGCACGAGAAATACGAAGAACAGAATCTTCGCGATTCCGGCCGCGGCGATGTACACGCCCGTGAAGCCTAAGATCCCGGCGACCAGGGCGATCACCAGAAAGACCATTGTCCAATATAACATGACAGTTTCCTTTTCAAATTCAGCCGCACCACGTGGCGCGACTTGGGCAAATCGGGTATCTGGGGAACTGTGTCGCAGATCGCGTGCCAAACTCGGATTTCACACCGTTGAAAAATGTCGTGGCAATCGGCATGCAGCCGGTGAATCCTTGCGAGATTTTGACAGGCTGGAAGCCTATCCCACGTTTCGAACGAATTGCGGTCGCAGTGCCCCGGCCGCTGAGGAGCGACCGGGGCACTTCCGTGATTCTTTTTTGAGGTTTTGACAGGCTGGAAGCCTATCCCACGTTTCGAACCATTGCGATCTCTGGAAATTGACCGGCGGGCAATCAACGTGGATGGAAGGCGAGCAAATCGGGAGTCGATGGCGCGGCCTGCTGCTCGCCATTCAACCACCGCCGTTCAACTACCGGCCGGTGTCTCCACTGATTCCTCACGCGCCTGGTCTCGGTCGGAAACCTGCACCGACTTTTCGTGGCGAGGGTGGCGCTCGGCGGCATCTTCGGCCCGCTTGTGCGAAACTCGCCCCAGCTTCCGATATCGCTCGAGCAGCCGGTCGAGTTCCTCTTCGTCGAGCTCATCGAGATCGAGCACCGTGTTTCGTGCCGAACGGATCGCGCGTACCAGTTCGTCGAGCTTTACGTGAATGGCGATCGTATCGCGGTTCTGGCTGTTCTGGATCAGAAAGACCATCAGGAACGTGACGATCGTGGTGCCCGTATTGATCACCAGTTGCCAGGTGTCGCTGAAACCGAAGATCGGCCCGGTCACGCCCCAGACGACAATCGTCCCCAGCGCCAGCAGAAAGACGAGGGGATGCCCGGTGACGCGCGCCGCCCAGCGGGCCACGTGCGAGAACTTCAGATGGTTGTGGCCGCTGTTGTCCATGATGACACGAATTCAGACTGCGGCCTGGTTGCACAAACATCGGCCAGAGCTGCGGCGTCCTACCACAGCTTCAGTTTCCAGCCGAGCACGAACCCGACGCCGATGCAGGCCAGCGCGACGGTTTCGGGTCGCTGCCGCGCGTACTCCTGCACATAGGCGGTGAAGTCTTCCAGGGGATGCAGCTCGCGCGCGGCGCCTCGCGACGACCTGGGGGCGGCGGTTTGTGCCTTCGATTCCGATTTTTGCTCTTTCACACGGTTCATGATATTCAAGCTCCCTTGATGATTTCTGCTGACTGCCGACACGCACGCGATGCGCGAATTCCGCAACGCCTGGCAGACTGTCGAAAAACTCCGTGGCCCAGGCTTCCAGCCTGTGAATCCCCGCGAAATCATGACAGGCTGGAAGCCTATCCCACTCACGACAGGCTGGAAGCCTATCCCACGTTCTTCAACGACCACCTACGGCGCAAACCCATTGCCTTGCCGCCCGCACGGATCGGCGGGACTGCCGTCCACGTGCTTGAGCGTTTCCTTCATCCAGCGGACATTGCACTGCCATTCGCTTCGCGATCGCTTCAGCAACTTCCCGTCGGGCCTGATTCTTGCGCCCGCCACTCCGATCACAGCGGATGCGACGACGAGGCCCAGAGCCGCCACGCACAGCAGCGACTGCCCGATCGTCAATTCCGTGTGTTCCGCCAGCAAGAGGGCCGCTCCCGCCAGGCCCAGCGGCACACAACTCACGGCGATCACGGCAAACCCGGCGATCAGCAAAAGCCCCGTGCGGGCTTTCCGAAATTCATCGGCAGCGTCGGCGACAAGCAGCATGGCCTGCAATTCGCCGAGCGCGACGAGATCACGCAGGAAGGAAGCGATAGTTCCCACCGCGCTTCGCGATCGCCGTTCAGTCTCGTGTGCCGGGGTGCTGTTCATTTTCGTTTGACGAACCAGGCCACTTAGCGTCTGGTGTTTGGTGTTTGGTGTTTCGTGTTTGGTGTTTGGGTGAAGTTCATTTCCGCTTGATGATCCAGGCCAATCCCACTCCCGCCGCGAACGCCACGCCGAGCCACAAACTCGGACGGTTGCGCACCTGCCGCTCGAGGAACTCGAGCCACCGGTTTCCGGCGGGGTGCAGAGGAAGTTGATCGTCCTCGATGGCAATTGGAGGAGGCGAGGATGGTTCCAGGTATTGAGTAATGCGATTTACCACGGTTCAGCGTTCACTGAAGGTGCATCGGCGCGCGGCACATCGGGTGATTCTTCCGCCGCGGTTGCCGCGAACTTTCGCCTGTTCAACAATTCGATCCCATGCTGCACAGCCGCCTTGGCCAGCGTCCGCAGTGCCATCGACTTGATGCCCGCTGCCAGGCCGGCCATCGATCCGCTCAGGGCAGCCGATGCAGTGGCATCGCGCTCCGCGGGCTGTTTGCCTCGATTCCGTCTGGGCACGAGCAGATAGCCGGCGACGGCAACCGCGCACAGACAGGCGAAAGGATAATGACGCACGTAATGGCGCCAGTCGGTGGAGTTTCGGGCCTGCCGGGCGAGGCTGCGGACGTCAGACCGCAGACTCGACCGCACGCTCTCCATCTCGCGCTGAATGTCTTCAACGTGCATGAGTTTTCGTTCTGTGAATCAGTTCTTGCGGACGAGGAGCCCGACAAGCAGGCCCGCCACCAGGCCCACGCCGAAACACACCATGACCGACTCAGACGGGCGCTGGCGCACCATTTCCTGGGCGTCGTCGTATCCTTCGCGCACGTAATCCATGGCGTCTTCAGAAGTTTCCTGCACGGCCGCGGCGGCATGCTGCACGCCTTTCCGCACGCGCGACGCGGCGCGGCTGACTGCCGATGCCCCTTCTTCACTGATTTCTTCCAGGTAGTCTTCGATCGACGAGCGCGCCGCGCCCGTCTTTCGCTGAATCAGGCCCACCAGCTTGTCGACGTCGCCCGAGAAACGATCGAAGTCGTCGCCCGAGAGCTGTCCCCATTTCTCGCGGAGTTTGCCCTTGATCTCGTTCCAATGCCCCTGGAGTGTCTGTTCGTTGACCATCACACTGCTCCGATCTGTTGCCGGGGTCAAAAGTAGATGCATGCGCGTGCCCGACGAAGTCCTTAAGCGCGGCATGCGTCGTAACGCCAGTGTTGTGGTGAATGCAACCTGCGTGCCAAACTCAGGAGCAGCCATGGAACGTCAGCTCTCGAAACTCTGGATCCTCAATGCGATCGTGACTGTGGTGAAGGGAATCCTGGCCGTGGTCTCGCTGGCGACCTGATCGGCCCCGGGAAATTGAGGGCACGTGATTTGCACGTGTCGACCGTCAGATTTCACACCTCCAGAACGCGCATCCATTCGACAGTTATGACGACGCTTACGTCTTTCCAACCAAAACGGACTTCAAGGACTTCCGATAACCAACTGCTGCTCGCTCAGATCGTCGGTTCCCTCCAGAAGAGCGGGTATTCGGCACTGAAGAATATCGAATGCCGAGTCGATCAGGGGACTGTCGAGCTGCACGGAGCCGTGCCGACATTTTTCCTGAAGCAGA
>JACQFH010000668.1 GCA_016200145.1 Planctomycetia bacterium | reverse complement strand
TCCATTTCTCGACCATCGCATCGTCGAATTTGCGTTTTCGCTGCCCGAAGACTTGTGCATCGCAGACCGCGAGACAAAGGTTCTGCTCAGGCGCCTGGCGCAACGGCGCCTTCCCCGTGATAGCGTGGCCAAGCTCAAACAGGGGTTTTCCTGCCCGATCGACCGGTACTGGTCCGCGGCGGAAATGGCCTCCAGCATTCGCGACGGCGTTCTGGTCCGCGAGAACATCGCCAGCCGCGAACATGTCGGACGCCTGCTCGGTGCCGAAAGCTTCTCGCATACGCCCTATCAGATCTGGGTGCTGGCGGTTCTGGAACGCTGGTGTCAGCGCTGGCTGTGCGGCTGTGCCGTGTAAACGAATCGCGGTCTCCGCGGATGATTCCTGGTGAACATGACGGCTCCGATTGACGATTCCCAAGGTGCGATCTCGCTGTCGTTCGACGACGCACTCGACGAGCACCTGAACTTCGTCGTCCCGGTTCTGAACGACCACGAACTCGCAGCCACGTTTTATGTGCACCTGGCGGCCGTCGGTTTCACGAAGCGAATTGATGACTGGCGCGCCGCAGCAGAATGCGGCCACGAACTGGGGAACCATACGATCTTTCATCCTGCCGACCGGCGCAAGTCATGGGTCCGGGAAGGCAACGAAATCGATCGTTACACCCTCGATCGCATGCGGCAAGAGCTGGAAACGGCGAATCGTCTGCTCGCGGCCATTGACGGTTGTCATTCGCGGACCTTTGCCTACCCGTGCTCGAATTCGATTCTGGGGCATCGCGGATTCGTCAAGGAGCTGCTGTTCAAAATCGGCCTGGAGCGAACCCGCCTGCCGGACCTCGTCGATCGCTGGCATCTCGATCTGGGGTCAACCGAAGCGAGCTATGTGGCCGTTGTTCGAGAACTTTTTCCGGCCGCCCGTGCCGGTGGCCTCGAGCGGAGCTCCGACGTGCCTCCGGTTAACGAATTCGACCGCTACAGAATCCCCAGCGTTGCCGTCGAAGACTGGTCGGTTCGCGACCTGATCGCGTTCACCGAACGCGGGCTGGCCAGCCGCACGTGGGTCAACCTGCAATTTCACGGCGTCGGAGGCGGCCATCGACTGAATTGCGACCTGGCCGTCTTTCGTGAATATGTCGCGTGGCTCAGAGCCAACTGCCGCGACCGCGTGGCGCCGATCCGCGACGTGGCGGCGAGGCTGTGGACCGATTCGTTGCGCGAAATCAAGCGGCCCGAGCCTGTGTCGACGGCAACCTGAAAATTCAACGGACATGTCAGACGTCGTACCGGATCTTGTGTCCACCATCATCCCGGCCTTCAACCGGCCGGCAATGCTGCGCGAAGCGGTTGCGAGCGTCTTTGCGCAAACGTACCGCTCTTTCGAAGTGATCATTGTTGATGACGGATCGACCGACGACACGCCGCGAGTCGGCGAAACGCTTGCAAAATCGAATCAAGGAGTGGTGCACTTCATCCGTAAAGGGAATTCCGGGCCGGGCCCGACTCGCGAAGCAGGCCGGCAGGCGGCGCGCGGGGAGTTCATTCAGTATCTCGACAGCGATGATCTGCTCCGCCCGCAAAAATTCGAGTTGCAGGTGCAGGCCCTGCGGGATCGCCCCGATTGCGGCGCGGCCTACGGGTACATCTGCGTCCATCCCCTGAACCGGCCACCCATCGAGAAGCCCTATAAAGGGTCCGGAGAAACGCGCGAGACCCTGTTCCCGTGGCTGCTGGCCGACCGCTGGTGGAATACCGACTGTCCCCTGTTCCGCCGGTCGGTTTGCGACGCGGTGGGACCGTGGACCGACCTCCGCTGGTCACAGGACTGGGAGTACGACGGCCGGGTCGCTGCGCTGGGAACGCGTCTGGTCCATGTGAAAGATTTCGTCTGCGACGAACGGCATCATACCGAGGTCAGGCAAACGTCCCATGCAGACTGGACGGCTCCAGAACGGATTGCGGCGCGCATCCGATTCTTCACGCTGATGCTCGACCACGCCGAACGGGGAGGCATTCCCGCCAGCTCTCCTCAGAGACAGCACTTCACCCGCTGGATCTTCGCGACCGCCCGCAAGTGCGCGTACGTCGGCGCTGCGGCCGACGTTGAAACGTGCATGCGGCTTGCCGAGTTGAGCGCCGGTGATTGCGGCGAAGTTCGCCAGGGGTTCAGCGCATTTCGTTCGCTGTGTCGCTGGATCGGGCCGCGCAGCACGGGCAGGCTTCTCGCGCTCCGTGAGCGGCTCAAACGCGGTCCGGGACGGCACACGCTTCAGGAATCTTTCGCGAGCGATCTGCGATGAACGTCCCCCGCATTTCGGTCGTCATGAGCGTCTATAATGGCCAGCGCCACCTGCGCCGCGCCGTCGAAAGCATTTTGCGGCAAACCAGCGCAAATTTCGAATTCATCATCGTCAACGACGGGTCGACCGACGATTCGCGTGTCATTCTTGGCGAATTGGCGGCGCAGGACTCTCGAATCCGGGTGATCGATCAGCCCAACCGGGGACTGACGTGCGCGCTGTGCAGCGGCTGCCACGAGGCACGGGGCGAATTTATCGCGCGGCAGGACGCCGACGACTGGTCGACCCCCGGCCGCCTGGCTGCCCTCGTCGCACATCTGGATGCGAACCCTGCGGTTGTGATGGCCGGAACCTGGGCCGTGTATGTGGACGACGACAATGAAACTGTCGATCGCATCCAACCGCCGATCGACGCGAAGGAAGCGACTCGCCGCCTGCTGCACGAACGCTGCGGTCCCCCGGCGCACGGCGCGATCATGTTTCGCCGATCGGCGTATGAGGATGTCGGAGGATATCGAACCTGCTTTTATTATGCCCAGGACTTCGACCTCTGGCTGCGGCTCGGCCGGGTCGGCTTGCTGTCGTACGTGCCGGAGGAGCATTATCACGTCCGAGTTTCGCCGCTGGGAATCTCAGGTGTCCGCAGCGACTGGCAATTGCAGTTCGCCGACCTCGGGCAGCTCGCTCACGAAGCACGAGTGCGGGGAGAATCCGACGAAGCGTTCGTCGCGGCCGCCGAACAGCTCCGCCAGGATCTGCTGTCGGCGAAACTGAAACTGTCTCACGTCCGGCGACAGCAGTCAGCCGCGTATTATCGCATGGGTACCTGCATGAGCCGGCTGGGAAACCCGCGGGCGTGCAGCCATTTCTGGTCGTCCATCCGGCTTAATCCGCTGCACTGGCGGAGTTGGTGCCGCCTGAGTCTCGAATTGATCCGCCGGCCTTTCGCGCGGCCTGTCATGTCCAAGTCAAATCATGAGTGACTGCAACCGCGATTTTCTACCTGCCGATGTGGCCATCGCGATACCGACGCTGGGACGCGATCAGATTCTCGTCGATACGATCGAAAGTTGCCTGAGGCTCCCGGAGCTTGCGGGCGAAATCGTGGTCATCGATCAGACTCCGGCACACGACCAGCCGACCGAAAAGGCACTTGGTTCGCTTAACGAACGCGGCGCGATCCGCTGGGTGCGCATGGCGCAAGCGTCGATTCCCGTCGCCATGAATCGGGCGCTGATGGCCACGGAACTTCCTCTGGTGCTGTATCTCGACGACGACGTGGTGCCCGCCGAGGGCCTCGTCCGCGAGCACGTGAAGGCCCACAACGAATTCGATCCGTGGGTCGTCGTCGGCCAGATCATCCAACCGTGGCAGGAAGCTACCGACATTACGCCGTCCGGAACCGCGCAGGGACTGCTCGCCGACTTCGATTTCCCATTTCACTCGACACGTGCGGGCTGGCTGCAGAATGCCATGGCGACGAACATGTCGGTGCGCCGCGATCGGACGCTGGCGATTGGAGGCTTCGACGAGAATTTCCAGGGCGCCGCTTACCGTTTCGAAACCGAATTCGCCCGGCGCGTGATTCGCAGCGGCGGCCGCATTCGCTTCTGTCCGACTTCCAGCATCAGGCACTTGCGCGCCGAGCGCGGCGGCACGCGTCATCAGGGAAATCACCTGGCGTCTGCGGACCCCAGGCATGGAGTCGGCGATTACTATTTTGCGATGCGCGAGGGATGGAATGCACACACGGTCGCCTACATGGCAAAGCGCCTTGTCCGCGAGGTGACTACCCGATTCCATCTCAAGCATCCGTGGTACATTCCCGTCAAGCTGGTGGGCGAGCTGCGCGCATTGGGCCGGGCGCTTCGGCTGCGATGGAGCGGCCCGGCCCTGTTGCCTCGACCGCAGGCAGGCGCCGCTGCCACCGCACCCGGTCCGTCGCGATCTCCGCAGGAGGTCCGATGACCCTCCGTGTCGGCATCGTGACAACGCACCCCATTCAATATCAGGTGCCGTGGTTCCGGGCTCTGGCCGCAGAGGCTGAAATCGACCTGACCGTTTTCTATGGCCAGTTGCCCGACGGATCGTTGCAGGGAGACGGTTTCGGAGTGTCGTTTGAATGGGACACGCCGCTGCTCGACGGTTATCGTTACCAGGTGCTCCCCAATGTGGCCAAACGGCCGAGCGTTACGACATTCTGGGGTTGTGACACTCCCGCCCTCCATGACATAATCCGCCGCGGACAGTTCGACGCTGTCATCGTGAATGGCTGGGTGGCGAAGAGCTGCCTGCAGGCCCTGGTCGCCTGCCGGCGCGCTGGCGTGCCGTGCATCGTCCGCGGAGAATCAAACGCCATGCGGCGACGCGCCTGGTGGAAACGAATGATCCATCGACAGCTCCTGCATCAATACGCGGCGTTTCTGGTGATCGGATCCAGCAACGCGGAATTTTATCGATCACACGGGATTCCTCCGCAACGCATGTTTCCAGGCCGTTATTGCGTCGACAACGCCCGGTTTGCCAGTGCCGCAGACAGCCTGCGCCGTGACCGAAACGGGTTACGCGCCGCTTGGGGCATCGAGGCCGATGTGCCGGTCTTCCTGTTCTGTGGCAAGTTTATTCCGAAAAAACACCCCCTGACGCTTCTGCGGGCAGCGTCGCTCGCGCACCGGCGCGGGGCCCGCCTGCACCTGCTGCTGGTGGGAGACGGCGAGCTTCGAAACGATTGCGAGCGAATCGCGCACGAAATGCAGTTGCCCGCGACTTTTGCCGGATTCATCAACCAGAGCCGGCTGCCCGAGGCATACGTCGCGTCGGATTGCCTGGTTCTACCGTCGGACGACGGTGAAACCTGGGGGCTGGTCGTTAACGAAGCGATGGCCTGCGGCGTTCCGGCCGTCGTCAGCGATCGCGCCGGTTGCGG
>JACQFH010000658.1 GCA_016200145.1 Planctomycetia bacterium | reverse complement strand
GATCGCCGTGCCGTCTTCGCCGGTCGAGAGCGAGCCGTCGCCGTTCGTATCCTGGGTGAGGTATCCGCCGACGTTCAGGACGAAGTTCGTTCCGAACGCGCCGGTTCCCTTCGACACCACGCCGATTCCAAAGCCGCCATTGTTGTTGATCGTGTTATTCAACAGCGTGGCGAACACCTGGCTGTCGGTGTTGGTGAACAGCACGCCGTTCTGCACGTTGCCATTGATCGTTGTATTGTTATTGACGAGCGATGCCGAGAGCGACGAATCGGCCGACGTGGTGAAGCTCACACCGTTGAGGCGGTTGATGTCGAAGGTGCTGTGCGTGATCGAGATGACGGCGTCCGATGTGGTCGACGTGTAGGTGAACCCGTTCCCGAACAGGAGCTGTCCGCTGGGCAGCGTGGGACCGATACCACTCGGGTTGTTTCCGCTGGCCGTAACATGGTCGAAGGCGCCGGTCATTGCGGAACGGGTCGCACCCGAATTGGCCAGCGTGATCGAAATACCGTCGCGGACGTTGGTATTTGCCGTGGTTTGCGTGACGGTGGGATTGATCGTCGATCCGGTCGCGTTGAGCATGATGCCGGTGAGGTTGCTGTTGGCCTGGACGTTGGCCACCGTCAGCTTGAGCGTGCCGCCGGCCGAGTTGTCGACCCGGAAGCCTTCGGCGTTGTTCCCGATCAGCGTGGATTGAGTGACGAGGCCCGTGCCGGTGGCGTTGGTCAACTGCACGCCGGCGCCGACCGGCACCGGGCCCAGGCTGTTGCCCGAGGCGGTGATGTTCACGTTGTTGATGTTGAAGTCGACGATGTTCGACCCGGTGATGCCGTGCAGCGCCGAATTGGCGATGTTGAACCCGGAAACTTCGTTGTGGCTGGCCAGCGTCACGGCGCTGCCGCCCGGATTCACGTTGGTAATGCTCGGCAGCGGACCGGGAGAGAAGCCCGGTAGATTAAACGTGCCCTGCGTATCGGTGAACTGGTGCGGAACTCCCTGCCCCAGCAGCCGCTCGAAGTTGTTGAGCGTGGTGCCCTGGTTCATGTTGAACGACGTGCCGGTGCCGCGGTGCACGAAGACGATGTCGACGTTGCTGCCCGTTGTCGTGGGCAGGAAGTTGAGCGGATGCTCAACTGTGCCATCGCCGCCAGCCGGGGCCGTGTTGTCGACGTGCAGAACGTTGATCGGGGTGCCGACCGGGCCGCCCGATCCGCCGGTGCCACCGGCCCGCAGCGCCAGGATGGTGTCGTTGGCGACGCTTTTCTGAACGGCAACGCGGTATTGCCGTTCCATCTGCTGGTACAGGCGAGTTTCCATCGGGATGCGCCGGAACCATTGAGTTTCATTTCCGGTAAACAGGTAGAAGGTGGCGGCGCAAGTCACGTTCGTCCCAAACACCCGGTCGTGAGAGACGGCCACCGTGCCCCACATGTCCTGGGTGACGAGAGCTTCGATGCGGGCGCGCACGCCGTAGAGGCCTCCCTCGCTGGCCGGGCCCTGGTAATAGTACCCGCCGACGTAGGTCCGCAGTCCCAGGTCGCCGATGCCGGGCAGGGCGCCGCCAGCCTCGAAATCGCCGCCTCGCAGGGCGCTGTTGGTGATCGTCGTTTGACCGACCCCGATGTTGTTCAGGATGAAGACGTTGTTGTTGTTGAAGAATTTTGCAATCTGGTGGACGTTTTGATTGGTGGGAACGTATGCGTTGGCGCGCAGGTCGAAGTATTTGCCGAGCCATTCCAGGCTGCCGCCGAGCTGGTCGTAGTTATTGAGCCCGTTGTTATCGTGGTCCCACCAGGCGCCGCCGCCAAAGATCCGCTGAGTTTCCTGGTTCAGCCAGCGAAACCCCGTGCCCAGGTTGCCGGCGAAATTGCCCGAGTTGAAGGTGACGTATCCGCGGGGACTCATCCAGAGGATGAATTCGTCGGGAACGAGTTGAATCGGCTGGAACGCGGCGATCGTCTGGTAACCCCGCAGATATCCTGTCCCGTCGCCGCCATCGGTCCTCAGCATAATGTTGCGCTGGTCGAAGATGCTTCGGGTATGGATGTCGTCGGTTCCCGGCATGGACTCGTCGGGCCAGCCGCCGAACGTGTTCTGGCCCGGCGGCAGAGACTGCTGCGCCGCGACAGGACTCGCAAGGGCCCACGAGAGCACGATCGCCAGGCAGAGACTTACTCTAGCCGTCTTCATGTACTGCTCCAACCGGATGCCAGAATGACAAGCCATAATGGATTCGTTCTGAGTTTGGGGCGAATGCGCGAACCGCGGCGCTCGTGCCGCAATTTGCGCTTGTATGAGTTTTCGGAAGAACAAAACCTTGCGGATTAGCTAAACTGGGAAGAATTTTCCGAGATTTTCGATTTTGCGGTTTGTGACGGATGCAACGACGCGGGTCACGGGGCGGCGGGCTTCTTGGCAGGATTTGGGGATGCTGTTTGCGGAGCGGGGCGGGTGGGCTTGTTCTCTGCGCCTGGTTGAGCACCGGCGGTGGACTCGTATTGCTTATTGAGGTACGCGACGACCGAACTGGTGATATCGAGCCAGTTCTGGTGATAGATCACGTCCTGGCTGAGGGTCCGCCCCATGAGCTGCAGATCGGTGCTGCCGGATGCGGCACGATCGACTTTCAGGATCGTTGTGATTCCATTGCGATCGCTGAACAGCTTCAAGGCGCGCTGAATGTCGTTGTAGACTTCGAGCGATGCCTGCGCCCCCTGGAATTGAAGCTCGCGTTTCTGTGAGGCCTTGAACGATTTGACGTAGCTTTCGAGCTGAAAGATCTTCTTTTCCCGATCGCGGAACTCGCGGCTTTCCGGGTCGATCTTGCCGTCCTGCTGGGCTTTGGTCAGTTCCTGGCCCTCGCTGAAGATTTCTTTGAGCTTCGCATTGCTGGCTTCGCTCGCCGCCTTCACTTCGTCGCGGAGGTCGTCGGCCTTTTTGTACTGTTCGAGAAGTCGGGACATGTCGATCACGGCAATTTTCAGTGCCGAACGGCCGATACGGCCGGCGCCCCCCGATTGGCCCGCGGCATAGGGCAGCGCCGCCACAATGCCGCACGTTGCGAGGGCGAACGTCGGGATCAGCATCCACTTGTTCACGGGCGGAAAGCTCCTGGTTTTCTGGCGGACATCTGGTGCGGCGCGAGCCGGACGCAGGCGTGCCGCCGGGCGGGGCCGTTTCGTATCTGACTGGAATTCTGGAGAGGGAGATGGAGGAAGGGGGGGGTATATGGCAGAGTTTGCAAAACACGTCAAGACGGAATTGCACGAAAGTTGATGCAATTCGCGAATCCCGGCAAAGAAGTCAGGCGCGCCCCGGGCGGTGCCCGCCACAGGGGCTGCCGCAGAATTATCCGGTCGAATTCGCAGGGGACGATCGTTTCTGACCTAGACTTCAGCGGACAAACGGCAAACCCGCGTTTTTGCGAGAAATCAGGAGAGAAATCCCATGTCGGCAGATCCCTGGAGCCGGCCTACGCTGGGCGACCTGAGACGGATCCTCGAGAGCATCGAGCCCTGCGACGAGACTCACAACCGCGAAGCCGAACGGATCGAACTCTCGGTTCCGGCCGAAATGGTGACCCTGCGGGGCAACGTCATCGCCGCCATGACGCGCGAGATCAGCCGCACCGGCATTGGACTTTTGCACAAGGGCTCGGTTTCGCCGGGCGACGTGCGGGTCAAGCTGGCCAGCGACACGCGCGAATTCGAATACAGCGTTCGCATCGAATGGTGCCAGCCCTGCGACGAAGGCATGTTTCTGTCGGGAGGCCGCTTCCTGGCCAAGCTCTCGTAAGATCACTTCGGAAACGACTTGTGCTCGGTGTGATACGCGTGCATGCCGATTCCGATCCGCCGTAGGTTGTCGCGAGACTGATTCCCCAGGGCCGCACCCCGGGTGCGCTCGAGCGCCGGCAGCGCGATCACGGCCAGTAACGCGAGCACCATGATCGCCACGACGGCTTCGATCACCGACAGGCCGCGGCGGGCTGGCAGGGGGAGTTTCATCACACGGGGTCCTCTGGCCTCTGTCGGCAGGAATTCTGCAGGGGCCGACCTCTCTATTATACCTGGTGCCGTCACAGTACGCACATCGGTTGTTATGCGTCCAAATCCACATCGGTCTGGCCCGCGAGCCACGCGCCGAGCGCGGCGGCATGCCAGGGACTGACCGCGATGTCGGGTAATTCCTGCCGTGAAACGAGCACCGTCTTGTGCCCTGGCGCGACGCGGAGCTGGTCGATG
>JACQFH010000657.1 GCA_016200145.1 Planctomycetia bacterium | reverse complement strand
TCCCGCTGAAAGTGGCGGGAACGATTCCCACGGCCCGGCTCGGCAAGGTCGAACAGCCTGCCGTCCTCGTCCGGGATTCAGGCAGCGCGCAGCCGCTGGTGGCGAGTGTGCCCTGCGGATTCGGGCGCGTGACGCTGGTTGCCGTCGATCTCGACTCGCCGCCCCTGGCCGGCTGGAAGGCTTTGCCGCGGGTTCTGCAGAGAATTGCCGGCGGCGCCCGTGCGGGCGCCACGGGCACGGCCGTCCGCAAGACGAACCGCCAACTGACGCACGTCGGCGTCTCTGACCTGGCGACGCAGTTACAGCAGACGCACGAAGATTTTCCCGCGGTGACGCGCCCCTCGTACTGGTCGGTGATGGGAATGATTCTGCTGTATGTGGCGGTGATCGGGCCGCTCGATTATCTGCTCGTGCATCGCGTGCTGCGCCGGCCGGAGCTCACCTGGCTGACATTCGCCGTGCAGGTTGCAGGCGCCGTCGCGCTGGCCGCGTGGACGGCCGGCCGCGTCAACGGCCCGGGCCTCGCGGTCAATCAATTCGATCTGGTCGACGTCGACACGGCTTCCGGGACGACGCGGAACAACACGTGGTCGTCGATCTACAGCCCCGAGCACAGGCGGTATTCGGTCGCCGTCGAGCCGGCGCCAGCCGCGCTGCCAGTCAAGGCGGGGGCCCCGGTCGAGATGGCCTGGCTGGGCGTGCCCGAAAACTCGGTGGGGGGCTTGTACCGTACCGGAGCCGGGGGCTTCGGCGGCCGCCACTATCGTTTTGCTCCCGGCGCCGCGTCGCTCGAGAACCTTCCCGTGGCCCACTGGTCAACGAAAAGCGTTTCGGCGACCTGGATAGGAGAACTGGCCCGGCCAGTGGTCGACTCGCGCCTCGTCAGCCTGGGGACAGGCCAGCTTCGCGGGAGCCTCAAGCTGCTGCTCGATGAACCGCTCGAAGATTGTGTGCTCGTGGCCAGCGGCTGGGCTTACACCCCGGGGACCGACGACGCCACGCTCAAGCCGGGGGCGGAATGGCAGCTTCGCGGCGGCCGCGGCGTGCGCGAACTCAAGGCACTGCTCACGGGCGAAAGACAGATGCGCCGCATGAAAGGCAACATTGCGTCCGGCGGGGAAATCACCACGACCATCGAGCCGTACGATCCACTCGGACGCAACCGCAGCCAGCAGGTGGCGATGGTCACGTTTCACGAAGCGACCGGAGGCACAGGCTACACGGGACTGGCGAACGCGGCCCTGCGCGAGCTCGAGCTCACCGACCTGATGCAACTGGGCCGTGCCGTGCTCGTCGGCCGCCGCGCCGCCCCTGCGGCGCGGGTCATCGTCGACGGCGTACCCGTCACGCCCACCGGACACGAGACGTGGATGCGCATCGTGCTGCCTGTCGTCATTCGCGAACGAGCGCCGGAAAAAATGATTCCCAAAGCCAGTGAACGAACGGACCTCGAATCCCCTCCAGGTGGCACGCCGTGATTGAGACCAAGAAACTGACCAAGCGCTACGGCAACCTGATCGCCGCCAACGAGGTCGACCTGTTCCTCGAAGAAGGCGACGTGTTCGGTTTCATCGGCCCCAACGGGTCGGGCAAGACGACCACGATGCGGATGCTGGCGACGCTGCTCAATCCCGATTACGGCGAAGCCTACGTGTGCGGCAAATCGATCTACACGCACCCGCAGGAAATCCGCCGCCTGGTGGGCTTCATGCCCGATTTTTTCGGCGTTTACGACGACATGAAGGTGATCGAGTACCTCGAGTTCTTCGCCGCCGCGTACCGCATCAACGGCCCCGCGCGGCGTAAAGTGTGTGAAGAAAAACTCGAGCTGGTCGACATGACGTTCAAGCGCGACGCGATGGTGAACCAGCTCTCGCGCGGGCAGACGCAGCGCATTGGCCTGGCGCGCGTGCTGCTGCACGAGCCGCAGGTGCTGCTGTTGGATGAGCCGGCCAGCGGCCTCGACCCGCGGGCCCGCATCGAAATCCGCAATCTCCTCAAGCGCCTGGGGGAGCTCAAGAAGACGATCATGGTCTCGAGCCACATCCTTCCCGAACTGGCCGACGTGTGCAACAAGGTTGGCATCATCGAAAAGGGCATTCTGTACGTGAACGGTCGCGTCGACGAAGTCATGAAGCAGGTGCGGCAGGCGATCATTCTGCACATCCGCGTCACGGCCGAGCCCGAGCGGGCCGCAAAGCTGATGGAAACACACGCCGACGTGGCGAAAGTCGAGGTCCGCGCTCCCGACCTGATCGTCGTGACTCTCAAGAAGGGGATTCTCGATTACAGCTTCCTGCCGACGCTGCTCTTGGAGAACAAGTTCAGGCTCGTATTGTTTCGAGAAGAAGAGCTGAACCTGGAAACCGCCTTCATGGAGCTGACCCGGGGCCTGGTGCAGTAGTCATATCGCGCCGTCATCTGGAATTCTTTCATGAACGACCAGTTCTGGCACAACGCGCGGCGCGGGTTCTTGATCTTCGCAATCGGTCTGGTGGCTCTCCTGGCCTATCTCGTTTTTGGCGAGCAGCCGTTCGGACAGAAGACTTTCCCTGCCAGCGATCCGAGTTTCTGGGGAATGTTCGTGTACGGCGCCGTCGTGGTTTGCCTGGTGCTGGTCCGATTCACGCGACTGTGATCACACTGTCGTTTTGGCTGATGCCAATAGGAATTCGCAAACGCAGGCGAGACTTTACAATTCTCCAGACAGCCAGAGCATCAGCAGGCTGATTGGATAAGTAACCACCGTCAACGCCACTGCGATGCGCCATCGACCCTTCCACCATGCGAAGGCAGCAAAGCCGGACAGAAGTCCACTGCCAATCCCGAAAATGCCGTGCGCAATCCAGGATGTCAGGGACGTCGTGCTTGCGAACGCGCTCACGGCCATCGACAGCACACCGCCCAATGTCATGACGGTCGCATAACACGCAAGCAGCGCGGTTGGAATAAGCCGCCAGCGGAATCCACGAACGGCAGCGCTGGTTTTGGCGATGGCTTCGCCGCAGTGGCCACACAATGCGGATGATTCCGTAAGCGTGCCGCCGCACATCGGGCAGATCACCGATGCGCCGTCATGCGGATTTGCGTCGGGCATGATCGGTAACCTCAGCCTGTAGGATTTACGCCGGTGCTTTCCAGCGGGCCGCGTCGATAATCGACCACAGGTGAATAATCCAGCCCAGCCAGAAAAACCACAGCACGCCGGCCAGGCAGAATTGAATCGCGGCCATCAACAACCGGCCCTGCAGGAGCTGTCCGAGTCCAGCGACGAAAAAGCTCGCCAGCGCCGCGATCACATTGCCCGTTGATCCTTGACCGGACATCTCACACTCTTCGACCCTTCTGACCCCTTCGACTTCCCCTACAACTGCCCGTTGTACCGCATGAACGCCTCCAGGGCGTAGAACTCCGGCAGGCCGAGCTGGTTGTAGATCGCGGCGGTGTGCTTTGTCCGCTCTTCGGCGCGCACCCAGAATTCGCGCTTGTCGGCGCCGGGGAAGAGGGGGGCGTCTTTCTGAGACTCGTGCCGGAAGATCGCCTGCTTCTTCCGCTCGACGAGCTCGGGGCTGAGGGGCACGGCCCGCTCGATGTCGTGCGGTTCGTACTCCTGCCAGGCGCCGCGGTACAGCCAGACTTCGGGAGAGAGCCCCTCGCCGGCGACGGCTTCGAGCGCCTGCACGACGGCCCGGGCGCACATGCGGTGCGTGCCGTGCGGGTCCGACAGGTCCCCCGCCACATAGATCTGTGCCGGGCGCAGCTTCCGCAGCAGGTTGACGATAATCTCGACGTCGGCGCTGGTGATCGGCGCCTTCTCGACCTTGCCGGTCTGGTAGAAGGGAAGGTTCAGGAAGTGCAGCCGTTCGACCGGCACGCCGGCGGCGTCGGCAGCCGTCGTCGCCTCAGTCTGACGAATCAGCGCCTTGATCTGCTGCACCTCGGCCAGGTCCGGCTCACCGGGCTGCTTGTTGGCGATCCCGCCGCGCAAGCGAGCGTCGAGGTCGCGGGTGCGGTCGGTCTCGAGGCCGAAGATGGCATTCATATTTCGCACGAAGTCGAGGTGCCGCAGCGCGTCGTGGTCGAACACCGCCAGGCTGCCGCTCGTCTGGTAGGCGATGTGCACGTCGTGCCCCTGGTCGGCCAGCGTAATCAGCGTGCCACCCATCGAGATCACGTCGTCGTCGGGGTGCGGGCTGAAAACGAGCACAGTCTGCTTCTGCTCGCCGGCCGGCTTCGTGCAGATTCCGTTGAGCAGGCTGTCGAACGTGCGCTGGCGGATCGCCTCGATCGGCCCCTTCTCGCGCAACAGCTCGTGCAGATGATGCTCCATGAAGTCGCTGCTGCACAGGCGCTGCAAAGGCTTGCCCGCCTGCTGCGCCAGCCAGATGATGGCCTTCTTTTCGAGGCGCGGCGTCCAGTTGACGCGGCCCCCCAGCCACGGGGTCTGCACGGCGGTCAATTGCCCGGCGGCCGCCTCGTCGACGACCAGCACGGCGTTGGGGTGTTTCTGCAGGAAGCTGGCGGTGACTTCTTCCGAAATCTCGCCTTCCACCGCCTGGCGCACGATGGGGGCTTTGTGCTCGCCGAGCGCGATGATGATGATCTTCTTCGACTGCAGGATGGTATCGACACCCATCGTGATCGCCTGGAGCGGCACGTTTTCTTCGCCGAAGAAACCGCTGGCGGCGTCGGAGCGGGTCTGCGGATCCAGGGTCACCAGCCGCGTCTGGCTGTTGCGCGAGCTGCCGGGCTCATTGAAGCCGATGTGTCCGGTGCGTCCGATCCCCAGGAGCTGCAATTGAATGCCACCCGCCCGCTCGATCGCCAGCTCATACTCGTCGCAGAAGGAATCAACCTCTTCAGCCGGCAGATCGCCCCGGGGAATATTGATATTGTCTTCCGGGATGTTCACATGGTCGAAGAAGTTGGCCCGCATCCAGCGGTTGTAACTGTGGATCGAACTGGGCGCGATGGGGTAGTATTCATCGAGATTGAACGTCACCACCTGCGAGAAATCGAGCCCTTCTTCGCGGTGCAGACGGATCAGCTCGCGGTACACGCCGATCGGCGTCGAGCCGGTCGGCAGGCCGAGCACCGTAGGGACGCCTGCCGAATTGTTGACGCGGATCAGGCTTTCGACTTCGAGCGCGACGTGCTTGTCGACTTCGGCTGCGTTGTGCAGCATCAGCGTTGGAAGTTTCGTGTGCTCCAGGTACTGCGACGAACCCGACAATTTGCGCCGGGGCGGAGTGCGAACGGTGGTCATCGAACGAACGGCTTTCATATAATCGCCCCGAATTAGCCCTCTGACATGACTTCCATTTTAGCGCGAACGGCTGCGCGACACCACTCCATCCGGCGAGATTTCAATGGCTGCCTCGGCCCCAAAACACCGCATTCTGGCGATCCATGCGCACCCCGACGACGTCGAATTCCAATGCGCCGGCACGCTCGCCCGGCTCACGCAGGCTGGGCACCATGTGACGATTGTGACGATGACGGCGGGGGACTGCGGCAGCGCCGAGCTGGGCCCCGCCGAGATCTCGAAAGTCCGCCGCGCCGAGGCCCGCGCCGCCGCCGATCTGCTGGGGGCCGATTACTTCTGCCTGGAGTTCACCGATCTGGGGATCATGCACGACAACGATGGCCGCCGGCGGGTGACTGAAGCCATCCGCCGGGCGCGCCCCGATCTTGTGCTCACCGCCCCGCCGGTCGACTACATGAGCGACCATGAAATGACGAGCCGGCTCGTTCGCGACGCCTGCTTCGCCGCGCCGATCCCCAATTACAAGTCCGGGCAATGGGAGCCCGCCGGCGTGATCGCCAGGATCCCGCACCTTTACTATGTGGATGCGATCGAGGGGATCGATTATTTCGGCAACCCGCAGAAACCGGAGTTCATCGTCGACGTCTCGGCGACGTTCGAGCTCAAGCTCAAAATGCTCGCCTGCCACGCCAGCCAGCGGAACTGGCTCTTGCAGCAGCACGGCATCGACGAATACCTCGAAAGCTGCCGCAAGTGGAGCGCCAAGCGCGGCCAGGAAATCGGCGTTGCGTTCGGCGAAGCGTACGTCCAGCACAAAGGCCACCCGTATCCGCACGACAACTTGCTGCTGACACTGCTCTCATGATTGACCTCGGTCCCAGGCAGAGCTCCGGCGCAAAAAACAAGATTCCGGATTTTGCGCTTGACGCGCAGCACGCGACTTGTATTATTGAATTAATACAAGTGACGGCGCTCGCCGTCGGCTCTCTCAACGGGCGAAACGCGTGCAAATCCACATCTCGGCCAACGACGGCGTTCCGATCTACGTGCAGATCGTCAACCAGGTCAAGTACCAGGTTGCGTCCGGACGACTCAAGGCGGGCGACGAGTTGCCCCCCATTCGCGTCCTCGCCGAGCGGCTGATCGTCAATCCCAACACCGTCGCCCGCGCCTACCGCGAGCTCGAATCGGCCGGGCTCGTCGAAAAGCGGCGTACGGCCGGCACGTACGTTTCCGACCAGGGATCGCCCCTCGCCCGCCGCGAGCGCGTGCGGATTCTGACCGAACGGGTCGACGCCCTGATCGCCGAAGCCCGGCAGATGGATATCCCCAAAGACGACCTGCTGAAGCTCATCGAAAATCGTCACGCCGTCCTGAAACCGGCCAGCCCGGAAGAATGAACACCCTGAAATGACCCAGTGGAATGACCCAGTGGAATGCCACCGAGGAATAAACCATGTCTGAACCTTTTCCCTCTGCGACTCCCCCGATCGTCGAGATCCATCGCGTCACGCGGCGGTTTGGCGACAAGACCGCGCTCGACGACGTCAGCCTCACCGTGCCGCGCGGCGGTGTGTTCGGTTTGATCGGCGGCAACGGCGCCGGCAAGACGACGCTCATCAAGCACATCCTGGGGATGCTCAAGGACCAGACCGGGTCGGTGAGCGTGTTCGGGCTCGACCCGGTGAAAAACCCGGTGGGCACGCTGGGACGCATCGGCTACCTGTCGGAAGACCGCGACCTGCCCAACTGGATGCGGGTGAGCGAGCTGATGCGGTACACGCAGGCGTTCTTTCCCACGTGGGACGAAAAGTTTGCCGAAGAACTGCGCGTGGCGTTCGACCTCGACCCGCTGGCCAAGGTCAAGAACCTGTCGCGCGGGCAACGGGCGCGTACCGGGCTGCTGGTGGCGCTGGCGCATCGGCCCGAGCTGCTCGTGCTCGATGAGCCATCGTCGGGGCTCGACCCCGTCGTCCGACGCGACATCCTGGGGGCGATCATCCGCACGATCGCCGACGAAGGGCGGACGGTGCTCTTTTCGTCGCACCTGCTGGACGAAGTCGAGCGGGTCGCCGACCGGGTGGCGATCATCCACCAGGGGCGGGTGCTGCTCACGGCGCCACTGGATGAAGTGAAAGACACGCATCGCCGGGTGACGCTGCGGTTCGGTCAGGCGCTGGAGCGGGCGCCGTCGCTGGTGGGCGCCCTGTCGTCGACGGGGCAGGGAGAGGAATGGACATACGTCTGCAGCGGCGAGAGCGAACAGCTTCGCCGCGCCGCCGAGGCGATCGGCGCGCAGGTCGTCGGCGACGACGCCCTGAGCCTCGATGAGATTTTCGTGACGCGCATCAGGCCGTGAACGCATGACCGGAACATTCACGACATTTCGCGTTCAGCCGCTCGCCGCGCTCTTGCGCGACGAACTGCGGCGTGGCTGGTGGAAGCTGGCGGCAGCGCAAACGGCCGCGCTGGGAACCGCCGCGATCGTGTACGAAACGCTGCCCGGCGCGGGGCTGCTCGAATCGCAGGCGGGCCGGTCGCTGCACCTGGTGCTGCTGTGGATCGTGTTCACGTCGAGCGCCGCGGCGGTGCTCTCGGCCGCCGGAAATCCCGCGCGGATGTTTCTGTTGCCGGTCTCCAACCGCTGGATTGCCGCCTGCGCGCTGTTGCCGGGAATGATCGGCGTCGGCGCCATTTACCTGGCAACCGTCGGTTTGCTCGATGCGGGCTGGGGCGTGCGCTGGCCGGTATGGGGCCCGGCGCTGTTTCTCGCGGCCACGCTCGGAGTGATCAAGTCGCTGTCGCTGGCGGTCGGGGCGAATCATTTCCGGCGGATCGTGTGCTGGAGCCTGGCTGCAATTTTCCTCGTGGGTTGGCTCTGCAGCCGCTATGGGGGCAGCTCGTTTCTGGAACCTTCCATGCTGTGGCAATACGTATCGCTCGCCGAGGCGATTTTCCTCGCACTGCTGGCCGGCGGCGCGTATCTGCTGGGCCTGGTCAGTATCGCGCGCACCAGGCGGGGGGATGTGGCACCGCTGGCGGCGTTCACGTGGCGACCGGCATTTGCTCAACGCTCGCCAGTTTTCCGGCAGCCATTCCGCGACAGCCGTCGCGCCCAGTTCTGGTTCGAATGGCAACAAAAGGGAATGATTCTGCCGGCCACGTTCATCGTGTTCGCCGCGCTGTTGCTGACGGGGTTTTTCCTGAAGCAGTTCGACAGGGGCACCTACGAGCTGCTGCATGGTTGTTTCGGGTACGGGAAAGGGCTGGCGCCGATCGCGCTGCTCGCGGGACTCGTGATCGGGCATCTCGATCCGGCCGGCGCGAATCCCGAATGCGGCACATTTCTGGCGACGCGCCCGGCGACCAACGCCGCGCTGTCGGCGGCCATACTGCGGGCGTCGGGCGCCGCGCTGCTGGCGACGTGGGGGATGTGGTGTCTGGCCATGGTCGCGGGGACCGTCCTGCTGCGCTTCGACCAGGGTCTGGAGCCGGTTCTCGATCTGTGGACCGTCCACGGCAAGTTCTCGGGGGCGCTGGACAACCTCGGATTGTGGTACGCCGGCGTCGTGTTCGGAATTGCCCTGCTGGACGCGTGGGTTGCTCTATCGCTGGCAGCGTCGCTCGTGCTGACGGGCCGGCAAGCGCTGCTGATTGGTTTTGTGGCCGGCGGCGTGCCGGTTTTTTTGGTGATGCTGTTTCTGGCGGAGCGGGCGAATTCCGGAAGTGCGTCGGTCTTGCCTGCCGTGGTCTGGCAATGTCTCACGGGAGTTGCCGGCCTGGCAGGCACTGCTGCTGTCTGGGCCGTTGCGCTGCGGCGCAAACAAGTGGAGGCAGAGACCTGCGGTCTGGCCCTCGCCGGATGGCTGGCGCTGTGCGCCGTGGGCGCAGGAATCTATTTTCTGATTGGTCCGCTCGAACCGGCACATCTGGTGATGATGGCCGGGATGTTCGCGCTGCCCTTTGCGGCAGGGGCCGCGGCGCCGCTGGCCCTGGCGTGGAACCGGCATCGGTGATCAGGCTTGAGGAGTGAGGCTTGAGGCTTGAGGAAGACGGGAATCAGGAATTGAACATGCGAACTATTCCGCTGGCCACGACCTGGGAGCTGTTCCGAAACGGGCAGTGGGGATTGCCGGGTGCGCTGCTGGGCGCCAATGCGCTGCCGGCACTGATTCTTACCGCGCTGCACCACGAGGGGCCCCTCGACCTGGCGGAAGAAAGCGTGCTCGTGATTCACGTCGTCGCGACGCTGATGAACGCCGTCATCTTCGGAGCGGCGATCATGGCGGCTCAAGGCCGCCCGTCGCGCTTGTACGCATTTCCGGTTTCGACCGCAACTTTAGTCGCCTGGCAGATGCTGCCGGGAATGGCTGTGATGTTCGCCGAATCGGCCGTGAGCACGGCGGCCCTGAATGCCGCATTCCCTCTCGACTGGCCCGTGTGGGGACCGTCGCTGTTTCTGACGTGCGCGCTGGCGGCCGTGCAGGCGGTGGTGTGGCTGACAGAGAAGTCGGCCTGGCTGCTGCCGGGCGTGTCGGTCGTCGGGGGAGGCCTTGGGGTCTGGTATCAGTCGCGCTACGGGGTGGTTTTCAACCGACCGGTCCACATCTGGCGCGAGGTGACGCCCGCTGAAATGCTGACCCTGCTGGCGGTCGCGGTGCTTTCGTACGTGGTCGCGGTCGAGGCCGTTCGTCGCGACCGGTGCGGCGAGGCGCTGCGCACCGACCTGCTGCTCTGGTTCGAACGGCTGTTCGATCCCGCGCCGGCGAAGGGGCTGCCGTTTCGCTCACCCCAGGCGGCGCAGTTCTGGTTCGAATGGCGTCAGAAGGGCGCCATGCCCGCGATGGCCGGCTTTGCCATGCTGGTCGGCTTGTGCAGTTGGGCGCTGTTCAACCGGAATGTGGCGCTGCTGCACGAGGGATGTCTGCTGGCGGGTCATGGCCTGCCGATCCTGGGTTTCGTGATGGGTCTCGTGATCGGTTGCACCGGTCCTGCGGACGGAAAGTTCGAAATGGGGCAGTTCCTGGCCGCGCGACCGATCACCAATACCGATCTGTCGCGGATCATTCTCAAGGTCATCGCCTGGAACGTGATCGGGTCGTGGCTGCTGTGGTGCGTGGCCGCGGCGCTCTTGTCATTCATTCTTTGGGCGGCCGGCGCCCTCCCCTCCAGGTTTCTCCCCCCGGAAATGCAGTGGTGGCATTTGCCGGCGATCCTGGCCGGTTCCTGGCTGACGACCGCGGTCGTGGCCAGCGTTCTGCTGTGCGGCAGGACGCCGCTGCTGGCGTCGCTGGTCTGCGGCATCCCCACCCTGTTCATCGGCCTGATCATGTTCGAAAAGTGGGCCGTCGCGGAGGCCGATCGGCTGCGGTTTCATCAGACCGTTCTCGTATGCTACGCCGTGGTTTTTCTACTGATCACGGCGTGGGCCTTCGTTGCGGCCCGGCGGACACGGATGGTCCAATCGCAGACCGTCTACGCCTCCGCCGGAGCCTGGGTGGCCGCCGTCGCGCTCCTGGCGCTCGACTGGAATCTGCACGGCGGCAGGACGCTGCCCGTGCAGGTGCTTGTTGTCGGCTTCGCGGCCCTGGCCCTCGCGCCGATCGCGCTCACCCCGCTGGCCCTGGCCTGGAACCGGCACCGGTGAGCGACTGCTCGCACCGGTTCGCTTAACCCGTAGCCAGGCACGGCCGCGAATAGCGGTTGTCCGACGGTGTGACTCGCTCCCTCGCTGACGCGTCGGGCTACTAATACTCCCGGACGGCGCTCTACGGAAAAATTCAGCCACGGATTGAACACTGATAAAACACGGATTTACGCAATTTCGTTCGTATCCGTGTTTTATCCGTGTTTCATCCGTGGCTCCGATTCTCGTCCGATCAACAAATGAACCACGGATGGCGTGGCAAACCCACGGATAGCATTGGAGGCCGGTTGTCTCTAACAACGCGCGCGTGTTACGATGCCGCGGAATTTTCCGGTGCGAATTCAAACAGCATCAAGGATAATGGCCTTTCCCGCCTTCCATCCCGATCCCGAGATCATCTCCCTGGGAGTGCGGCAGCCCTGGGTCGAGTTGATCCTGCGGGGCGTCAAAACGATTGAAGTACGGACGACGAACACGCAGGTGCGGGGAACAATCTACCTCTACGCATCGAAGAAATTCTCAAGTCTGCCGGCCGCAGAAGTCGCAGCGGAAAAGCACGGGCTCGACACGTCGTCGCTGCCGACCGGCCTGCTGGTGGGCAGTATCGAGCTGTGGAATACGCGGCGCGCGACGCCCCGCGACGCAACCGCGGCCTGCGTTCCGCTCGAGGTGCTGCGGCAAAACTACGCCTGGGAGCTGCGCAACCCGCGGCGATTTCCGCAGCCTTCGCCGGTCAGGTTTCTTCCCTATGGCGTCTGGTTCTATCCCTTCCGACGCAGAGCGGCCGCTACGTGAAATTCACTCCAGCGGCTGAAACAGCTCATCCGCAAGCTTCGCCTCGAAGTCGACGAAGAACTTCCGAACCAGCTCATGCTGGCCGTTGTGCGCGATGTGCCGGACTTGCAGCGGATACCAGCGCCCCTGCGGAGATTTCTCGCGAGCCTCGACGACGTGGGAATCGATGTACGCCACCTTCGTGATGTCATTCCGGTCGTGGATGCGGATTTCCGTCCGCATCGAGAGATGATCGGCCGCAGGATCGAGCCACGAACGGAAGTGGTCGGCAATCATTCCCGCCGGCGAGATGGGGTCGCGCCCCCGAAACAGGATCGTTTCGGGCGGTCCGCCGCTGGCTTTGGCGTCGACCAGAAACTCGCGGTCGCCGGCGGGCTCCCAGAGACCCGCCGACGGGTGCCCGGCATACTCCGGGAGCAGATCCTGACACCAGAACGGCAGGACCGGGTCGTCAGCCTGGCCAAGGAACTGATTCGGGCCGACCGTCTGCCCGATCGCATTCGGCTTCCCCGGTTTGGGGATCGGCACGCCGGGCTTCCATTCGTCGCGAAAATAGTAGTCCCAGTAGACCTTGCCGTCGCAGATCACCCGTGGGATGAATTTGAATTCTTCGTGATGCTCGCTCCACCAGGCTTTATCGGCGTCGGCCGGCGGGGCCCATTCGAGCCGTCCCGGGCGCAGTTCGTCGATACGCCATTTCTCCCCCTTCCGCTGCACGCGGTAGACCATCGTCATCGGCAGATAATTGGTCGGCAGCAGCCGTTCTTCCACGACGAACGCACTGTAATCGCCGAATTCGCGCCGGCCTGCTTTGAGCTCGGCCATCACGCGCACGACCTCTTCCGGCAGCGAGCGGTCGACCACCTTCGCGTTTCGCGGAGCCCCCAGCCCGTAGATATCGGCGGGCCCCTGTTCGGGATAATCGATGGTCGCGGTGTAGCGCTTCCCGTCATCGGCCAGCATGGCGAACGAGTCGGGCAGCTTTGATGCCGGGTCGACCCGAATCCAGATCGACACGGTTTCGCCGCGTGAACCGCCGGCGACGCGCAGAGTCAGTTCAATTTCGAGTCTCTTCTTCCCTTTTTCGGTGACCTCGCGCCGGGCTTCGCCGATCAGCTCGAGTCCCGGGAATGGGAACCGGGCCGGCCCTTCGGGATCGCGCAAGAGGT
>JACQFH010000656.1 GCA_016200145.1 Planctomycetia bacterium | reverse complement strand
CCGCGTCGGCCGCCAGCTCGCCGTACTGCTTCGGGCACGACGACGCATTGAAGCGAATCACGTGCGGCAGCATGACGGCGATCGCCACGCCATGCGTCACGTTGAAGTGGGCCGACAGCGGATTGGCGAGGGCATGCGCGGCACCCAGCATTGAATTTTCGATCGCCGCGCCGGCCAGGTGCGCCCCGAGCAGCATTTGTGCCCGCGCGTCGCCGTTCTGCGGCGCCGCAACGACGGCAGGAAAGCCCTTTGACAGAAGCTGCCAGGCCTGCCGGCTGAAGAGCTGCGACACGGGATTGCGGCGCGTGCACACGTACGATTCGACGGCGTGACTCAAGGCGTCGATGCCGGTCGCCGCGGTGACCGACGCGGGCATGCTGATTGTCAGCTCGGGATCGAGGAGGGCGATCCGGCAGGCGGCCTTGGGATCGCCACACGCCATCTTCATGTGCGCTTTCGCACTGGCGATCAGCGCGTACGACTGGGCTTCGCTGCCGGTGCCCGAGGTCGTGGGGACAGCGATCATGGGGAGCATGGGGCGGGAGGCTTTGCCGGCGCCCCAGTAATCTTCGATGCGGCCGCCGTTCGTAAGCAGAAAATTGATCCCCTTGGCGCAGTCCATGCTGCTCCCCCCGCCGATTCCGACGATCAGGTCGATCTGCGCCCCCTGGGCGATGGCCAGACCCCGGTCGACGTCGTCGGTGGTGGGGTTGGGCTGGACGTCGTCGAAGAGGGCGACCGAAAGTCCCGCCGATTCGAGGGCGGCGATCCCCTTTTGCGGGTGTCCGGCGTCTTCCAGGCCGTGGTCGGTGACGAGCAGAACTCGTTTGGCCCCCAGCTCGGCGCTCAAATTGCCCAGCTCGGCGATCTTGCCCGGGCCAAACACGACGCGCGTGCGGGGCTGATAATCGAACGCCGGCAGACGTCCGTTGAGCCGGTGCAGGTCGGCCGCCGGCGGCGCGGCCGAATCAGGGTTTTTGGCGTGGGCCTCAACCTGCATGCACGTTCATCCGAAAGGAAACGAAGTCGGGTCAGTTCCCGGCTGCGGCGGCTGGTTTGGCGTTGGCGCCTTGCTGGATCGCGAACAGCGTATTGAACGTGGCGATGTACAGGACGCCGTTGGCCACGACGGGCGTGTTGAACAACGGGATCCCCATGTTCTGCTCGGAGACCTGCTCTTTCACTTTCGAGACTTTGAACACCGTGATGTCGCCGTCCTGGTCGCCGATATAGACGTAGTCTCCCACGACGAGCGGCGTCGACCACGACGCGGCCAGCATGTCGTGCGTCCAGTAGGCCTTGCCGGTCTTGGCGTCGATGCAGTGGAACAGGCCGCTTTCGTCGGAAACAAAGACCAGACCGTCCTTGATCGTCGTGCTGCTGATCGTGCGGTGCATCGTCTCTTCGAATTTCTTCTTGTTGTTGCCTTCGTAGTGCCAGACCATCGCCGAGTTTTCGTTGTCGCGCTCGAAGTCCCCCGCCTTCTCGTCGCAGGCCTGCACGCGCTTGTAGGGAATCGGCGTCTTGGGGTCCTTCTTGTTGAAAACCAGCGTGGGGCTGACGTCGCCGCGCTTGGTGGGATCGATGCACCACAAGTGGGCCGTCCCCTCGCCGTGCTCGGGGTCTTCGCCGACGCCCAGGTACACGTACCCGTCGTAAATCACGGGGCTGGCGATGATCGGATTGCGGGTAGCCCGTTCCAGCTTGTAGACCGAGGGCTTAGGATTGCAGTCGAATTTCCAGAGCAGCTTGGATTTGCCGCCTTCGCCTTTGGCCTCGAAGCTATAGAGCCAGCCGTCTCCGCCGGCAAACAGCACCTGCTCGACGCCCCCCAGCACGCCGCACGCGGGCGACGACCACTGCCCGTGCATGATATTGCTGCCGGGCGATTTGTCGGTCCACAGGACTTCGCCGGTCTTCTTGTTCATCGCCAGAAAACTGGGGGCGTTGGGCTGGGCCACCACCTTGTGCGCTTCGTCGACGCCGTTGGATGTGCTCACGAACAGCACGTCGCCCAGGGCCGTCACCGAGCAACTGCACGCGTTGTGAGGCGACGCGCCCAGCTTGCCCATCATGTCGACCTTCCAGATGATGTCGGCTTCGTCCTTATTGTTGTTCGGCTCAGACTTGAACGGGCCGTCGTTCTCGCCATCGAGGAAGCCCTCGATGTCGAGACAGGTGATTTCGTCGCGGTTGGTCACGTACCACAGCCGGTCCCCTTCGACGTAGGGGCTCGAGCAGATGCCGAGCTGTTCCCAGTCGACGACTCGCCCCTGCGGGAGTTTTTCGTTCGAGTGCTGCCACAGGAACTTGCCGGTCGCTTCGTCGATGCACAACAGGCATCCCAGATCGACCTTGGCGGGGTAGCGCTTGATGTAGCCGTTGGCGTTGTTCGTGCCGACGAAGATCTTGCCGTTGGCGATAACCGGGCTGGCGTAGGTCTGCGAACCAAGCTTGACGGTAAACTTGATGTTCTTGCCCGACGAGACGTCCCACTCGGTAGGAATGCTCTTATTGGCGGGGCTGACGTTGTTGCGGTATCCGCTGAGGCCCATCTGCGGACTGTCGCCAGGCTTCACGTTCATCTTGGCGAGCACCTTGGCCGCCTCGGCGATCGGGTCGTAGGCGTCGTCGGCCGCCGGGGCGATGGAAGCACAGGCGATCGCCAGAGAAGCCACGAGGCCCGAGGAGATTCGAACGATCGATTTCATGTCAAAGTTCCGGAAGAGATTTCGGATTTGGGAATTCGGGTTTTGACGGAGATTCAAACAGGAAGTTTTGTTAGCCGCAGATCAAATTGTAGTTGGGAGGCAGGCTTTCTGAAATCGGAAGTTGCCGTGCAGATCGTCGTGCCTTCGATGTCACCGCGGGGGCGCCACGCGCTGTCGGACCACCGCTATCCGCGGCGGTGCCCGGCTCCGGGGCAAACGAGGCAGTTGGACACAATCAAATCCGAAATCCGAAGTCCCACCTCCGAAATCTAATTAGCGGTCACCTTCACGTTGTCGACGAACACTTCGGCGTTGCCGGCGTTGCCGAACAGTCCGGGGCTGCCGGTGACGTTCGGGGTTTCGTCGGTGCCTTCGATCGTCCAGTCGGCCGGCTCGGCTTCGCCGCGCGGCCAGACCTTTCCGCGGAGCGTGACCTTGCCGTCCTTGTTTTCGCTCTGGAATTTCAGCGTATACCAAGCGTCGTACTTCCAGGCGAACGGAATGCTCTTGGCGAAACGCAAATCAAGTTGTGACGCCCACGAGCGGATTTGCAGTGCCGGGATCGCTCCTTGGCCCTCGAACTCGACGTCGCTTTCGAGCGCCAGCGTATACCGCTGGTTGATGACTCCCATTGCCGGCATCTTGTTGTTGCGGACGGTGCCGCGCACGTCGGCCTGAATCGTGTAGTCGTGCAGATGGGTCTGCCCCATCCAGCCCTGGCTGCGGGTCCCTTTCGGGATCGTCGTGATCTTGCACATCACGGCATTACCCGCGATACCGCGCGAACCGCGGTTCACCGTCAGTTCCAGATTTCCTGCGGCATCCTGCGACCAGTCCCATTTCTCGATGACTTTTTCCTTGGCCAGCAGCTCCAGGCCGGCATCGAATTCCTTTTTCGCGTCGTCGATTGTCGCGGGCTTGCCTTCGTCGCTGAGGTCGAAGTAGCGAAGCAGGTCGTTCCAGGCCTGGCGGGGGCCGGCGTCCTGGAATTTGATCGTGGGCGCGTTCCCGTTCACGAATGCGGTCGTCAGGTAAATGTAGAGCTGGGCCGCGCGCGGGTTCTGCGTCTTGAGCGACTGCAAGAGGTCGTCGTCGAGCACAATGTGGCGGTAGGCCGAGCCGATCCACGTTTCGGGGATCTTGCCGTTCGAGAAGTCGAAGCTCCAGGGAAAATTCGGAACAGTGCGGATACGGGCCGTGCTGGTCAGCTCTCCGACTTTGGCTGTGACGAAGCTGGCGGCGTGCCCGGCGTTCGGGTCGGGCGTGAAGACAACCTGGTTTTCTTTGCCCGCTTCCTTGGAGGGCTCGATCTTGCCGGGCCCTTTCAGCTCGTAGACCGGTTTGACCGACTTCGAATCGAGATACCGGCCGTTCGCGTTGAACAGGCGGAACCCGATCGTCTGGGTCTGCCCGGAGCTCTGGCCCGCCTTGGGACGCAGCAGAGATTCGACGGGAGTCAACTGCAACTGGGCCGGCGTGCGATCGGCCGACCAGGGAGCTTCTTCGGGCACTGCGGGGCGCGGATCGGGGGCCACCGGCGCCTGGTCTTTGTTGCCGATACAGTACAGCGCGTCGCTGGTGGGAATATAGACGCGCCCGTGCGACGCGATCGCCGAACCGTGGATCAAGTCCCCTTCCAATCGCTGCTTGTGGACGACCTTGACCCCCTTCTCGGTGGGCTCGAGAATCGCCGTAATTCCGGAGCGGATCGCACAGTAAATCTTGCCGTCGGCGTAAAGCGGGCTCGAAAAGACTTCACCGGTCCCGAGCTTCTGCTTGCCGATTTCGTTGCCGGTCTTGGAATCGCGGACCGACAGCATGGCGCCGTCGTCGACGATGTACAACCGGTCGTTGACGAACAGCGGCGCCGCGCGGCCCAGCATTACGGTGGGCTTGATCCACTGCTCCTTGGTCTTGGTGACGTTGCCGGTTCCAGTGCCGTCGATGGCGAACAGGGCCCCCATCACCGTTGTATCGAACACGTTTTCTTCGGCGTGCCCGCAGAAGACGCTGTTGCCAACGACGGTGGGGGTCGTATTGATGCCGCGGAGCGACGCGTCATAGGTCCATAAGATCTTACCGGTGCGGGGCTGCATGGCGTAGACCGAGCCGTCCCCCGAGCCGAACACGATCGCCATCTGGCCGTTGAAGTTGGCCAGCACGGGCGAGCTGTAGGTGGTGTCGAGGGGCCGCAAGCGCGTGCTGCTGATCCAGACCGCCTGGCCGTTCGTTTTGTCGAAGGCCACGAAGCGGTGCGCCGGCACGGCGTATTCCCCCCAACCCGTCATCACGCCGCTGATGATCACCAGATCATCGAACACCAGCGGCATGTTGGTGCGGCCGCCGTAGGTGCTGATCATGCCGTATTCTTCGCTCATCGAGTGCGACCAGATCGTCTTGCCGGTCGCGCCGTCGAGGCACTGGAAGTAATCGCACAGCCCCAGCGCATACACGTTGCCCGTCGTCGGGTCGCCGCAGACGCACGACCAGCCCACGCGCTCGGCGGGGGCGTCAGTGAGGAACACGTTGAACGAGTTCTCCCAGACTTTCGCGCCGGTGGCGGCGTCGACACAGACGACTTTCTCGCCTTCGGTGACCGTATCGGGATTGTGCCGGCACAGAACATACAGCTTGCCGCGCATCACGATCGGCGTGCTGCGGGTCCCCAATTCGGCGCTCTTCCAGATCAGGTTTTCGCCTTCGGGAGACCACGAATTCGGCAACCCTTTTTCGCGGGAGATGCCGTTCATTTCGGGTCCGCGCCAATGGGGCCAGTCGAGCGGATCGATCTCCTGGGCCGCGACCATCTGCGACCAGGCCGCCGCGAGGCAGAAAACGCCGCAGAAAATGCCGAAAGGCCGCGAAACGATTCGGTTGCCGATCATGGAGTCTCTCTCGGTAGGCTGAAAAACAGGCGGGCTGCGCGCCGTCGGGGGCGAGGTTGAACGGAACCCGTTGTCGATTACTAGGCAGGGGCAACACCAGGCAGGGGCATCGCGGATGTCGATGCGGCGTCATTTCGCTCGTCTCAACATACATCCTGAGGGGCGCAGCGACAAGGAAGCGAACGGCTTGGGTTGACAGCGTTTCTTCAGAGCCGGGCGTGATTCGCGGGTTTCAAGTTACGAATTCGCAAGGCGCGCGCGAATTGTCGCATTCCTCATTTTCACGGCGCAGCTATAATTCCTCTGACAAGGCTGTGCCAATTCTCTGCAAGCAGGATGCGCCCCGATGACCCCATCGACTCAACAGGTTCCCCGAATCGTCACGCCCGCACCGGGCCCGCAGTCGCGAGCGCTGATCGACGCCGACGAGCGGTTCGTCTCGCCTTCGTACACCCGGTTCTATCCGCTGGCCGTGAAGAACGCGCACGGACTGGTGCTCGAAGACATGGACGGCAACCTGTTTCTCGATTTCACGGCGGGCATCGCCGTGTGCGCCACGGGTCACTGCCATCCGCGGGTCGTGAAGGCGATTCAGGAGCAGGCGGCAAAGCTGATCCACATCTGCGGGGCCGACTTTTACTATCCTCCGCTGCGAGACCTGGCCCGCAAGCTGGCCGAGATCGCCCCCGGCAAATCCCCCAAGCGCGTGCTGTTCACGAATTCGGGCGCCGAGGCGATCGAGGGGGCCATCAAGCTGGCCCGCTACCACACGCGCAGGCAGCACATCATTGCCTTCTACGGCGCGTTCCACGGCCGCACGATGGGGGCCCTGTCGCTCACGGCCAGCAAGGTCTCGCAGCGCCGCCGCTTCGAGCCGCTGCTGCCCGAAGTGACGCACGTCGGCTACGGCAACTGCTACCGCTGCCCCTACAACCTGAAATACCCGTCGTGCGCCCTGGAATGTGTAACGCACCTCGAAAAGAAACTCTTTAAGACGACATTGCCGGCGGAAGAAGTCGCGGCGATCATCGTTGAACCAATTCAGGGGGAAGGGGGCTACATCGTTCCGCCTCCCGAGTATCACAAGGAACTGAAGGCCCTCACCGAGCGGCATGGGATTCTGTACGTCGCCGACGAAGTGCAGTCGGGGATCGGGCGGACCGGCAAGATGTGGGCGATCGACCACTGGGGGGTCGAGCCCGACATCGTGTGCAGCGCGAAGGGGCTGGCCTCGGGGCTGCCGCTGGGAGCGATGATCGCCAAAGCCGACATCATGGACTGGGACCCGGGTGCGCACGCCAGCACGTTCGGCGGCAACCCCGTCTCGTGCGTCGCGGCGCTGGAAACGATCGCCCTCGTCGAAGAAGGACTGATGCAGAACGCGGCCGATGTCGGCGCGTTTCTGATCGGGCGCTTGCGCGAGCTGGCGGCCCGGCACGCGCTGATCGGCGACGTGCGGGGACTGGGGCTGATGATCGGCGCCGATCTCGTCAAAGACCGCCAGACCCGCGAAGGCGCGCCGGTGGAACGCGACGCCGTACTGCAGAAGTGTTTCTCGAAGGGCCTGGTGCTGCTGGGCTGCGGCGAAAGCTCGATCCGCTTCTGCCCCGCGCTGGTCGTCACCCGCGAAGAAGTCGAGACGGCGATCAAGATCCTGGATGCGGCCCTGAGCGAAGTCGGAATCAAGTCGTAGAGCGCAGCCAGCCGCGTCATCCGCGGTTCTCTTTCTTTCCTGCCTTTGGAATGAACCCACGGATGGCGTGGCAATCCCACGGATAGTAAAGTCGCGACGATCTGGAATATCCACAGATTGCGCAGATTTTCACAGATTGAAGAGGCCCTGCATCAGGATCATCTGCGGAAATCTGATAAATCTGTGGATCGCATTTTCGTTAGGCCAATTGCGCGTCGCTCGCGTATTTCGTGGTTCTGCACACTTCAACCGTGGCTGAAACACATTCTGCCGGTCCATTCCGTGAAGACGAAGGAAGACGCGTGCCGAGGCGGATCCAGCCGACATCCTCCATCTTCGATCATCCATCCTCGCGTCGACTCCCGGCTCGTCACGCGGGGATGGGCTTAGCCTTCGCCGGCAGGAAGCGGCCGAAGATTGCCATCAGGCAGACGAAGCCGCAGCAGACGAGGCACGAGGCTGAGAACCAGTCGCCGCCGGCCAGGTACAGGCTCTTCCGCGAATCGAGCGGGATGTTGTCGACGACGACGGCTTCGTCGAGTTTCGCCGCATGTGTTTTTTCTCCCACGGCTTTTTTCCGCACCACGCCGTCGCCGTCGATGAACGCCGAGATGCCCGTGTTGACGGCCCGCACCATGGGCGTGCGGCACTCGACGCAGCGGAAGGCCGCCGTGATCAGGTGCTGGTCGAGCTCGCTTGAGCCGTGGAACCAGCCGTCGTTGGTGAGGTTCACAAGAAAGTCGACCCGTTTCGGGCCGGCAGTGGATTCCTGCTGCGTCGCGTCGACGATCCCCCGCACAACCTGCGGAACAGTGTCTTCGAAGCAGATGATCGGCGCGAAGCGAAAGCCCTGGTATTCGAACGCGGCCGGCGCCCGGCCCGCCGTGATGCCGAAGCCCTCGCCGAATGGCGTGAGTTTTTTCAGCCAGGGAAACGTTTCCACGAGGGGTATGTACTCGCCGAAAACCACGCGGTGGAGCTTGTCGTAGTGTCCCCCGATTGTGCCATCGGGGCGAACCAGCACGGCCGAGTTGTAGACGTGAAAGTGATCTTGATCGACGTCGATCCGCTCGAGGCCGATGACGAGCCCGGCACCGGCCATCTGCGCCAGGGTCGCCAGCTTGCGGCGCACGCCCGGCTGCGCCCGCCGGATCTCCACGAGCTGCTTATCCGGATGGGCCGCCTGCAATTGTTCGTCGGAAAGGTCCGGGGGGGTCTCGAGCAGGGCCCAGCGAAACATCGTTTCGGGCCAGACGATGATGTCAGGCTGCTCTTTGACAGCCTTTCCCGTCAGCCGTTCGTGCGTCTTCTGCATCCGGGGCCACTCTTCCGGATTGTGTTTGACCGACGACGTGAAATTCGCCTGAATGAGCGCGACTCGCGGGCCGGCCTGAAATTCGGTGCCGCTGCGCCGCACGTATCCATAAACCAGTGCGGCCAGCAGCACACCGAGGCTGCACGCCAGGCGCACGAAGCGGCCCCGAGCGCTGGGAGACAGAACGGCCGCCGGCGTCGCTGCGGGGGCCAGAAGACCCAGCCGTGCGATCCAAGCCTCTGGCAACAGGTCGGCAGCGCACGCACCCTGCAGCGCGACAACGAAGCTCACGCCGTACGCTCCCACGAGATCGCTGATCTGAATCATTTCGATCCAGCGATACTGGGAATGCCCCAGGAAATACCAACTGAAGCCGGTCAGCAGATGCCCGCGCAGCAGTTCGAGTCCCACCCAGACGATTGGCGCCGCCAGCGTGAGGGGGACGTGCAGGCGCCACACCGCGCTGCGGACGAGCCCGACGAACACCGGAAAGTACAGCGCCAGGTAAACTGCCAGGGCCAGCCAGGCGATGTACATCGTCTCATCGCCCAGCCGCATCCACTGCAGAGTACACAACCAGAAGAGCAGGCCCCCGGCGTAGACGGCCAGGTACATCCGCCGCACCGGGCGCTCGATCCGCACGAGCATCAGCAGGGGAATGAGACACAGCCACGCCAGCGGCCCGAAATCGAGCGGGGTGAATGCCCCCCACATGAGAAGGCTGCTCAACCCCGACGCCACCATCGCCCCCTTCATCCCGGCGGGGGCGTTGCGCGCCGACGTGATGATTTCCTGAGGCGTGCTCATGCGGGGCATCCGTGACGAGCCAGGTCGTTCCGGGGGCGTTGCCAGCGCGGTCATCACGAATCTCCGTCCATGGAATCAGGGTGCGCCTGGTTCCTTCCAGACGCGTTCAGAACAGCAGCACGTCCACGATCGAGCCGGAGGTGTAGTTGCGGTCGGCATCGGCGAACACGGCAAGGGCATTGGCCTCGACGGTCGCACCGAGATCAGCCGAACCCACCCACTTCACCGGCTCCACACGCCCCCCCTGCTCAGTCCATTCCCATTTTGCGGGATGATATGTCGGACGATTGCCGACATTCCGATGGTCGCGCGTCAAGGTGCCCCGCATGGGTCTGGGCTCCGCCGGTTCGATCCCCGCCAGTGCGCGGATCGCCGTGCGGACGAACAATTCGCAGCAAACCATACTGCTAACGGGGTTTCCGGGCAAGCCGAATACGCAGCAGGGACGCACGGCTCCCACCGGCCGGGTGGCGCCGGACGGCTCTTTCACTCCGAACCAGATCGGCTGCCCCGGCTTCACCAGGACTTTATGAAAAACCTGACGGACCCCCGCCTCGGCCAGCGCGGCCGGTACGAGATCGAGCTTTCCGGCCGAGACCCCGCCGGATAGGAGCAATACATCGTGCGCCAGGCCCTTTCCGATCCGATTCCGCAGCTCGGCCGGGTCGTCGCGGGCAACCCCCAGCGGATGGGCAACGGCCCCCATCGACCGCAACTGGGCGACCAGCATCGACTCGTTCGAATTGCGAATCTGCCCCGGTCCGGGCGTCTGCTCGACAGGGACCAATTCGTCGCCGGTGGCGAGCACGGCGACTCGCGGGGCGGGAAACACGGCGACCTCGGCGCGACCCAGCTCGGCCAGGGCGCCGATTTCCTGCATTCTGAGCGTGCGGCCAGCCGGCACGACCCGGGTCCCCTGTCGCGTTGACGCTCCCCGCTTGAGGATGTTCTTGCCGACAGATAGACCGGCCGGATTGACGACGACGACCGTCTGATCGCGCTCTGCTTCTTCGAGCCGCGTGCGCTCGACGGGGACGACGGCGTCGGCCCCGATGGGAACGAGCGCGCCCGTCATGATGCGGATGGCCTCGCCCGGCCCGACCGACTGCCGCGAGACCTGGCCTGCCAGCACTTCGTCGATGACGCGCAACCGCGCATCGGGGCGGGCGGCGTCGGCGGCGCGGATCGCGTAGCCATCCATCAGAGCTTTGTCGAACGGCGGCGAATCGAGATCGCTGACGGCATCTTCAGCAAGCACGCGGCCCAATGCGTCTGCGAGCTTCACTCGCACGGCGCTCAGGCGAGACGTTTCTCTAACGATCGCAGCGATCGCTTCAGCCACTGTGAGCATGATGATTTGCGTTCTGTCTAGGGCCGAGGCGCAGCCGAGTCTTTCGTGCAACGGGCTTGGCTGCGCCGCGCCGCTAAGCGGGCGCCGGCAGCGCCAGAAAGTTCTTGAGCAGGTCGATCCCGGCTTCGGTCAGAAAACTCTCCGGATGGAACTGTACGCCGTGGATCGGGAACCGACGATGGCGCACGCCCATCACTTCGCGCGCTTGGCCCGGGTCTTCGGTCCAGGCGCAGACTTCGAGATCGTCGTGCAGCTTGTCGGGCCGCACGACCAGGCTGTGATAGCGTGTCGCGATAAAGGGATTCTTGAGGCCGGCGAACACGCCGCGCGAGTCGTGATGGATGGGCGAGACCTTGCCGTGCATCAGCCGGTCGGCCCGGTTGACTTCCCAGCCGAACACTTCGCCGATGCACTGGTGACCCAGGCACACGCCCAGCACGGGGACCTGCGGCCCGAAGCGCTCGACAACCTGTTTGGAGATGCCCGCCTCGCGGGGCGTGCAGGGGCCGGGAGAGACGATGATCCGCTCGGGGTGCAGGGCGGCGATCTCGTCGAGGGTGATCTGATCATTGCGGTCGACCCGCACGTCGAGCGTCGAGTCGATTTCACCCAGCCGCTGCACGAGGTTGTAAGTGAACGAATCGTAGTTGTCGATCAGCAGGATCATGCCCCGAATATCGCACAACGCAGTCGGCAGTTCCACCGTGGTTGTGTCCGTGGCCGATGCTGCCAGCATCGGCGACTCGTATCGCGAAAGACGTGCCCCGTTCGCGCTGAAGCGGGAACGTAACAAATCGTTTAACCGCAATCCCATCGGGATGCGCGTATCGCAGGCTCCAGGCTTTCCCGAAGAAATCCGATATCGGCAACAAATTTCCGGCGGGCCCGAGACGGAATCAAAGCTGAATTGACGCGCGATACGCACTTCCCGACCACCGCTATCCGCGGCGGTGCCCGGTCGCGGTTAAACGAATTCACCGCAGACCCAGCTTGTCGCGGATGATCACAGACCCGGCGATCCACAGCTTTCGGCCGCGCGACAGGGCCACGCGGCGGCTGAAGACGTCGTACTTCCGGCGCTCGATCTCGTCGAGCAGGCCGCCGTAAATACGGAGCATCGTTTCGAGAATCGGCTTGCCGGGCAGGTCGAGGTATTCGAACAATGCCCGTGCGCGGGCGTAGTATTCGCGGGCGCGGGCCACTTCGAACCGCATGAGCTGCTGGAAGCGATCGTCGCGGGCGAGGCCAGCGCCGGCCGCCGCCAGCTCGGCCGGGCCGATGCCGAAACGATCGAGGTCTTCGCGCGGCAAATAGACGCGGCCGCGGGAGGCGTCTTCACCCAGATCGCGCAGGATGTTCGTGAGCTGAAACGCCGCGCCGCAATCGACGGCTGAGTCCAGTGCCCGCGGATCGTGGAAGCCCCACAGGTGGATGCACGCCAGGCCCACCGCGCCGGCGACGTGGTAGCAGTAGCGGGCCAGTTCGTCGAACGTGGCATACGCCGCCGGGACGAGGTCCATCTCAACCCCGGCGATCACGTCGAGCAGGTAGCGGACGGGAATCGAGTGCCGTTTCACGATCTCCGCCAGCGCGGGGAGCGCCGGATGGTCGCAGGGGCCGCCCTCACAGGCAGCCAGCAGACCCTCGCGCCAGCGGGCGAGCTGTGCGGCGCGGGTCTCGGGCGGTTCGTCGCTGTCGCCGAGGTCGTCGGTGATGCGCATGAACGCGTACAGGGCGCACATGGCGTCGCGCTGCTCGCGCGGCAGCGTCAGAAACGAGTAGTAGAAGTTCCGCCCGGTGGTTCGGGCCAGCGCCCGGCAGTAGTCGAACGACTCGGCGACGGAGCGCTCCATCTGCGGGCGTCACTCGGGGGACTTGTAATTCGTCTTGGAGCGGAAGATCTGCAGCAGTTCATTCCGTTCGCGCGGCGTCATTTTGCAAACGTAGTACGCGCCTTCCGGCGTGCGCATATAGATGTGGTCTGGATCGATCCAGAAACGGTCCCGTTCTTCTGTGTCCTTGCGGAACACGACGGTGCAACGGGGCATCCGCGGCGAATCGCCGCGCACCGGTTGGAATTCATCGTCCTTCTTCTTGAAGAACGCGGCAACGCGGGCGATCCGCTCGGGATCCTCGAGCGGGGTCGAGCGATCGTCTTCTTCCGTGTCTTTGCTCCCGCCCTCGAAGAGCGTGACGCTTGAAGAATCTTCAGACGACATCTTCAAAATAAACCGCTGCGCACAACCGGCCGCCGGCAGCAGCGCCAGCATGACGACGAACGTCCCTGTTCGAATCGACATTTTTGCCCTTTCCCATTCCGCGATCCGGCGGACTTTGTTTCGAATCCGGTCGAGTGACTCGCAGCGCGAGCGGGGGAACGCGGCCCTGCTCACTCACCGGCGCTAAGAGTCCTGCTCAAGTGGACGTTCCATCCTGATTCATCGCCCCCCGCCGCTGCCCCCATCACTGCCCTTCTGTGCCGGCCGGCGCAACGTCCGCAAGATGGCTCTCCACAGACATCCCGCAAACAGTTTCGCCACGTCACCTTTCGTCACGACCGGCCGTTTGGCCCACACACGGTATCCGATTCCGGCAATTCGGTCCAGAATTCTTTCTCCACCCCGGGCAAACAGCTCGATATCGACCTGCACCCGCAGTGGAAACGGGGCCAGCTCGGGAAGCCCCGGGTCGTTCCAGGGAGACAACAAGCGCCTGGCCCGGTCGACTTCAAATGCCATCAAGTCGAGAAATGCCTGGTTTGTGATTCGCGCCTGAAGATCTTCCAGCGTGTATCCGAAACGTCGCAAGTCTTCCTGTGGCAGGTAGATGCGACCGATATCGAGGTCGCGGGCCACGTCCTGCCAGAAGTTCGCCAGTTGCAGACCTGTGCAGATCGAATCCGACCAGCCAAAGTTGGCCAGGGTGGCCTGCCGGCATAAATAGAGGACAAGCCGCCCCACCGGGTTGGCGCTCCGCCGGCAGTAATCGACGAGTTGATCGAACGTTTCATACGTTGGCACGGTCTGATCCTGCTCGAAGGCGGAGATCAGGTCTTCGAACGGGCCAGTGGGAATGCCGAACTCGCGAATCGTGGGCGCCAGCGCCGTGAACACCGGGTGGCGCACTTGGCCTGCGTAGCACGCTGACAGCTCGCCCCGCCACCAGCCGAGCAGCTCGAGCGCGCGGGCCGTGTTTCCCACTTCGTCCCCCAGGTCGTCGGCCCAGCGGCAGTAGGCATAAATGTTGTAGAAGTGCTGGTGCAGGCTGCGCGGCAACAGCCACGACACGACCGGAAAATTTTCGTAGTGCGTCGTCGCCAGCCGCCGGCAGTAGGCCTGCGCCTCGGCCAGGCTCGGCCCCTGATCGCGGACCGCATCCGGCCCCCAGCGCGACAGCTCGTCGGCGAAGGCTGAACCGCTGATCGTTGACTGGTCTGTCAATTCTGTCTCGCCGTGCGAATTCTGACAATCTGTATCTATTGAAGTACCCACGGATGGCGTGGCAACCCCACGGATACGCTCGTAGAAGGTGGACGCCGCTCACATTTTATCCGTGGGATTGCCACGCCATCCGTGGGCACAATCCTCTTATTTGTGCTGTGCCAGTCGATGTCGGACGTCAACCTGACCCTCCTCCTGGACGAGGACGGTGTCGGCCATGCCCAGGAACAGGCCCGTCCCCACGACGCCGGGGATCGAAAGGAGCTGCGCTTCGAGCGCGCGCGGGTTTGTCAGCGCCATCACCTGGCAATCGAGAATGTGATTTCCGTTGTCGGTGACGAACAGCGCGTCGCCGGCGGCGCGCGGCTGCGACGCGAAACCCAGCTCGGAAATCTTGCGTCGGCAAAGCGTGCGTCCGAACGGTACGACTTCGACAGGCAGCATGCCACGCGTGCCCAGCCGGTCGACGAGCTTTTCCGGGCCCACCAGGATCACGAGCGTTTTCGATGCCGCGGCGACAATCTTCTCGCGGACCAGCGCGCCTCCCCAGCCTTTGATCAGATCGAGTTGCGGGTCGACTTCGTCGGCTCCGTCGAACGTGACATCGATGGCGTTTACCTCATCGAGCGTCGTCAGCGGAACGCCGCAGCGGCTCGCCAGTTCGGCCGTCTCGCGCGACGTGGGCACGCCGCAGATTTTGAGCCCCTGGCCGACGCGCGCTCCCAGCGCCTCGACGAACGATCGTGCCGCGCGTCCCGACCCCAGCCCGACGACCTGCCCGTCGCGGATCATCTCCAGCGCAACTTCGGCAATCGTGCCCGGGCGTTTCATGACTTTTTCGCGAGCTGTTCCTTCGCGGCGGCGATGACGCGATCGGCGGTGAAACCGAATTTCTTGTAGACGTCTTTCATCGGGCCCGACGACCCGAACGAGTGCATACCGATCGAGCAGCCGGTGGGGCCAACATAGTGGCCCCAGCCGAGCGTCGAACCCTCTTCCACCGAAACTCGGGCCGTGACCTGCGGTGGTAGCACGCTGTTGCGGTATTCGGCCGTCTGCTTTTCGAACAGCTCCCACGACGGCATGCTGACGAGCCGCACAGCAATGCCTTCGGCCTTCAGCGATTCATACGCCGTGACGCACAGGCCCACCGCGCTGCCGGTGCCGATCAGGATCACGTCGGGTTTGCCGGCCGCCGCGTCGGCCAGCACGTAAGCCCCTTTGGCCAGTCCCGATGCCGGGGCGTACTTCGTGCGATCGAGCGTGGGGAGCGCCTGGCGCGTGAGCGCGAGGGCCACCGGTTCGTGTTTGAGCGGCATGATCACCCGCCACGCTTCGACGACTTCGTTCGCGTCGCCGGGGCGCAGCGTGATCAGCCCGGGAATTGCGCGGAGTGAAACCAGGTGTTCGACCGGCTCGTGCGTCGGGCCGTCTTCCCCGACGGCGATCGAGTCATGCGTGAAGATATAGATCGCCGGAAGTTCCATAATCGCGCTCAGGCGGATCGCCGGGCGGCAATAGTCGGCAAACACCAGAAACGTCGAACCGTAGGGACGGACTTTGCTCACCGCCATGCCGTTGAGCACCGCCCCCATGGCGTGTTCGCGGATGCCGAAGTGCATGTTCCGGCCGCCGGGCGTGGCGCCTGTTTGAGTCCCTGCTTCGGGGAACGTCAGCAGCGTTTTCGTCGAAGGGGCCAGGTCGGCTGACCCGCCGATCAGCCACGGAACGCTCTGCGCGACGGCGTTGAGCACCTTGCCCGATGAATCGCGCGACGCGACTCCCTTTTCGTCAGCCGGAAATGTGGGGAGATTCTTGTCCCACCCGTCGGGCAGCCGGCGGTGTTGCATGCGGTCGATCTGGTCGGCCAGATTGGGGAATTTCGACTTGTAGTCGCGGAACAGGGCCGTCCACTTTTCGCGGGATTCTTTTCCCCGCGCGCCGATCCCCTGCTGGAAGTGCTGGTAGACTCCGTCGGGAACGAGGAACTTCGCGTCTTCGGGCCAGCCATAACTGCGCTTGGCGCCGACGATTTCTTCTTCGCCCAGAGGTTCCCCGTGCGCCTCGCGCGTGTCCTGCTTTTTCGGCGCCCCGAAACCGATGTGGCTCGTGACGACGATCAGCGTGGGGCGATCGGCGGTCTGCTTTGAGGCTTCTAGGGCTTTTTCCAGTCCGGCCACGTCGTTGGCGTCGGCGACTTTCAGCGTGTTCCAGCCGTACGCCGCGAATCGCGCGCTCACGTCTTCGCTGAACGCGAGATCGGTCTTGCCTTCGATCGTGATGCGGTTGCTGTCGTACACCCAGCACAGGTTCGCGAGCTTGAGGTGCGCCGCGAGTGAGGCCGCTTCGCTGGTGATCCCCTCCATCATGCAGCCGTCGCCGAGCATGGCGTAGATGCGGTAGTTGAAGAGCTCGAAGCCGGGACGGTTGTAGGTCTGAGCGAGCCAGCGCCCGGCGATCGCCATGCCGACGCTGTTGGCCGCCCCCTGCCCGAGGGGGCCGGTGGTCGTTTCGACGCCCGATGTCCAGCGATATTCGGGATGGCCGGGGGTTTTGCTGTCGAGCTGGCGGAACTTCTTGATTTCGTCGAGCGACACGGCGGGCCCGCCGGTCGTTTCGTACTTATCGCTGACAGCCTTGACGCCCGTCAGGTGCAGCAGCGAATAGAGCAGCATCGACGCGTGACCTGCCGAGAGGACGAACCGGTCGCGGTTGGGCCAGATGGGATCGGCAGGGTCATATCGCATCACCTTCTGCCAAAGCACGTAACCGAACGGCGCCATTCCCATCGGTGCGCCGGGATGCCCGGACTTGGCCTGCTGAACGGCGTCCATCGACAGTGTGCGGATGGTGTTGATGCAGAGTTGTTCGATGGTCGGAGAGCTCATTCAGATCCTCGGCGCGCGGCTCGATTGCATAAGCAGTGTTTGATTGATCCGCCGGAAACAGGCGGGGATTTGCGTTCCAGAGGATAGCGGATCGAGGATCGCAATTCGAGCGTCCAACGTAGGGCAGGTTTCCAACCTGCCGGCT
>JACQFH010000667.1 GCA_016200145.1 Planctomycetia bacterium | reverse complement strand
GGCCTGCAGCTTCATCAGCGCCGGCAGCGTCAGCCCCGCGAGGCCCGCCGAGCCCGCCTGCAAGAAGCTGCGGCGCGTGACGCCGTGACAGACCGGCACGTTGACTCTGCCCACGTTCAGCATCAAATAACTCCATCAAACCGAAAAACTGACCTTGTTCGAGATATCGACGAACTTGCTGTTAATGAACTCTCGCTCGGGATTTTTCTTGTAATCGACGTACTTCCACATCTGCAGGACGATCTCATACGTGCCAGGGGTGGTGTCGGTCAGCTCGATGCTCGCTTCGAGCCGGGCCGGCGGCGTGGCGACAACCTTGCCGTCTCGGCGGATTTCCCACTGCAGCCTCAAGCCCCAGTCGTGAGTGACTTCGCTGCGCGATACCCGCCGCCCTTCGAGCTTAATCTCGGCGTGCGGCACCGTCCCGTCAAACTTCTGGTCCATAGCAGGTCACTCTCCCTCTGAGATCATCGGCCCAACTCCGATGAACATATAGACTAACGATGATGCGACCGATTGAAAATGGCATTTTGTGAAATCGCATGATGCTGGACTCACCATTGCCGTAGGACGGCCTTCCAGGCCGTCCTCGCGTCGTAGCCGAACTCGCCAGAGCTCAGGCTTGGTGTTGGGACAAATCAAGCGGCGATCTATTTCGTTTAACCCGCAGCCAGCGGCGACGGCGTTTTTGCAAGCCGAATTCCAATCGCCGTCGGACCACTGCTATCCGCGACGGTGCCCGGCTCCGTGCTCCTGGTGAAGCGACGGCCTGGAAGGCCATCCTACGGAAGCACGTGCCTGACCATCTCGCTCGCGCTACCCAAACAGCGGCAGCGGATGGCCGGCATCGAGAAGGTGGTATGGTCGCCCCTGCACGTCGTTGGCCCATAGGTTGTCGTAGATGCCCAGCGCCTGGTAGATCGTCGCGGCGAGGTGTTCGGGACGAACGGGCCGATCGAGCGGATAGGCGGCGATCCTGTCCGAGGCGCCATAAAGCTGGCCGCCGCGGATGCCCGCGCCGGCCAGGAGCGCCGTCTGGCACAGGTTCCAGTGGTTGCGGCCGGTCGGGCTGATCGCGTCTCCCACCCGTGGCGTGCGCCCCATGTCAGAAGTCACGACGACCAGCGTTTCTTCCAAGAGGCCCCGCGAATCCAGGTCGGCCAGCAGCGCCGAAAGCGCCTGGTCGAGAACCGGAAGCAGGTGGTCCTTCAGTGCGCGGAAATTATCGACGTGGCAATCCCAGTTGTAGTAGTACTCGCGCGGCGCCAGCCACTGGAAATTGATGAACGGAATTCCCGCCTCGACCAGCCGCCGGCACATCAGCGCGCACTGCCCATTGATCGATCGGCCGTACCGGTCGCGGACGCTCTCGGGCTCGTCATCGAGGTCGAAGGCCCGCTTGGCGGCCGGCGAGGTCAGGAGCGAAAACGCCTGCTCGCGGTAGCGGTCGTAGCCGGTCCGCACTCCGGCGTCGTCCCGCGATCGCTGCGAGTCTTCCAGACGACCCAGCAGGTTGCGGCGATCGAGGAATTGCGCCGCGGCGACGCCAGGGGGCAGCGTCAGCTCGGGGATCGCCACCGATTGCCAGCGCGCCGGATTGGGGGATTGCGGCTTAAACAGCTCCGACGGCTTGGCGTACGCCGTCGTTTTCGGATCAAAGCCGATCAGGAACGGGTCGAACACCTTTCCAAGACGACCGGCGAATCCTCCCAGATACGGGTCGTTGATCATCAGGTCCCAGATCCAGGGGAGCTGCACGGCGGTGGGCAGCTCGCGCGTCGGAGGGAACTTGGCGGACACGACCGACCCCAGAAACGGCCAGTCGTCACCGCGCGGCTTCGTGTCGCCTCGCGGAAAGCGCGCCGGGTCCGGGGGATGACCGGTGAGCATATAGTAGTATCCCCACGGATGACTGTTTTCGGAGCCGGGCATTTCCAGCGACCGCACCAGCGTCAGGTGCTGGGTCTGCCGGGCCACCAGCGGCAGGTGCTCGGTGATCTGAATTCCCGGCACGGCCGTGTCGATCGGCCGGAAATCGCCGCGATACTCGACCGGCGCCTCGGGCTTCATGTCCCAGAGGTCGATGTGGCTCGCGCCGCCGTTCAGGAAGATGAAGATGCATGACTTCGCGCGAGCGGCCCCGCGCTCGGCAGCACGGGCCTGGAGGCGGAACAGATCCGGCAGCCCCAGCCCCATCATGCTGAAGCCCAGGCCGCCCAGCATCCGCCGGCGCGTCCAATTCGCGCCCTGTTGCCGGTCATTGGGGCCGGCGCCGTCATCCATCCGAGGCGTCACGCAGATCTCCGCCGAGATGCATACGGGCGATCAGCACGCCGGCGGTGCTTGGCCCGTGTCGCAAGGCACCTTATCATGGCAATCGTATTGAATATCACGGGTGGCGCGTTTCGTCCATCGTTTGCGATCACAAATCTTCGAGCGCGAACTGTTGCATGTGGAAACTCAGACCCCTGATGACCGGCCTGGCCGTGGCGCTTCTGGCCGGCTGCTGGTCAGACAGCAGCACGCCGGCAAAAAAGCCGGTCGTGAACACGCCGGCGGTCGCTCCACCTCCCCTGACGCAATCGCCTTTACGCAATACCCGACCAGGGGTCGCGTACATCGGCGACACCCGTTGCGCCGCGTGTCATCGCGAAATTGCCGAAACTTACGCCGCGCACCCGATGGGCCGGTCGATGCGGCTCGCCGAAGACGGTTTGAAACAGGACCTCGAAGCCGGGCAACCCGCGACGTTTGAAGCCGACGGCCTGACCTATTCGGTCTCGAACGACGGCGGCCGCATGATTCACCGCGAGCAGCAGTTCGACGCGCAGGGCTCGCTGATCTTCGAAAAGTCGGACGAAGTCGCGTACGCCGTCGGCGCGGGAAGCCACGGCCGCTCGTATCTGATCCGCCGCGACGATTCGCTGTGGATGTCGCCGATCACCTGGTATCCGCAGCGGGGGCGGTGGGCACTTTCGCCCAGTTACGAGAAGGAGAACTACCACTTCACGCGGCCGGTCCTGCCCGACTGCGTGTTCTGCCACGCCAACCGCGCCCACGATCGCCCGTACACAACCAACAATTACGATCGGCCGTATTTCTCCGGGCTGACGATCGGCTGCGAGCGGTGCCACGGGCCCGGCGAGCTGCACGCCGCCCGGCAATCGCAGGGAGACGCAGTCGCCGATGAGAGCGACGACACGATCGTCAACCCGCGCCGTCTCGACCCGGTGCTGCGAGACGGCGTGTGCCAGCAGTGCCATCTCGCCGGCGCGCTGCGGATCGTCCGCCGCGGCCGCGGTCGATACGACTACCGCCCCGGACTGTCCTTGCACGAGTTCATGGCAGTGTTCGTCAAAAAGCACGAGGCGGATAAACCTGCCGCCGTCACGAGCCACGAAGAACAGATGCGCGCCAGCCGCTGCCACTCGGCGAGCGCCAACAAGCTGGCCTGCATTTCGTGCCACAATCCGCACCGGAAGCCCGAACCGCAGGAGAAGGCCGCCTATTTCCGCGAGCGCTGCCTGGCCTGCCACACTGATGTGAGTTGCCGCGAGAAGTCCGAGGCCCGTGCCGCAACTACTCCGGCTGACAACTGCCTGACCTGCCACATGCCGGCAATCCCTTCTGAAGTACAACACGCCGCGATGACCGATCACCGCATCCCCCGGCACGCCGGCGCGTCGTCCCCCGCGTCGAAAGAACGGTCCGGCGACGGCTGGCCTCTCGCATTCTTTCATCGCGAACAGGTCGACGCGGGCGGCGACGAAGCAAACCGCGACCTGGCCGTCGCCCTGACGCAATTCGAATCGGAACATCCCGACCTCGTCGGCGACCGGCATCTGCGCGCCGTCGTGCCGATTCTCGACGCGGCAATCAAACGCGATCCGGGCGACGTCGACGCCATCGAAGCGCTGGCCCACGCGCAATTCGGACTGAACCGCACTGCTCAGGCGCTGGCGACGATCGAAAAAGGCATTCAACAGGCGCCGAATCACGAACAGTTGCTGGCCGGGGCCATGCTGATCGCTGCCGGCGGGCGCGAGTGGGAAAAAGCAAGCAATTACGCCGCACGCCTGATCGCGATCAACCCGCATCAGGTTCGCTACCGGCAGATGGCCGCCCAGATCGCGCTGGCCCGACACGATCCGCAGAGCGCCGTCCAAGCCTGCCGGGCCGTCGTGGAGCTCAATCCGGCCGACCGCGAGGCCCGGCAGATGCTGGCCCAATTGCTGCAATCGCAAGGACAGCTCCGCGAAGCGCAACAGCAGGCCGACATTCTGCGGCGACTGCCGAAGCCGTAGGTCAGGGCGTGGCACGAACGACGCCCCGGCGCAGGCATGGTATTCTGTCTGGCACTGACGTGGTCCCTCGATTTCTACGAGCGCGCGTGTCATGAAACTGACGATTTGCAGCGAAACTGTGTTCACCGACCGGCCGCTGGTGGAACGTTTCGCGCCGATCCGTGAGCTGGGCGTGCCCGGCATCGAGCTGTGGGGGCTGCCGACGGAGAACGTCGCGGCCGTCGAGCAGGGATTGCGCTCAGCCGGTTGCCGGCTGGAACTTTTCTGCGGCAATCGCAATCACTCGCTGATCGATCCTGACGAACGCGCGGGCTTCCTTTCCGAGCTAAGACAAAGCATGGAGAGCGCGATCCGGCTCGGTTGTTCCCGGCTGACGATTTTGAGCGACCACGTGGACAACCGGGGAATTCCCATTCCTCCCGCGCGGCCGCTGTCGGGGGTCGAGAAGGCCGACAGCATTTTCGAGGGCCTGACACAGGCGGCGCTCATGGCCGAATCCGAAAATATCACGCTGCTGCTCGAACCGCTCAACACCAAAGTCGACCACCCCGGTTATACGCTGGCGCATTCGAATCAGGCGTTCACAATTGTTCGGCAGGTCGGCAGCCCGCACCTGAAGGTGCTGTACGATGTCTATCACATGCAGATCATGGAGGGGGACCTGATCTCGACGATCGAAGCCAGCCTGAGCGACATTGGCCATATTCACGTCGCCGACGTGCCGGGCCGGCACGAACCGGGGACCGGGGAGATCAACTACGTCAACATCGCCCGCATGCTGAAAACGAAAGAATACGACGGCTTCATCGGTCTGGAATGTTTTCCACGCGACCGTTCGGAGGCAGCGATCGAAGCCTTTCGTGACGTATTTCAATAACTCCACCAACCCAAAGCACCAGCGAGGGAATGCGTCACTTCGTCGTCGCCCAGGTTTCGGGTTAGTACGCGAGTCTGAACATTCGGCCGGACATTTTTGTCGTCTTTCGCTCCGCGAAAGAACGCACTTTCGCGGAGCGAAAGGCGACATTCATTGACAGACGATCTACTCGGGGAGCGATTCCCATGTCAGGAAGCGACCATGACGAACGCATCAACCGGCGCACGGCCCTCGCCCGCGGTGGCGCGGCGGCGCTTGCCGCGAGTTCCCTCGTCCGCACGGCGACCGCGGCCACCGGCGGGGCCGATTCGAAACCGGAGGCCAACGAGAACCAGATTCGCGAATACTTGAAGACGATGCTGCTGACTCGCGACGACGTCGACCTGTGGCTCAAGCGACAGGCGTTTCCGTTCAACAAATACGACGCTGAACTGGGATATTTGCACATCGACCGCGACTTTCAGGAAGGCCTCGACGGGGCGTTCTGCCGATACCGGTACGACAAACTCGACGCCCGGCGGATGTTCGCCCATGCCGACGAGCCATGCCGGATCAACACGTACGGCAACAGCTTCACGAGCTGCGAACAGGTGAGCGACGGCGAGACGTGGCAGGAAGCGCTCGCGGCGCACTTGAGCGAGCCGGTGCGCAACTTCGGGATCGGCGGATATTCAGTCTATCAGGCGTACCTGCGGATGGTGCGCGAAGAACAGAAGGCGCCGGCGCGCTGCATCATCTTCAACATTTTCGACGACGACCATGCCCGCAACCTGCACGGCTGGCAGCGATTCAAGTTCGGCGTCAATCGCAAGAGCCCGAACCCCACCGTGCCGCATGTCAGGGTCGACCTGGCGGCGGGAAAGATCACCGACCGCCCGAACCCGTGTCCCAAGCCCGAATCGATGTACGACCTGTGCGATCTCGATCGCGTGTACGCGCTGTTTCGCGACGACTTCTACATGCACAATAAGCTGATGTGGGCCGCGCGTAAGGCCAAGGGCGAACCTGTCCCGCCGACCGACTACGACGATCAGAACCTGATCAAGCACGGCATTTTTGCGAGCACGCGGATCATCGAGCGCGTCAACGAATTCGCGAAAAAGAATGGCAAGCAGGTGCTGTATGTTCTGTCATACGGCGCCTACACAATCAGGCAGTTCATCGAAAAGGGAGTACGATTCGACCAGGCGCTCGTCGATTATCTGAAAGAGACGAAGGTCCCGTTCGTCGATCTGATGCAGGCCCACGCCGACGACGCCGCGCGGTTCAAGGGGACTCCCGAAGAGGCGCTGAAGCGCTACTTCATCGGCCACTACAATCCGCTGGGCAACCGCTTCTGCGCGTTTGCCATGAAGGACGCCCTCGTGCGCATGCTCGACCCGAAACCGCCGGCGTACACGCGCCCAAAGTAGCAGGCACACTTCAAGCCAGAATCCCATCCACGACGTCGGCCTGAACCATTTCGCGGGGCTGGTTGAGGTGGTTGTAGATAATCGTCGACGGATCGAGGCCCACGCTGTGATAGACGGTGGCCACGAGCTGCACCGGGTGGACCGGACTGTCGGCCGGTGACGAACCGGTCTTGTCGGATTTGCCGTACACGAACCCGCGCTTCGCCCCCGCGCCTCCCACGATGGCCGTGTAACAGTACGGCCAGTGGTCACGTCCGTCGTCGGTATTCCCGTTGCCGGAGGTGCTCACGCCGCGGATCGGACTGCGGCCGAACTCGCCCAGTGCCACGACAAGCGTGTCGTTCAGCAGGCCGCGTTCGTCGAGGTCGGCAAACAGTGACGAGAGTCCGGCATCGAGCGGCGGTGCGCACTTCGTCTTCATTCGCGTCGAAAGATCGGTGTGGACGTCCCACGAATGATTGTCTGAGTTCGCCACGCGCGGCCAGATGACTTCCACAAACCGAGTCCCCGCTTCGACGAGCCGCCGCGCCAAGAGCAGGCTCTGCCCGAACGTGTTTCGGCCGTAGCGCTCGCGCATTTCCGGAGTTTCTTTTCGCAGATCGAACGCTTCGCGGGCGCGGCCGGAAAGGACCAGGCCCAGGGCCTTGCCGTAGTACTCGTTGATCGCCGATTTGCTCACCGCCTGGTCGAGGGCCGGCATTCCCGAGTTGATCACGTCGCGCAAGCGCGCCCGGCGCTCGAGCCGCGCCGACGAAATTTCGGTCCGCAGCTTGAGGTCGTCCACGTTGAGCTGATCGAGCTCGAGGTTGATGTTGTCGCCGGCGGGAAAGAGCGTGTACGGATCGTACGCGCGGCCGAGGAAGCCGGCCGTGCCTCCCTTGCCGATCACGTTGCTCTCCTGCAGCGGCCGGGGGAGCATCACGAACGGCAGCATGGGGCCATCCGGCGGCTTCAGCCGCACGATGTTCGAGCCCATCGTGGGATAATCGGCCGGACTGGGCGGTTCCAGTTGGCCCGTCGGGCTGACTTTGTCGGCGGTGAATCCGGTGTGGAGCTGGTAGATCGCCGCGGTGTGGTTGAGCAGGCCGATCGGCGTGTAGCTGATCGAGCGAATCATCGTGAACTTGTCGTTCACCTGGGCCAGCTTGGGAAGCAGCTCGGTGAACTGCACGCCCGGCAGCTTCGTGTTGATCGGCTTGAACACGCTGCGGGTGTTGTCCGGCACGTTTTCCTTGGGGTCCCACAGGTCGAGATGGCTGGGCCCGCCCTGAAGGTAGACCAGGATCACGCTCTTGGCCTTGCCGAAGCCGCTGCCGGCCCGCTTCTCTTTGGCCCGCGCCTCGCCGGCGAGAATGTCAGCCAGCGTCAGCCCGAGGAAACCCGATCCGCCGATGCGGAGCAGTTCGCGGCGAGAATAGAATTGCTCACACGTCTCTTTGCCGCACTCGCCGGGGATAACCAGCATGTTCCACGATCCTTTGAGAAAGTTCGAGCGGGCAGCACGGCCAGGACCACGACGCATCAACGACCCATCATATCTGTCCCGTCCCAGGATACCAACCCGAATCGCAGAGCACGTCCCGATACGATCCAGAAGATCACGGTAGCTCCGTGCTAGGCGCCGCCCAGCACGATATCGTTCTTCGTGCTCTGGACGATGGCGAACAGCTCCGCCTGCTCGGCGGCGGGCACGTTGAACTTGGCGAGCGTCTGCCGGAAGTCGTCGAGGAACGCTTCCCACTCGGCGGGGGTGATATCGAGGTGCGCGTGCGAGTCGCGCATCGACCGGCCCGTGTAACGCTGCGGCCCCCCCGTCGCCTCGCACACCTGCTCCGTGACTAGGTACTTGAACCCGGCCGGCGCCACCTTGTGGTGGGCCTCGTTCACTTTGGGATTGGCGTTGAGGCGCGGGTCGTCCATCACGCGGTCGATGAAGTCGTCGACCACGGTGGCGATGGCGAAGACTCCGCCAAGTCGTTCGTAGAGTGTGTTCATGATTGGTCGCTCCTTTCGTATCGTGCGCGCTCCCCTCTCGGGTGTTTAACCGCGACGCGCCAGCGGAGCGCGTATCGCAGGCTGCTCGTCCACGCCTGGATCAGTACATCGCATGATGCGTGGAATCGGAATCCAGAGACGTTCGATACGCGCTCCGACCACCGCTATCCGCGGCGGTGCCCGGGTCGCGGTTAAACGACCCCCGACCCTATCACGACCGTCCTTCGATACCAAGGCTGCCGGGCGGAGCTTATGATGCGATGCGCGTCCCCTAGAAGAATCAACCGGCGACTAACAGGTGCCCCATGCAGTCCAGTCAGCGCGCAAACCTATCCGGCCAGGTTGCCATCGTCACCGGCGCCGCCCGCGGAATCGGGCAGGCCTGTGCCTGCGCTCTCGCCGCCGAAGGGGCCGACATCGTGACCGCCGATCTCGGCCCCAGCGACGCCACGCTGGCCCGCGTCCGCGAATTGGGCCGCCGGGCGCTCGATGTGCCTACCGACGTGACACGGCGTGATTCCGTGGCCCGCCTCGTCGAGCAGGCCGTAGCCCAGATGGGCCGCATCGACATCGTGATCAACAACGCCGGCACGCTGGCGCGCGTTGGCGTCGAAGACACGACCGACGAGATCTGGGATCGCGACGTCGACACGACCCTGCGCGGCACGTTTTACATGATCCAGGCCGTGCTGCCGCACATGAAAGAACGCCGCTACGGAAAGATCGTGAACATCAGCTCGATCTCCGGGAAGATCGGCGGCGTGTCGTCGCGGGCCGCGGGTTCTACGAAAGGCCGCAGCGGCCCGGCCTACGCGGCCGCCAAGGGGGGCGTGCTGGCCCTCACGAAGTGGGTGGCCAAAGACGCCGGCCGCGACGGAATTTACGTGAACGCCGTCGCGCCCGGCGGCGTCGACACCGACATGACGCGCGGATTCGATTACGGCGTCGACTCGATCCCCATTCCGCGTATCGGCCAGCCCGAAGACATCGCCCAGGCCGTGGTGTACCTGGCGTCGCAGATGTCGAACTACGTCACCGGCTCGGTGCTCGACGTGAACGGCGGACTCATCTGACCGGTTCGTTGCGTTGACAAGCGCCGGTGATATCATGGCGGGTACTCGATCGGCCCCAGTCCGCACTTCAACCCGATTTTCATCAGGGAGGCCGTTGCCGTGAATGAATTGCGCTCAACATTCGCGTTTTTCGCCCATCGGCGAATTTCTCGTCTCACGACACTGCTGCTGGGCGTCGCCGCGCTTATCGCTGCAGCCGGCTGTGGCCAGCAACAACTGGAAGCGGCCCGTGCCGAGGCCGTCCTTGCACGGGCTGAAGCCGAGGAGGCCCGGCAAAAGGCGATCGCCGCGGAAAAAGTTGCTCTGGAACAGAAGGAGCTCTCGGATACAGCGCGTGAGGCCGCGCGAGAATTGAAAGCGCAGCTCTCTGACGAACTAGCCGTCGCCAACCAGAAAGCCACGGCCCCTAAGAAGGCGGCCGCCGCGGCGCCTGCGGCCAAGGCGCCTGTCAAGGAATCCGAACCGGTCGGGTCAGTGAATGACAAGCACTTGCTCGCCGCCCAGGAGAACGACGGGAACTGGCTGATGTACGATCGCACGTACAACGGCCAGCGCTACAGCGGACTCAAGCAGATCGACAAAACAAACGTCGGCCGCCTGCAGCCCCTGTGGACGTTTCAGACCGGCGTGCTCGACGGATTCGAATGCACGCCCCTGATCATCGACGGAATCATGTATGTCACCACCCCCTGGAACCATGCCTACGCGATCGACTGCAAGACCGGGTCGCAGTTGTGGCACTACCAGAAATCGCTGCCGCAGAACCTGGCGCTGTGCTGCGACGCGGTCAACCGCGGCTTCGCCGTGTATGGCGAACGGCTCTACATGGCCACGCTCGACGCGCACCTGGTGTGCCTCGACAAAAACACCGGCGAAGAAATCTGGGACGAAGCCATCACGGCCCACGGCGAGAATGGCCAGGAAGAAAAAGACATCTACAAGATGGCCTACAGCGCCACGCTGGCCCCGCTCGTGGTGAAAGGCAAAATCATCATCGGCATCAGCGGCGCCGAGTACGGCATTCGCGGGTTCATCGACGCTTACCATGCCGAAACCGGCAAGCGGCTGTGGCGCTTCTACACGGTTCCCGCAGCCGACGACAAAGCCGAACACGCTCAGAAAGCCATGAAAAGCTGGGCGGGCCAGTCGTGGCTGACCGGCGGCGGATCGGCCTGGGTGACGGGCACCTACGATCCCGAATTGAACACGCTGTACTGGGGAATCGGAAATCCGTCGCCCGACTTCAATGGAGAAGTGCGGCAGGGAGACAACCTCTACACGTGCTCCATCGTGGCGCTCAATCCCGATGACGGCACCTACAAGTGGCATTTCCAGAACAGCCCGCATGACGTGTGGGATTACGACGGCGTCAACACGCCCGTGCTGGTCGACATCAAGCGCGACGGAAAACCAGTCAAAGCGCTCATCCAGGCGCACCGCAACGGCTACTTTTATTGTCTGAATCGCGAGAACGGCGCCTTCCTGTACGGCAAACCGTTCTGCGAAGTGACCTGGACCGACCGCAAGAAGGGCGCCGACGGACTCGACGCCAAAACCGGCCGGCCGTTTGTGAACCCGGCCGCGCTTCCCACCGAAGAAGGCGTGCGCGTCTGTCCCGGCGCGGCGGGAGGCAAGGAGTGGAACCCGATGGCCTATCACCCCGGCACGGGTTACGCCTACGTGCCGGTCATCAACAATTGCGCCAAATTCACTTCGGGCAAGGCGTTCTTCATCAAGGGTCAACCGTACTGGGGCAGCTCGCTGACATTGATCGACGGCGAGGCCTCGGGCTCGTTCAAAGCGATCGACGCCGCGACCGGCGCGATCAAGTGGGACGTGAAGACCCGTTCGCCGATGGTTGCGGGCGTGCTCGCCACGGGCGGAGGCCTCGTCTTCACGGGTGACGCCGAGGGCTTCTTCACCGCTTACGATGCCGCCACGGGTGAGGACCTGTGGCACTTCCAGTGCGGATCCGGACACCATGGATCGCCGATCACGTACACGCTGGACGGCAAGCAGTACATCGCCGTGTGCGTCGGCTGGGGGGGCTGGACCGCCGGATTCGCCGGCGACGGCGCCCCCTGGCTGCGCGACGCGCGGCGCGGCAACACGCTGTTCGTGTTCGCGCTGCCGGGCGGTGCGTAGCATGAAACGCATTGAATTCGACAGTCCCCTCTCCCCCTGGGAG
>JACQFH010000666.1 GCA_016200145.1 Planctomycetia bacterium | reverse complement strand
GGCGGCGGCCGACGCGCTGCGCTCGGGCGACGCGGCCGCGGCGAAGGCGGCGCTCGATGCCGCCGCGCAAGCCCTGGCCCAAACCGGCCAGGCATCGGCAAGCGCCAACGCGGCGAACCAGGCGGCACAAGCGGTTGGCAACGCGCAGCAAGCCATTGCGCAGGCCGGCAATACTGGTCAAGGCCAGGGTCAAGGTCAGGGTCAAGGCCAGGGCCAGGGTCAAGGCCAGGGCCAAGGCCAGGGCCAGCAAGGGCAAGGCCAGCAGCAGCAGGGCGGCGCCGGCACATCCATCACCGTCCAGCAGCCGGTCTTCGAAATCGTCAGCGTGGCCACCACCGTCAGCGTTCCCGATGGCGGAACCGTGCTCCTGGGCGGCATCAAGCGGTTGCGTGAAGGCCGCTCGATGGCCGGCGTGCCCATCCTGAACAAGATCCCCTACATCAGTCGCTTGTTCAAGAACACCGGCGTCGGTCGCGAAACGCAGAGCCTGATGCTGATGGTCACCCCACGCATTATTATCCAGGAAGAGGAAGAAGAGCTCCTGGGGGTCGACCTGCCGTCCCGTTAACAGCCTGGAGTCGGCTGAAAACTCAGATTCCCCCACCGCCGGTAACCTGCTAGGTTACCGGCGGTTTTTTCATTGCCTGATCGCGCTCTTCGCGAGCGCTCGTTCAGCACGCTCGCCTCGCCGAATGAACTCGCCAAAGCTTGCCCTCTTCGCGCTTTCCCAACCGAAACACAGGTTTGACAGCGATGCCCGCCTCTCCTCGCATCAGCATCTGCATTCCGCACTGGCAGGTGCGCGACATGATGTCGATCTGCCTGCGGTCGATTCGCAAGCACTCGCGCAAGTATGACCTCGAAGTCATCGTCGTCGACAACGGGTCCCGTGACGACAGCCTCGATTACCTGCGCTCTCTTCCCTGGATCCGGCTGATCGAACGTCCTTCCGAAAGCGTTACGAACTGGCCGGCCAACGTCTTTACCGCCTGGGATGCCGGCATCCGGGCCTGCACCGGCGAGCTGTTCGTGACGATGCACTCCGACGTGTTCGTGCGCCAGGATGGCTGGCTCGATCCGTTTCTGCGCGAGATGGCCGTTTCGCCCTGCGTCGCCGCCACCGGCGCCTGGAAGCTGGCCCTCGAAAATCCGTGGTATGCGCTGCAGAAACGAATCGTGGGGTCGCTCGTGGCGCAGGCCAAGCGCCTGGCCGGCCGCCGGACTCGCAGCTCGTTCCGCGAGGGGCACTACCCCCGCGATTACTGCGCCATGTACCGCACCCAGACCATCCTCGAACACGGCCTGACGTTCTGCCCGCAAGACGGCCAGATCACCGGGGGCTTTGCCATCGCGCGGCAACTCTGGGACAAGGGCTGCGAAACTCGCATGATTCCCGTATCAGAAATCGCACGCAAGATCGTCCACGTCGCCCATGGCACGGCCGCCGTTTCCAGCGATAAACCGCTGCACCACCGCGCCGCCCAGCGCAAGGCCGAGCGGCGCGCACAAGCCCTGCTGAACGAGGCCTGGGTCGACGACCTCCGCCACAACCGGCACCTCGACGCCGTGTGAACGCCCCAAAGCGGCGAAATGCCGGTATTTCTAGACAACTGGTCCGGAATCGCTCCTGCCGGGGCGTCGGTTATTCGGACGACGCACCCGGAATAACGCACCGAAATGCGAATTCCCCGTGAAGGATCCTCCGTCACCTTGCAAACGTGATACAATCAGCGATAATGACGCACACGATTGCTGGATGGATGGCAAACGACACCGTTGAATAAGTAGGACGCGAGCGGGCCCCGACGGTATTTGTCCTGGACGTTGTGCTGCGGATTGCGCGGCGTTCATGGGGATGGACAAGCTGTGACCGTTGGAGGGTCAATCATGGCGGAGCAACCAGTCAGCTTTCTTCGGCGTCGTTGTGCAGGATGCGGGAAATCATTCGTCGCCGAAACCATTGCGGTGGAATTCTGCGATGCGTGCCAGTCCGGTGGCGACTCATCCGGTGCGAATCCCGCCCTCCGGCGGGTTCCCCAGTTCGCCGCAACGCAAGGCTCGGAAGGCGAACCGGCCGCGGGTCAGCCACCGCTGAAACTGCGAAGGCCGGAATCGTCTCCCGTCGGCCTGTCGCCTAAAACCACCTGGTCCAGTCCTCCGTTCCAGGTCAGTTGGGATGACAACAAAGAGTATGCCAGCAACTCCAATGACAATCTGCCGGCATCCAGGGCGCCGTCGCGCAGCCGCCGCAGGCGTGTCTTGCTCGCTCTGCTGGCGGGCGTATCTGTCCTGGTGCTGATTTCACGGCTCGACGCGCCGAGCGTCGATCTGGTCTGGCGCGACCGCTTCAAGTCCAAAGCAACTGAAGAAAAGCCGCAGGCGCACCCGCCCCTGCCCCTCGATCTGCAGCCCGTTCGTAATAACCCGAAGCCTGGCCCGCCCGCTCCGGTGAAGCACCTGTAACGCGCGAACATGGGCCGCGGCATGTCCGATCGATCGGCTGAAACTTCGTCCGCCCGGTCCGGCAGGAAGAAACGCAAGTCCCCGGACGGCGTCCCGACCAACGCCCTCGTCTTTTCGGCCCACGTCGGGCGCAACGATCTGGTTTTTCCGCAGATCCTATCGCTGTACATCGCCCCGGGCAGCACAGTCGCCGACGTCACGTTCGGTAAAGGGGTCTTCTGGCGAAATGTCCCCCGCGGCAGGTATCGCCTTTTCGCGACCGACCTGGCAACCGGCACCGATTGCCGCAAGCTCCCCTATGCCGATCGCTCGCTCGACTGCGTCGTCTTTGATCCACCCTACATGCACACCCCCGGCGGCACCGCCCACGTCGGGCACCAGAATTACGAAGGCTACTACCGGAACAACCAGGCCGCCTCGACCAGCAAGTACCACGAGGCGGTTCTCGTGTTGTATTTCGACGCTGCCCGCGAAGCATTCCGCGTTTTGAAACCCGGCGGCGCCTACATCGTGAAATGCCAGGACGAAGTCTGCGCCAACCGCCAGCGCCTGACGCACGTCGAGCTAATCAACGAACTGGCCACGAGGGGCTTCGTCGCCGAAGACCTGTTCATCGTCGTCCGCACCGGTAAACCCGGCGTCAGCCGCCTCTTAACACAGGCCCACGCCCGGAAGAATCACTCGTACTTCATTGTCTTCTTGAAATCCTCCGGCAAGTCCCGCTGGAAGGGGTTGCCGCGGAGGACCGTGCCGTAGCTGAACTCACGTCCTGTCGCCGAACTTGGCATCGGCAACGCGTTTGGCAAACTCCTGATCGACGGTTCACGCCGTCTCTTTGCTCGGATCGAAAACCTGAAGGAGTTGCCGGACGAGGCGGTGATCCTTCTCGGTCAGGCAACCTCCGAAGATTGTGACCTGCGGAAACTTCGTATCTGCAGTCCAGAACTGAATGCTGGGAATATCGGTCGTCTTCGCCGCGCTTTCGTTCACGTTCCAACACCGCAGGTCAGACCAGGATATCGTTTTGGAAAGAAGCAGACCCCGCCGGGAGGTAATGCCGGCAGCGTCGATCGTCAAGCCCCCGAGCAAGTCGTGCACAGACTGCGCGAAAAACACCATGCCACCCGCAATCAGCAGCGCGCCCACGACGGCGATTTGAACTTTGAGGGAGGGCGTCGCGGAAACCTGCGTCAGCAGAAACACGCCGGGAACAAACGTCATCAGGAATTTGACGAGGCTGTCGACCGCGGCGGGCCAGCACAGCGGAGCAAACTGGAAACGGTGGGTCGATTCGGTGGCAATGGCCAGTAGACGTTCATCGCGTGTTTCGTTGCTTCTCAGCAAGCCGGGCGGAGCAGACACGGATTGACGAGTCAGCGGAACGGCAAAGTCCATGCTTTCAGACATCTTTCACTCCATACGGGGAGACTGGTGGACAGAAGACGAAATTCACGCAGCAAGCCAGTGCGTATGGAGCGCGCATGACCGCAGGAAATCTAAACTCAAAATCGACTCTGCTCAGGCGGGTGTCAGCGCCGGATGAGCGACATGAGCGCACGCGTGATGTTTCGATAGCCGGCGCATGCGTTCCAGGCCGACGACCGACACCGGGACAGCGTTGTGAGAGAACTCCCGCACGACGTGCATCAGGATTTCGCACGACGTGTGGTCGATCAGACCGATCTTTCGATCGAGATGGACAAAGACGGACTGCGCCTCGGAAGGCACGCGATCCAGTTCTTTGCCGAGCGCCATCGAATTAAAACACACCAGGGGCTTGTCGAGGTGAATGTGGTACTCTGCGCCCCGCAATTCACAGCTTGCGACCGGGTTCCGGAAAAATACGCCGATGGTTTCGGCGATCGAGGGCTTGTTCATTTGGGGTTCTGCGACCGCAATCGCACGGCGGTACAATGCCGCATTCAGAATCAGCTTGGCGATGACTCCGATCACGATTCCCCACAGCAGGTCAGTGAGCAAGGTCGCCAGTACGGTGAGCGAGAAGATTGCCAATTGCGACCTGCCGATGCTGGCAATGTGGTTCCAGATGAGCGGTTCGCACATCTTCCATCCCGTGTAAATCAGCACGGCGGCCAGCACTCCCTTGGGGATCATGTTGATCCATTCGCGGCCGACCAGGAGATACAGAATGAGGCAGATGGCGTTGGTAAAGTTGGCCCACAGGGTTCGCCCGCCGGACGCGATGTTGACCTTGCTCTTGACGCCCCCGGGGATGATCGTCAAACCGCCCACCAGACTCGACGCGATGTTGGATATTCCCATCGCCAGCAGCAGGCGATTCGGTTCGGATTTGCGGTGAAACGGATCGATGCGGTCGAT
>JACQFH010000665.1 GCA_016200145.1 Planctomycetia bacterium | reverse complement strand
GAGAGGGGCCGGGGGTGAGGGGGCGCTGCGCGAGACAGGAGAGAGTAGACAGGAGAGAGTAGAAAGACCCCTGGAGGATTCGGGAAGCGTCACGTCAGACCGTGTTCTAACTTCTACTTTCTCCAATCAACTCTCTCGCGAAGCGCCCCTCACCCCTAACCCCTCTCCCGCCGGGGGAGAGGGGGCGCTGCGCGAGAAAGGAGAAAGTAAAAACGAGAGAGTAGATGGGGTCAGTCATTTAGAACGGGAAGGCGTTGCCCGTGATGACCCGCCGCCGCAGGAGCCGCCGCCGCGGGTGATACCTGGCTATCAGTCGGAGATTCTTTCCACCAAAATGTTCTAACGACGATTGACGAAAAAAGGCTTGAGGCTTGAGACCTGAGGCTTGAACGTCATCAGCAGGCAGCTCTTGTTCGAGCCGACACCTAATAAGCCGCACAACCGCTACCTCTCTTCCCACCGCGCACGGCTCCCCGGGGATGGTGCCATTTCGCAACACGAGGCCACCGTCACGGGATTCGTAAGCTACATTTTCAACGAACCCGAGTGTGCGGGTTGCCCGGATTGCGCAAGAATCGCCCGCACGCGGCCCCCCACCTGTCAATCGCCGAGGAGCCTGAATTCAATGGCCGGTCCCGCTTATGCCGCCCCCCGTACGGGGCGACCCGCTGATTCGCAGAGCATGCAGAACACGAGCTTCGAAGACCTGAAGACTCTGATTCACGGCAAGCTGGTCGACAAACTCGACCTGTCGCGCCTGGGCGACCTCGAAGGCGACACGCTGCGCCGCGAGATTCGCCTGGTCGTCGAACACCTGTGCGACACCGAAAACCCGCTGCTGAACCGCAGCGAGCGCGAGCGGCTGATCGAAGAAGTGCTGGACGAAACATTCGGGTTCGGCCCTCTCGAAATCCTGCTGAAGGACCCGACCGTCAGCGATATCATGATCAACGGCCCCAAGAAGGTGTTCGTCGAAAAGCGGGGCCGCATCGTCCGTTCAGAAGTCGTATTCCGCGACAACCAGCACCTGTTGCAGATCATCGACCGCATCGTGTCGAAAGTCGGGCGGCGCATCGACGAAACCTCGCCCATGGTCGACGCGCGGCTTCCCGACGGCTCGCGTCTGAACGCCGTCATCCCCCCGCTGGCGATCGACGGGCCGTCCCTTTCGATTCGCCGTTTCGGCGCCAACCCCCTGTCGCTGGAAGACCTGCTCAAGTTCGGCGCGTTCACGCCCGAAATGGTGATGCTCCTGGAAGGGGCGATCAAAGCGCGCTTGAACATCATCGTCAGCGGCGGTACCGGTTCGGGCAAAACGACGCTGCTGAACACCCTGTCGAGCTTCATTCAGCACGATCACCGTGTGATCACGATCGAAGACGCGGCCGAACTGCAGCTCCAGCAGGACCACGTGCTGCGGCTGGAAACACGCCCCTCCAACATCGAAGGCAAAGGCGCGGTGACGGCCACCGACCTCGTGAAGAACGCCCTGCGTATGCGACCCGACCGGATCATCATCGGCGAGTGCCGCGGTCCAGAAACGCTCGACATGCTGCAGGCCATGAACACAGGCCACGAAGGCTCGCTGACGACAATTCACGCCAACGCCCCGCGCGACGCCGTCGCCCGTATGGAAACGATGATCATGATGGGGGGCATCGAACTGCCTTTGAAGGCCTTGCGGCAGCAGTTCGCGGCCGCCGTGCACCTGATCATCCAATCCAACCGCCTGCAGGGCGGCCCGCGCAAAATCACGCACATCACCGAAGTGCTGAACATGGAGCAGGACACGGTGATCATGCAGGACATCTTTCTGTTCGTGCAGGACGGAATCGACGAGAACGGGCGGGCGCATGGGCACTTCGAAGCCACGGGAGTCCGCCCCTCTTTTATGCAGCGGCTCGAGCAGGGTGGCGTGCGTCTGCCCGCCAACCTGTTCGCGGCCCGCACCCTGGGGAGATAATTCATGACGCCGATGATGCTTTCAATCGTGATCTTTCTGGCCGTGTCGGGGATGGCCGCCGCCGCCGCGTTTGCCTTCATGGGGGGCAGATCCAAGGCCGAAGACCGGCTCGATGTGCTGGCGGGGCTGAAAACGCCCGAGCTCGAGGCCCGCGGACTGCTCAAAGAGGAAGTCCTCAAGGAAGGAGTGGACGGAATTTCCGGGCTCCTCGGCCGGGTCGCGTCGCGGGGGCGATCGTCGCCCGTTCACCCGCCCCGTTGTATCCGCCGGTGGCGATCGTGTTCGGGGCGCTGCCCTTCGTGTGGCTCTTGTGGCGTCG
>JACQFH010000696.1 GCA_016200145.1 Planctomycetia bacterium | reverse complement strand
CAGGCAAGGGTGGCCGGGCCTGGACCGAAGGGAAGGCCCGGAGGTGAAGAGCAGTGGATGCTTCCGAGCCACCAGTCGACAATGACAACCGCCAGCCAATATGGAATCGGATCAGTCTTCGGGTGATCGCCTGACAGGCGTCAGATGATTTGGTGGCCGAATCTGCTTTTCACCACCGGGCCTTCGCGTTGCTCCAGGCCCGGCCACCCCACGCGCCGCGTCTGCATGACACCTTCCGGTAGACGGACCACTACGAAACTTCATCTACCTGTCGCCGAATGCGGCGTGTATGATTCCCTCCGCACGGCGGCAATTCACGCGTTTCTTCGATCAGGGAGGAAGAAGACGATGCGAGCGCAGACCCGCGTATCACGGAAGATCTTTGGCGCGGCGATTGTGGCCGTGTTCCTGAGCGGCGTCATTTTGATGCACGAACCGAGCGCCGTGGCCGATCCGCCGGCAATGAAACCTGCATCGGTCGCCGAGATTGCCGCGGGGCGCGAACTGTTCCTGCGGGAGTGGATCGCCAACGACCCGCGCAGCCACGGTGGAGACGGCCTGGGGCCCGTGTTCAACGACACGTCGTGCGTCGCCTGCCACAACCAGGGTGGCGCCGGCGGGGGCGGCCCGGCCAGCAAGAATGTGGACGTTGTTTCGGCTGTTGCAATCGAGGATGCCATTGCTGCCGACACCGATATCGACTTTGTTGATCTCGGAAAAAAAGTGGATTCTGCGCCCCGCGAGACGGCGGCAACTCTGGCAAGCCTCTCGCGCGGGATCACCTGGGTTCGCCTGCTGATGGGTGCGCCGGTCGTTTCAATGCCAGTCGAGGTCAGGAAAACGGAAAAGATCGACGTCGCGGAGCTCGCCAAATTCCATCCTGGGTTTCGCACGTCGCGGAGCATCGTCCTGCCTCGATCCGGCACAGAGTCTGAGTTTCGGACATGGCACCCGATATCCGCGCAGTCTGCGCGGATAGGCAATCTGACGAGAAGCGACGCCGTGCCGCAACCGAACGGGTCCGAGGACCTGTCCGTTCCATACGAAGTCTGGCGCCGAGGAGATCATGAAACGGCAATCTGGCTGTTCGTAGAGACGATCAAGAACCGGATGGATAATCTGATTAACACATTAATGCTTCCTGTGATGTTCAGCGCACGTTTCGAGCCGGGCTTAAGCACCGAAGCCGCAGCAACACGAGACCTCCGTCTGCAATTTTCCTTCACGCGAACTCAGCTCTTGAACATGGTCATCAATGAGGCCAGCGTCCAGTTCGACGACCGAGGTCAAAGATTGGGGAATGCGGCCGTCGTGGCTTCGGAGCGAAATCCAACTTCTCTGTTCGGCGCAGGACTGATCGACTCGATTCCCGATACCGTCATTGAGCAGGCGGCCAAGGTACGGCACCGGGAATTTCTATTCGTCAGAGGCCGCGTCAGTCGGCTGCGCGAAGGGCGGATCGGCAAGTTCGGCTGGAAGGGGCAGACGGCGTCTCTCCGCGATTTCACGCTGACGGCCTGTGCCGTCGAGCTGGGGCTAAACGTTCCCGGGCATGAACAGGCGGTCGTCCCTTACAAACCGGACTATCGGTCCCCCGGATTCGATATGAACGAACGGGAATGCAATGCGCTGATCGCGTTCCTGGCCAGTCTTCGAGCCCCGGCCCGTACGAAACCAGCGAGCACGGCGCATGCTGAATATCTCAATGCCGGTGAAAAACTGTTTGGCGAGACGGGGTGTGCGGCCTGCCACATGCCCAAACTCGGCGACATCGCCGGCATTTACAGTGATCTGTTGCTGCACGACATGGGGCCGGCCCTCTCTGATTCGGGCGTCTATGGATCGGCGCTTCCCGACACGCCTGACGAAGATGACGTCGACGCGGAATCTCAAGTTGTCGCGTCCGGAGATTCCAAAGGCGAAGGGGCGACGACGCAAGGACAGGCCGCAAAAAAAACACGGTTCCGCGGGCCGCGCCGCGCGGAATGGCGAACGCCGCCATTGTGGGGCGTGCGAGATTCTGGTCCCTACCTGCACGATGGCCGGGCCGAGACGATACCCGATGCCGTCGCCATGCACGGCGGCGAGGCACTGGCTTCGACGAACCGGTTTTTTAAGCTCCCCCACGAACAACGGCAGCAACTGGTCTCATTCTTGAAGTCGTTGACGGCGCCGGTGCCTGATTGACCGCCTGATGGCGGTACTCCGAGCGCTGCAAACTTACTCTTTATGCCCGCGTTCGCGCCAGGCCCAGCGGTAGAGGTTGCGCGAGTCGGCGACGGCGGCGGCGGCTGACGGGGCGCCCAGCACCACCACGATCAGGCTGTCTTTGCCGCGCTGGCCGGTTGAGACCAGGCACGACCCGGCGGCCTTCGTCCACCCCGTTTTGACTCCCGAATACCCGGCGATCGCCAGCAGGCGGTTTGTCGTCTTCCACACGACGGTGCGTTTCGATCCGTCGCGCGCAGTCACCTGCGCTTCGTGCTGCCGGCAGGCCACACATTCGCGAAAGATCCGGTTCTGCAGCGCGGCGCTCGTCACCTTCACCAGGTCGCGCACGCTCGATGCGTGCCCCTTCTCAGGCAGGCCGTTCGGATTGAGGTATTTTGTATCGCTCATCTTGAGCTTGGCGGCTGTGCGGTTCATCTCGGCAACAAACCGGGCCACGGGGTCGGCGTGCCCGTGCTTCTGAGACGGCGGCTCGAACCGCGCTCCGAAATGTTCGGCGAGGGCCACCGCCGCGTCGTTGCCCGAGGGGAGCAAGAGTCCATACAGCAGCTCCCGCACCGGGATTCGGTCGCCCGAGCGCAACCGCGCGGCCGAACCGGCGGTCTTGTCGGCCCGGTCCGAAAACACGACCAGCTCGTCGAGGATTTTCGGACTCGAATCGGCGAGCTTCAAAATCACATGCGCCGTCATGATCTTGGTCGTGCTCGCCGTGTCGCGAGTGCTCGCACCTTGAGACTCCCACAGGACTTTGCCGGTTTGCGCGTCGGCGACAGCCCACGCCTGGCAGGCCAGAAACGGCTGGCCGTTCAGGGTGTCGCGCGGCTGGAGCTCAGGCAGCGGCGCGGCGGCGCGCGGGTCGTCTTCGGGGTCTTCTTCTTCGGCACCGCCTGCCTTCTGAGAAAGTGTAGGGTGGGTCGAACGAAGTGAGGCCCACCGGCCGGCGCGCAGGTGGGCCTCGCACGGCTCGACCCATCCTACGGCGTCGTCGGAAGGCTGTGCCTTTTTTGGCGCCGGTGGATTGAAATGATCGAATACAGCCCGGGCGATCTGCGCACACAGCACGTCGCCGGCATTGTCGTCGGCCCAGCGCGTGTCTTTGTTCTTGCGGGTCAGCACGCAGACGGCGAGGGGACCGGCGGCCGAGTAGATGATTCCTGCGTCGGTGCGGACTTCATCGACCGAGCCGGTTTTGTGCGCAATTTTCACCGCCGCGGGGATCAGCCGGCGGAACTTGAGCTTGTCGTCGCAGGCCAGCAGGTGCTCTTTCATGGCGTCGCTGGCTTCCGGGCTGACCAGCTTTCGCTGGTGGATGAGCTCGAGCAGGCGGACCATTTCACCAGCCGTCGTGCTCCCCAGGCCGAATTCCTTGCTGCGCTCGGGGAACACCGACGTCTCGCGCTTGAAGACCTTCGAATGGATTTTCGTATGGGAACAGCCCAGCTCTTCCATGCACTTGGCCGTCGCGGGCAGGCCAATCTGGTCGAGCACCAGGTTGGTCGCCGTGTTGTCCGAGAAGGCGATCATCAGCCGAATCGCGTCGCGCACCGAGATCGACGCGCCGGCAGAAAAATGCGACGTCAGAATCCCCGAGCCGGGGACTTTGTCTTCGTCTTTGAGAGTGACGTGTTTTGCCAGGTCGAGCCGTTTCTCGTGAGCCTGGCGATACGCCTCGACCATGACCGCCAGCTTGATCAGGCTGGCGGTCGGCATCGGCTCGTCGGCCTGATGGTTGAACGAGTCCCCCTTATCGAGGTGCTTCACCGCGACGGTTACCTGCCCCGCATGCGCGTCAATGAGCGGCTTGATGCGCTCCTCGAACGTCTGCGCGTTCGCGCGGCCGGCGACAGCGAGGCATGCGACGGCAATTAGAGTTCTCGCTAAAGAATGCGACCATCGAAGAGAAGCGCGTCGAGTATTCATGGAATCTCGTAACTCGTGCGTCGGTCAGGATTCTAATCAACACGGTCGTTCGCATAACTCGTAGCTGAATTCGCCAGAATTCGGGACGCCTATTACCTGCCCCCGAACTCCGGCGGGTTCGGCTACGACGCCTGCGAAACAATTGCGACCAGCCCCGGCAGGGGCGACCTAGTTTAGCCAGTGGCGCAAGCCACTGGTACGCTTCATCGTTTAACCGCAATACCGTTCGGCGAAGAGCAGATGTTCAGGAGTCTGCCCGTAAGCCGGAAAAGGCTGGCAAGCTGGAGATTCAATCTGGGTAAGTTGCGATCCTCAAAATCCCT
>JACQFH010000695.1 GCA_016200145.1 Planctomycetia bacterium | reverse complement strand
TTCCGACGACATGTGCGCCGCCGCTCGCCAGCGCCACGCAGGCGAACCGAGGGCCCTGTTCACGTCGTCCGAAGACTGGCTGACCGGGTCGGATTACGTCGTCGCGTCGGGCATCTTCAACGTCCGCCTGCAGTCGCCGGCAGCCGACTGGAAGCGGTATGTGATCGAAACGATCGACCGCCTGGCGCGCCTGGCCCGGCGCGGGTTCGCCTTCAATTGCCTGACGTCGTATTCCGACGCCGACCGCATGCGGCCCGACCTGTTCTACGCCGATCCGTGTGAGCTGTTCGACTATTGCAAGAGGACCTTTGCGCGAAACGTGGCCCTGCTGCACGACTACGGGTTGTACGAATTCACCCTGCTCGTGCGCATGGATCGGCAGTGAATCCGGCAGTGACTCTTCAGGAGCATGATTGATGTCGACCGACGTCGTTCTGTTCGGAACGGGTGATTTCGCCCGCGTGGCCAGCGTGTACCTCGAAGAGGACAGCCCGTACAAAGTCGTGGCGTTTTCGGTCCACGAGGCGTTCCGCAGCGAACCGACGCTGCTCGGCAAGCCGGTCGTTCCCTTTGAGCGGCTGGCCGCGGAATTCCCTCCCGAGCAATGCGACATGTTCGTGGCCGTGGGTTTCAGCCGGCTCAACAAGGCCCGGGCCGAAGTTTATCACGCCGCCAAAGCGCAGGGTTACAAGCTCATCACGTACATCAATTCCAAAGCGGCAGTCTGGGGCCACGTCGAGCTGGGCGACAACTGCTTCGTATTCGAGAACAACGTCCTGCAGCCGTTCGTCAAAATCGGCTCCAACACGATCCTCTGGAGCGGCAACCATATCGGGCACGACGCGGTGATCGGCGATCACTGCTTTATCACCTCGCACGCGGTGATCTCGGGAAATACGAAAATCGGCAACAACTGCTTTATCGGAGTCAATGCGACGATCCGCGACGGCGTCTCGATCGGCGACGAGTCGATCATCGGGGCCGGGGCCCTGATCCTGAAAGACGCCGCGCCGTTCAGTGTATTTCAAGGCCAGGCGACCGAGGTCTCACGCGTACCGAGCCATCGGCTGAAGGCAGTCTAACGAATGCGGAATTCGGAATTCGGAGTGCGGAATGATGAGAATTTCGGATGTGGGATTTCAGATTTCGGAATTGGCCCCATATCTCCCCCCCTTAGCAAGGGGGGGAAAGGGGGGTCGCATGAATTACGAGATGAATGAGATTTTTGATTTCATTAGACACTCGTCATTTGTCATTTTCTCAATCGAAACCCTGCCGTGCCGAGCAGAGTTGAGTTGCTGAGTGCTTGCCTCTTGGCGTCCTTCCCACGATGTCGTGTCTCGCTTAGGTCCTGATCATGGCGTGGAAAAAACTGGGCCTGATCTTCGCCCCGGCGGGAGAACATCCCTGGATGGTCTCGCACGCCTCGAACCCCACGCCGGAGCCGCGCGGGGACGACGTCATCCGCGTCTACTTCGGCTGCCGCGACGCTTCGAACCGCGCCCACATCGCCTGGGTCGATCTCGAGATGGGAAACGCGCCCCGCGTGATCCGCATCGCCGACGAGCCGGTCGTCGCGCCGGGCCCGCAGGGGGGCTTCGACGACAGCGGCACGTCCATGGGCTGCCTGGTTCAAGACGGCGATCGCACACTTCTCTATTACCTGGGCTGGAACCTGGGAGTCACCGTGCCGTGGCGGAACAGCATCGGCCTGGCGATCCGCGAACGTCCCGACGGCCCGTTCGTCAAATACTCGCCCGCCCCGCTGCTCGATCGGGCCACCTGCGATCCCTACACGCTGTCTTACCCATTCGTGGCGCGCGACAACGAGGGGTGGCGGATGTGGTACGGCTCCAACCTCGCATGGGGTTCGCACGAGAAAGACATGCACCACGTCATCAAGTACGCCCGCTCTCGCGACGGAATCCATTGGGAAAGAACCGGCGAGGTCGCACTGGGCCTGGAAGGCGGCGACGAGATCGCCGTGTGCCGGCCCTGGGTCGAAGACCGTGGTTCCTCGCAGCGCCTGTGGTACTGCCACCGCGGCGCCGCATATCGCCTGGGGTTGGCCGAATCGCGCGACGGACGCACCTGGAACCGCGTCCCGCTGCCGAAAGAACTGGACGTCTCTCCCACCGGCTGGGATTCGGAAATGCTGGCCTATCCGGCGCGTCTCGATCATCGCGGACGGCAGTACCTGTTTTATAACGGCAACGGTTACGGCAAGACCGGCTTCGGAGTCGCCGTCGCCGACGCCGCGTGACAATTTTTCAAAGCGAGCTCATCCGTGGCCAAAGCGGCTTCGCAGACGATTCCCTTCAACAGCCCGTACCTGCCCGAGTCGGGGATCAGCTACCTGCGGCAGGCGGTCGTCAACAAGCACCTTTCCGGCGACGGACCGTTCACGAGCAAATGCCACGACTGGTTCGAGCAGACACTCGGCATTCCCCGGGCGCTGCTGGCCACGTCGTGTACGCACGCCCTGGAGATGGCCGCGCTGCTCCTGAATCTCGAACCAGGGGACGAAGTCATCGTTCCGGCCTTCACGTTTGTGTCGACGGTCAACGCGTTCGTGCTGCACGGCGGCACCCCGGTGTTCGCCGACATCCGTCCCGACACGCTCAATCTCGATGAAGCCCACGTGGCCGGGCTCATCACCCCGCGCACACGGGCGATCGTCCCCGTGCATTACGGCGGCGTCGCCTGTGAAATGAACGCCCTGCTCGAGCTGAGCGCCCGCCACGATCTGGCAATCATCGAGGACAACGCCCACGGCCTGTTCGGAAAATACGCCGGCCGCTGGCTGGGAACATTCGGGTGTCTGGCCGCCCAGAGTTTTCACGAGACCAAGAACATCAGTTGCGGCGAAGGCGGGGCGCTGCTGATCAACGACACGGCGCTCGCCGAGCGGGCTGAGATCCTGCGCGCGAAGGGAACGAATCGGAACGCCTTCTTTCGGGGCCAGGTCGACAAATACACCTGGGTCGACGTGGGGTCGAGCTATCCGCCGTCGGATGCACTGGCCGCCCTGCTGTACGCCCAGTTGGAACAGGCCGACCGGATCCAGAAGCGCCGCAGCAAAATCTGGAACCGATATGCTGTGGAGCTGGCGGACTGGGCCGCCGAACAGCAGGTTGGGCTGCCCAGTGTTCCGCCCCACTGCGAGCACCCGGCCCACCTCTTTTATCTGATTCTGCCGTCGCTTCACGACCGGCAGGCCTTTATCGACCACGCCCGGGCCAGCGGCGTGTGCAGCGTCTTTCATTATCAGCCGCTGCACCTGTCGCCGATGGGGCTCAGGTGGGGCGGCCGACCCGGCCAATGCCCCGTCACCGAGCAGGTGAGCGACCGCCTGACGCGCTTGCCCCTGTATTTCGAACTGACCGACGACGAGCAGACGCAGGTGATTCGCACGGTCACCTCGTACCGTGCCTGCCAGCCCGCCCCCCGCGACGCCCTGTCCCGCGCCGCGTAGGTCAGGCTTTCCAGCCTGACGGCGTTGTGCGCATGCAGTGATCGGCGGGCAGCAAGCCAGCGGAATTCGTGGTCGCGCGCTGGCCCTGGGGCTGGAAATTCAGCCTTTCGACGTGGACACATGGCTGTCAGGCTGGAAAGCCTGACCTACCTCGCGGCCCGTGACCAGTCGGGCCGAGCGATTGCGCGTGATGTAATGCGCGGCCCATTGCACGAGCACCAGCACGCGATTCTGGAACTGCACGATCTGCATCAGGTGGATGAACAGCCACGTCAGCCAGGCCAGCGGTCCCGAATAGCGCCAACCGAAAATGTCGCACACCGCTTTCATCCGGCCGATCGTGGCCATCGTTCCCATGTCGCGGTAGTGAAACGGGGGCAGCGCCCGCTGCGCCAGGCGCGCGGCGATCTGCCGCGCTGCGTAATTTCCCTGTTGCATCGCCACCGGCGCGAGACCCGGCAGCGGCTTTCCGTCGGCCCCCGGGCAATGGGCCATGTCGCCGATCACGAAGACCTCCGGGTGCCCGCCAATCGTCAAGTCGGGTTGAACGCGCACGCGCCCGCCGCGGTCGAGCTCGGCCCCTGATTTTTCAGCCAGGATTTTCGCCAGGGGCGAGGCCTGAACTCCCGCCGACCAGAGGATCGTATGCGCCGCGATCCGCTCAATGCGGTCCCCCTGCTTCAATTCGACGGCGGCCGCCTCGATGCCGGTGACAAGGGCGCCCGTCCGAACTTCCACCTGCATTCGTTCCAGCGCGCTCCGCGCTTTGGCCGACAGGTCGGGCGCAAACGGCGGGAGAATACGCTCGCCCGCTTCCACGAGAATGATGCGGGCTGTGGTCGGATCGATCGCGCGAAAATCATTGCGCAAAGTTTCGTGCGCCAGCTCGACGATGGCCCCGGCCATTTCGACCCCGGTCGGCCCGCCGCCGACGATCACGAATGTCAGCCACGGAGCGATCTCTTCGGGGTTGCCCAGCCGCTCGGCGGTCTCGAACGCCAGCAGGATTTTCCTGCGGATCGAAGTGGCGTCGTCGAGTGTCTTGATGCCCGGCGCAAACGGCTCCCATTCCGGATGGCCGAAGTAGCTGTGCGCGGCCCCGGCGGCGACGATCAGCGTGTCGTACGTCAATTCGCCGTCGCGAAGCAGGACGCGCCGGCCGGCGAGGTCGATGTCGACGACGTCTCCCAGCAACACCTGCACATTTTTCTGCCGGCGGACAAGCGACCGCAGCGGTGCGGCGATGTTGGCGGGCGACAGCGCCCCGGTCGCCACCTGGTACAGCAGCGGCTGGAACAGATGATGGTTGTGGCGATCGACGAGAGTGACCTGCACGTTCGCCTTCCGCAGCGATCGCGCCGCGTGCAGCCCGCCGAATCCGCCGCCGATGATCACGACGTGGTGCATCAGGTGTACGAGAATTCGATCGGCGTCTGGATGTCGGGGTGCAGGCTCTTGTGGACCGGGCAGTGCAGGGCGGCGACTTCGAGCTTCTTGCGGTCTTCGGGAGTGAGCCGCGCCCCTTTCTCGGCCGGCACGTGAATCGCGACCCGCAGCGTCCCGATCCGCCGCACCGGTTCCTGGATCATCTCCTTGACCACGTGCACCGTCGTGCCGGTGATGTCGAGCTTGTTCCGGTCGGCGACGATCCCCATCAATGTCGTCATGCACGTGCCAAGCGCCGTGGCGACAAGGTCGGTCGGCGAGAAACTCTCGCCGCGGCCGTGATTATCGACCGGGGCGTCGGTGGCAAGCTGGGTTTTCGAAGGCCCATGAGTCGCGCGGCAGCGAAGCTGTCCTTCGTAGACGATGTCGATTTCAACGCCCATAGATTGGTCTCCCGAGGTTGTCGCCAATCATACCACCACGGCTCCGGCAACGAAATTCGACGCCATGTTCAATGCGGCATCGAATAACCGCAACCCGGGCACCGCCGCGGAGAGCGGTGGTCGG
>JACQFH010000694.1 GCA_016200145.1 Planctomycetia bacterium | reverse complement strand
GGCCCGCTTCGACAAGATCCTTGTCGGGCTCACCTGCGGTCTCCGCGGGCACGCTCTTTTCGGGCTTGCCTGGATCAGCCTCCAGTTTGGATGCGGGAGGGACCGGCGATGTGCTGACCGGCTTACTACAGCCCACAATGCTGGTCATCACGAGCACGCCACAAAGAACCTGAATGATACCTCGCATCTTGTGACTCCTGCACTCGCTGGTGAAAAATGCCAAACGATCATGCTGACTGGAGGGCGGCGAACGAACTGATGACAGAAACCACGTGGTTACGGGTCTGATAAAACGAATTCTCAGGGGTTCGCGCGATCAGGCGGATGGTTCTCAAGTGTATCAGCAACTCGTAGCATACACACTCAGTGCCTGCTGCATCGGCGCGACAGGATTACCGCCGCCGCACCTTTGACATCTGCCAACGATGCGTCGGGCCGTGAATCGGACGAATCTTGAGCAGGGCCTTGCTGAGACGGGTCACGAGAGCTCAAACCACTCTCGGCCGAAAACTGCAATGCTCCTGAATCGGACTCCTGCGGCCGATGTTCCAGCCTGTCCTGTCGATCCGGAAGTTGCTGTGCGCTCTCATCGGGCATGGATTTGATGGCCCCCTTGTTGAGCTGTGTCCTTCGGTAAGTTGCCTGGAATCGTCGAATTCCTGTCGGACATTGCAAGGGGAACCGCTCAGACCCAGATTGCGATGCCGAGCAGAGCCAGACTCCCGCTCAGAAGCATGAGCGGAGTATCCCACGTGTGCGGTGAATAGGCCTCGGCCAGCGTCATCAGGAGCGGCACCGTCAGCAACGCCACGACAAACTGCACCGTTGTGAACGAGCTGTTGAACGCGATCACCGCCACGATCCCTGCCACCAGCACGCACGCGCTCCCTTCCAGGCTGCGGGTGTATCGGCGATCGCTGAACAGCGCCCGCGCGGCATATTTGTGGCGACCGAATCGAACGCCGACCGGCTCAGCCAGACCGTCACCGATCCCATGCACGAGCACCGGAATGAAGATCAGTTCGGAAAGCTCCATTCTGCGGAAAACCCAAGTCATGGGAATGAGAATCGCGTAGCCGGCGATGAGCTGGGTCGTGAGCCAGAGCATCGTATAGGGCCGGTCTTCCGGACGATCGTAGGAAAGAAACATCGTGGCGGCGGGCGGGACCCGTTCACGGATCGGGGCCGTCATGAACACCAGGAATGCCATGAAAAATACGGCCCGCAAGGCCGATTCCACAGCCGTCGGCTCATAGGGAAAAACATGATCGACGAGCAACGGGATCAGATACAGCGCAAAGAAATTGACTTTTCGCGTGTAATTGACTTTGAAGTTCCTGTGCCGAACCGACAGGCCGCAGACCCAGGCAATCAGCGCCAGGCAGGCGATTTTCAACGACTCCGCCATCCAGAATGTGGAATTCATGCCGATTCTCTGCGGCCCCAGATGCATCGCAGACAGATCCATCCCGGAAGGCGGAAAAGCGCGCACAAATACAACGTGAATAACGGCTCACGGTGCACGTCGCCACTGAATCAGCAGGAATATCGGGACCGGTCAGGATATTATCGTTCGGAATGCCGGGGCGCGGTGCATTTGGTTGACGAGGATCGTCAATCAGCAGCGTCGTGCACTGGCCAGCCGGTGCATTCCGACACGACGGCGCAAAGCAATCGCGGAACGTCATCGTCATCATCCTGACGCAGTTTCTGCAGCATTGTTCCCGATGCATTCAGAAGTTGCAGTTGCCAGCTCCAGCGCGTTTGAGGGAAAACCGAATTCTTGGTTTTGTATTGACGGCTGGCGCGGGCCAGTTTGAGCGTGGCATCCACGAACTGTTTCTCGGAATTCCACCAGAACAGCCGCCCCGCGACGATGAGCAGATTGTGGTCCATGATCCAGCGCGTCCGACCGAACAGAAGGACGAATCCCAGCAGCACGCCGACGACTCCGGGCAGCATCATCAGGACCATCATCAGCACCCAGGGCAGGTTCGCGAGTGGTTGCTCCAGCATGCTTTTGTCCCGAATCAACGATTCGAGTCCGCCGGCCAGAATCGTCGTCCAGCCTCCACCCACGACGAACAGGACAATGGCCCCGATCCATTGGGCGCGAATGGGCTGGTGGATGATCAGCCGTCGCCCCTCCACGTCCGCCCGGAAGCCGCATTTCACCAGAGCTGCGGGGAGTTCACCGCGCCGCGTGCTCGTGCGGGCCGTTTCCTGCGCTTCCTGTTGGGCGGATTTCACCGGCCAGCCGGTGTACTTTGCCAGCAAGGCCGCAATAGCCTCAATTTCGCAGCGGTTCGAGGCCAGCCCGCCGCTCTCCGAGATTCGGGATTCCGTAATCAAAAAATGTTTCTGGCCGTCCGTCTTGATTGCCAGTCGCCAGGCGTCGAGTCTTGCCGTGCGGTCGTAGCGGGCCTCCACGAGCAATTCCCCAGATTGATATCGCGGGCCCCACGCGATCCCGATTGCCCGTCGGCGGATTTCGAGCGAATTCGTTCCGGCCTCCCATTCTTCACGTATCAGCGTCAGCCACACAATCTGCAGTACGCAGGCCACGACGATCGGCGCGAGAGTTGCCGCAATGGCGAGTGGAAACAACGTCCAGACCATCGCGAAGAGTCCTCCGTTTGCCGGGACGGCCCATTTCCCGAGGCCGACGATCATCCACGACAGCAAACCGCCGGCGACCAGCAATACGAACATTATGCTCGCCAGCATGAACCATCGCACACCGGCGCTTTTGCGAAGCCGCACTCCACCCAATGCCACCGGTTCGATGACCCAGCCGTAGTCCTCCAGCAGCGATTGAGCCTCGTCGCCCGCGCCGTCCCTGTGATCCTGCCGGTGCGCGGCGGCGACCGGATGAGCTGGCCCTGTGACGTGTCTCTCGCCCGCGTGGGCCGACGGCAGGCGGGATGCCCCTGATGCGGTTTCACTGCTGACCAGTTGCAACCTTGTGACGAAACAGCCGCGGCCGCTCAGTTGCCGCTGGGCATCAGCATGATCGGCGGCGTCAAGCTGGCCTGTCTCTTCGGAACCTGACGCACTCAGGGCTGCAAACTGAAAGATCGGCATCACTCAGACTCCGATATTCCGGCGTGGATCCGCGGAACAGCGCAACGGAATGCGCTCGAACGTCTGGCAACGGCATGGATTCGTGCTCGATCCGGACGGTCGCCATGAACGTGTCGCACTTAACGCCAGTCTATCGCGGGCATTCTTCGGAATGAAACCCAGAGTCGCTTTTCGCCGCAGGCGAATGGAGCAGGTGATCGGTAGATCAGGTGAGCAGGTGACAGATCGCGAAAGCCACGTCTGACGCAACTCGTCGGACGTGCCTGCGGTCACCTGCTCACCTAAGCTCGTGCTCAAGACGCTGGCATTGCGCTATCCCCTCAAACGGCTTCTTCAACCTGATTCACCAGAAGTACGTGCATTGTCCGTTCGACGACGTGACCGGTGTGGATTCTTACACAATGAACGGCATGCCCTGCCTGCAGGTGAAGACGAAGCACGGCAATTGCGTCTATCTGGGAGACGTCGTCCCGCGCTTCGAAGAATTCGTGGCCGACTTCCAGGCACTCGCGCCGAGTGAGTGACGACTCGCGATACAGGGATGGCCAGACACAGTGATGATTCCCCTCTCCGTCCACGGGGTCACGGAGGGGGATCGAGAACGTTGATCGTGAAGCAATGGTCGCCGGCCGGGTGGTTCCAGAAGACGTGCCAATCGGAATCTCGCCGGGTCGTAAATCGGGCGCACAGCTCGAAAGTGGTCTCGTTTTTTACCGTGTAGCGATACGGCTCCCCCGTTTCGGGGTCGCGCGGGTTCAATTTCGTGCCGCGCGCCCTCGTCACCGCGTCGTCAAGGGTTCGGGGAATTGGCTCCTTGAGCTCCCGTTTTCCGTTTTTGGTCACGACGAGCGACTGAATCTCAGCGGCGATGGCCTGCAAGTCGTGCAGCCGTTGGTCGTCCACACGCTCGCGCCGCCGGGTCGACGGGGAGCCGGCCAGGACAAATCCCCAGACGATCGCACACAACACCGCCAGCGACGCCGCAGCGCCAAACGCCGCATGAGCTCGAACCGTCATGCCGCAGCCTCTCTTTCCGATCGCAGGACCAGCGACAGGTAGACAAAAATCGATCCCGTAATGACCAGCAGCGCCAGGACCTTGAGCAGGAAGCGGACGGTCAGATCGCCTTCGACGAGATAATAAACGACGAAAATCACGTCGGTCATGATCGTCACGGCGCCAACGAACAACGACAGGAACGACAACCACCGCCGGATCCCGCTCTTCGCTTTCTCGGGAGCGTGACGAACCTCGCGCAGCAGGTAGGACCAGGCTGCGAGAAAGAGCGGATAGGAAACGATGAGCGTGGCAAGCTGCGCGCGGATTCCGGACAGCGCGGCGTCCACCTGGTACGTCGACGATCGCATTGCCGGATCGGGAAACCAGAACTCAATGTACGTGAAACCCAGGAAAACGAGGCTGATGGCCGACGCGTACAGTGCCGTGAATGTCACCAGGTGCAGAAACGTATCGCGAGCCGATCCCAGCCCCACGCGTTCGGGAATCGGCAGGGCGAGGTCGCGGGCAGCCAGGGCCTGGGCGATCTGGCCCTCTTTCCAGCCAGACGACCGCAACAGCAGAAAAATCGCGGCGTGGTCCAGCCCGCGTTGACGGGCGTGATCGATGAATTTCGTCAGCCGTTCTTCCATAGACACCTCGACCTGCGGGACGCTTCGTCTGCCAGATGATCAGGCGGCAATCGCAGGCCCGTATAACGCCGGCAACCGGATTTTTCTGCCCGGCGGAAGTGGAAAAAGCAGCAGGAAACAATTCCTGAAACCTGGGTTCGCGACCGCGAAGAATGCGCCTTCGGCGCTCGAAACTCTGTATGCTGTGTGGAATCATCTCCGTCAGTTCGCACCGCAGGCGTTTTCCAGTCCGCAATGAACGACGTCACCCGCATCCTTTCGGCCATCGAACAAGGCGACCCGCAAGCGGCGGAGAAGTTGCTGCCCCTGGTATACGACGAACTGCGGAAGCTGGCGGCGGTGAAATTGGCGCAGGAAAAGCCTGGGCAGACGCTGCAGGCCACGGCGCTCGTGCATGAAGCCTATCTGCGGCTTGTCCGGCCGGAAGCCCGAGTTGACGATTCGCGAGTCAGCAGTGATCAACATCCGCCCCCAGATTCGCGGCATCCAAATTCAAGTGGCTGGGACTCGCGCGGCCATTTCTTCGCCGCAGCGGCAGAGGCGATGCGGCGGATTCTCATCGAGCAGGCCCGCCGCAAGCGGGCGCTGAAGGCTGGGGGTGGAATCCGGCGGGAGGAGTTGGACGACATCCCAGCCGAGTCGCCCGCCGACTCCCTTGACCTCCTGGCCTTGGACGATGCGCTCGACAAGCTGGAACGGCAGAATCCCCGTAAGGCCCAACTCGTGAAACTCCGCTACTTTGCCGGACTTACGATCGAACAGGCGGCTGAGGCCATGGGCGTGGCCGCATCCACGGCCAGCGCCGACTGGGACTACGCCAAAAGCTGGTTGCGGCTGGAGATGCGATCGGCGGAGTGAAATCCGGCGTCAATTTCAAAAAAATCGTCAGTTGGATCGGAGAACTGGACAGCAGATTTCGCATGAATCATTGAACCAAGTGCGAATCGACTGCCCGTACGAGAGTATTTCTATGATCCAGGCCAGGCTGACTGAAGAAGAAATCTTCAAAATCGCCCGCGAGATTCCCGTCGTCCAGGCCCGAGCGGCCTATCTGCAGCAGGTTTGCGACGGAGATGCGGCGCTGCAGGAGCGGGTTCTGGCGCTGCTGGAAGTCGCCGAACAGGAGCGGAGCTTTCTCGAGCGTCCGGCCGCCGCGTATGTCGCGACTGTCGATTGCCCGCCAATCACCGAAAAGCCCGGCGACACAATCGGGCCGTACCGGCTGATGGAACAGATCGGCGAGGGGGGCTTCGGGCTGGTCTTCGTGGCTGAGCAGCACGCACCCGTCCGCCGCAAGGTGGCCCTCAAGGTCATCAAGCCGGGCATGGACACGCGCGAGGTGGTGGCGCGGTTCGAGGCCGAGCGGCAGGCGCTGGCGATGATGGAACATCCGCACATCGCGAAGGTCCTGGATGCCGGGACGACCGAGTCGGGGCGGCCGTATTTCGTGATGGAACTGGTCCGCGGGGTGCCGATCACCGAATACTGCGACGCCCATCAGCTCTCGCCCCGCGAGCGGCTGCCGCTGTTCGTTGCCGTGTGCCAGGCGGTGCAGCACGCGCATCAGAAAGGAGTCATCCACCGGGACCTGAAGCCCAACAACATTCTCGTGGCCCCGCACGACGGCATTCCCGTGGTGAAGGTCATCGATTTCGGCGTGGCCAAAGCCCTCGGCCAGCAGCTCACCGACAAAACGGTGTACACGCGGTTTGCCCAGATGGTCGGCACGCCGCTCTACATGAGTCCCGAACAGGCCGAGATCAACGCGCTCGACGTCGATACCCGCAGCGACGTTTACTCTCTCGGCGTGCTGCTCTACGAGTTGATCACCGGCACGACGCCGTTCGACAGGCAGCGGCTGAACAGGGCCGCCTTCGACGAAATTCGCCGCATCATCCGTGAAGAGGAGCCGCCGCGCCCCAGTACGCGGATCAGCACGCTGGGACTGACGCTCACCGATGTTTCGGCGAAGCGCAAGACCGATCCCAATCGCCTCTCGAAGGTTGTGCGCGGCGAGCTCGACTGGATCGTCATGAAATGCCTGGAAAAGGACCGGACGAGGCGGTACGAGACGGTGAACGGCCTGGCCCGCGACGTACAGCGCTTCCTGCATGATGAACCTGTGGAAGCCTGTCCGCCTTCGCTGGCGTATCGCATCAGCAAACTGACGCGAAGGCACCGCGGAATGATCACCACGGCGGCGGCCTTTGCGGCGCTGCTGATCGCCGGCGCAGCCGTCAGCAGTTGGCTCGCCGTGCGTGCGACAATGGCCGAGCGAGACGCTTCGCACGCGCGAGCCGATGCGCTGGAAGCCCTGAAGAACGAGCAGGCCGCGCGCCAAGAAGCAGACGCTGCCAGGGAAAAAGTCGAATGGGAGTCGAAGCGGCTCAGCACGGCCACACAACTGGCCAATGAAGGAATTGAACTTTATTTCCGCGAGAACCGGTCTGCGGCTTTGGAAAAATTCGCCGAGGCGGCACGCGTGGAGCCGGACCTGAATACGATCTACGTCTATCGCCGGATGCTGTACTGCGGCATCGGCCTGTGGGACCTGGCTGCGGCGGACTACGCCGAGACGTTTCGTCTCTCGGCACGGAACCACTACGGGACGTGCTACGAGCATGCGCTGCTGCAGTATTACCTGGGGAATGAGCCCGGCCATCAGGCGGCATGCCAGGAGTATGTGCGGCAATACGGGAACTCGAACGACCAGGACGCGGTGATGTTCCTGCTGCGCGCCTGTTGTCTTTCGTCCAGGCCCGCGCTGGAGCCGACAGAGCTCGCGCGCCGCGCGGCAGCACTCGGTGAATCGACCGGCAAACCCTGGTATCGGTCTGCGGCGGCGATTGCCTGGCTGCGGCTGGGACGATACGAAAAGGCACGAGAACTGGCTGACGGGATTCTGACGCCACAAGCAAATTCTCCAGGAGGGATTCACCGTTTCAACTACGGCGTCCAGGCGATTGCCCTGTACCATCTCGGCCGGCCGGACGAAGCACGCAACGCGCTCAGCAGGCTGGAAGACGCGATCGACGAGTGGATCAAGGACATGGTGACCGGCCCCGTCGGCACGATGCCCATCAGTTGGCATGACTGGCTGAACGTACGAGTTCTGCATCGTGAGGCGACGACTCTGATCACCGGTTCGCCTCCCCCCGATAATTCGCGACTGGCGATCCTTCGAGAGCGGGCGCTGAAGGTTGCGCAGGGGGACGCTTTCACGCACCTCGAAGCGGGCCGCAAGGCAATGGCGCGGAAGGCCTGGGACGAGGCCGCAGCCAGCTTCGCGAAGGCCATCGACAATTTACCGCTTTCCGTGCGGAGGGGACCGGGAAACCGGCACTTCTTCCTGGAAATGGTCCAGCAGCCGGAAGTCTTCGAAAAGCTGGTCGCGATGCGGACCAATTTATTCCTGTGGTGGCACCGCGGACATTTGCTGGCGAACCGGCGCGAGTGGGCCGGTGCCGCGGAACATTTCGCCCGCGCGCTGCAACTGGCGGACGAGTACGACAGACTGACGGATGAGGAAAAAATCCGGCAGCTCAACCTCGCACAGGGATTCAAGCTCATGGAATACGAGCAGAAGTTAATGGCTGAAAACCGGAGCGGCGCCGGCTCGATGATTCTGTACCACCTGGCCACGGTGCGCCGGCTGGCCGGGGATGAGAAAGGCTACCAGGAGGTGTGCGATCGAATCGCGCGCGACGCCGACCGCATTGAGGGTCCTCTCGCTGCCGATCATCTCTCGCGAGCCTTGTCGGTCAGCCCTGCGGAAACGATCGACAGGGCGGCCGCGGTGCGCGTCGCCGCACGAGCTGTCGCGGCACAGCCCAAGGTGGCCTGGTATCTGTTCGCACTGGGTGTCGCCCAGTTCCGCGCCGGGCAGCTTGACGAGGCCATCCGCACGATCGAGGAGTCGCTCGAGGTCAATCCCGCCTGGCTCGGGCGAGGACAGAATTACGTAATCCTCGCGATGGCCTGCCAGAAACTGGCTCGACACGATGAGGCCCGCGAGTGGCTGGCCAGGGCCAGAGCGTCGCTCGTCGAACTGGAAGAGACCATCGGCACGGCAAAGTACGGATTTGCCGAATCGCATTATATAAACGACTGGCTGGCCCTCCTGATCCTGATCCCCGAGGCAGAGAAATTGCTGTCCGGTGAACAGGTTAATTGAGACGACCCAGCCGCCGACGCCCCCTCGCGCCGCTGACCGGAAAAGGCGAGAGTTGTTCATCTGCTGCGAAGTTCCGACTTCTCTGGCAGGCGGATGCACCCGGGGACTTACGTCCCCGGCTCGCAGAATCGTTCTTGAACCGTGCTGTTCCCGCGCGGGGCGGCCGAGTACGATGCGGGGCGGGTTCTCTCGGTGGCCGATGCCGCCAGCATCGGATGACCGGTCTCTGGAAGGAGCGTCTCGATGGCGCAGATGGCGCGGCTGGTTTCGCTGCTCGTCATGGGGGCGGTGATCGTCCTCCTGGGCGGGACGTTTTACCACGTGATCGCGCCGTTTCTGTTGCCGCTGTTTCTGGCGGGCGTGCTGGCCGTGTTGTGCCAGCCGATCTACCAGCGCTTCCTGCGATGGACGAAAAACCGCACGCCGCTGGCCGCGGGCCTGACGACGTTCACCGTGCTGGCGACGATCCTGGTGCCTCTGGCTCTGGGGACGATTGCCGCCGCACGCGAGCTGTATTCGCAGGCGCAGACGCGGCTGAAGGGTTCGGACTGGACCGAGCTCGTGGAATTCGTCGAGTCGAGCGGCCCGTTCGAAAGCCTGGTGCGCCATTACGAAGGCTGGACGGGCGAAACGGTCGACCGCGACGAGCTGCGGAACGAGATTCAGACGAAGATCCGCGAGGGATCGGTCACGCTGGCGCGCAAGACGCTTGGTTACGCCGGCTCGACCATCAAAGTTGTGGGGAGCGCCGTGTCGCTGCTCATTTCGACGCTGACGTTCGTGATCGCCTTCTATTATTTTCTGGCCGACGGGCCGGCGCTGATTTCGGCGACAGAGAAGCTGATTCCGGTCCACCGGGATTATGTGCGGCACCTCCTGGCGAAGTTCGACCAGGCGGTGCGAGGCGTGGTGACGGCAACGTTCGCCGCCGCGCTGGGACAGGGGATTGCCACCGGCATCGGCATGGAGATCGCCGGGTTTCATCACTTTTTTATCGTCACCATTCTCTCGACGCTCACGGCACTGGTCCCCGTTCTGGGGACGTGGCTGATCTGGGGGCCGTACGTGCTGTGGCTGGGGTTCCATGAGGAGTCCTGGGGCTGGGCGACTTCTCTGGCGCTCTACGGAGCGCTCTTCGTGGGACTGCTCGACAATGTGATCCGCACGTATGTTTTGCAGAGCAATATCAAGCTGCACCCGCTGCTGGCATTCGTGTGCGTGCTGGGAGGGATCGAGGTGCTGGGCCTGTGGGGCGTGTTCATCGGCCCGATCGTGGCGTCGTGCCTGTACGCCCTGGTCACGATTTTCAACGCCGAACTCAAGGAGTTCTCGCGAGAGCAGCAACTGCACCCCGCGCCTGAGTACGACAGTTCGCGCCTCGCGCCAGCCGCCACGGGCGACGGCGCCCCCGCGCAGCCGGCGGCCGCCGCGCCCTCCGACAAAGCCGCGTCGCCTGAACCTCCCGCGGCAGCCAAGCCCGCGAAACCCGAGTCCACTCCTCCGTCGCAGTCGCAGCCGGTCCGCCACCAGCCCGCGCCAAAGAAGTGAACTGCAGATCACGCGCACGCCAGTAGGAATCCGCGGCCATCCGCGTCATCCGCAGTTTCTATTCTTTTCTGCTTCCGGAAAGAACCCACGGAAGGCGTGGCAATCATTATCCGTGAAAGATTGCCGGTTGTTCCGTCGATACTGTCTATAGCGTATCTAGCGATTGGTCACGGGGAAGGGGGGGACACGCCTGTCCGACGGCAATCTGCCTCGGGCCGCGCGCCGTCACGCCGCCTTCTGCGTCGCGACAATCACTGCAACTCCTGCCGTCAAAGCAGTTTGCATCACCGGCGCCCGGACGAGACATGAGCATCAGCCTGCTGGTCCTGAACCGACGAACCTGGAAAAAACTGGTCAGCCTGGCGCTGGCAGCCGCGATGCTGCCCGGCTGCTCGGGGCCCGACAAGAAGATTTCGTACCTGGGCGACCCGGCTCCCCTGGAAGTCCATGACCACGTCATGGAGATCGACCATCCGGAGCTCGACGAACCGACGCCCGATGCCGTCAAGTTGGTGCACAAGCCCCGCCGGCTCGGCGACCGGAACCGCGACGAAATCTGGGACCTGTCGCTGGCCGAGGCCCTGCACATGGCGCTCACCAACAGCAGGATCCTGCGCGTGCGCGGCGACTACCGCAGCGCCGGCTCGCTGGTGATGGCCAACCCCGATAATGCTCCGTCGCAGTTCGATCCGTCGATCCGCGATTCGGGCGTGCTGTTCGGCGGGCGCGGCGTCGAAGCGGCCCTGGCGCAGTTCGACCCGATCTTCAACACGCAGATGGTGTGGGGCTCGAACTCGGCGATTCAAAACAACTCGATCACTTCGGGCGGCCTGGTCAAAGGGAACCAGTTGAATTCCGATACGGGGACGTTCACGACCGGGATCGTCAAGAACTTCGCCTACGGAGCCAACTTTTCGATCGCGCAGAACATCAATTACCAGTTCCTGGGCCCGAACATTCCGACGCAGCTCTTCCCGTCGGTGTACACCGGCAACGTGCAGATGCAGTACACGCAGCCGTTGTGGGCCGGCGCCGGAACCGAATTTGCCCGCATTGCCGGGCCGTTCAGCACGCAATTGCAGGGGGTCTCGGGCGTCAACCAGGGCGTCGTGATCTCGCGGATCAACACCGACATGTCGATCGCCGATTTCGAAATGAACGTGCGGAATACACTCCGCGACGTGGAAGAAGCGTATTGGGACCTGTACCTGGCGTACCGCACGTACGACACGAACGTCGAAGCCCGCAACAGCTTTCTGCGATCGTGGCGGTTCGCCCACGCCAACAAGGGAGTCGGAAAGTTCAGCGAGCTCGAGGAGATGCAGTCGCAGCAGGCGTATTTCCAGGGAAAAGCCGCCGTCGAAGATGCGCTGCAGAACTTGTACGCCCTCGAGCTGCAGTTGCGCCGCCTGTGCGGGCTGCCCAGCTCAGACGGGCGCATCATCCGCCCGAAAGACGACCCCAGCACGGGCGAGCTGGTCGCCGACTGGAATATCTGCCTCGCCGAGGCCCTGACCCGCCGCGAAGAGCTGCGCAAGCAGAAGTGGAACATCAAAAGCCTCGAGCTGCAGTTGCGGGCCGCCAAGAGCCTCGTCCATCCGCAGCTCAACTTCATTTCGAGCTACCAGATCAACGGCTTCGGCAACAACCTGTTCAATATCGAAGGGGCGCGCTCCAACGGGCCGGGCGGGGTCGACGTCGAAAGCTACTTCCAGACCCAGGGCGCGGCCAACCAGACGGGATACACCCTCGGGTTCCAGTTCAACATGCCGCTCGGGTTCCGGCAGGCGCTGTCGCAAGTTCGCAACTACGAGCTGCGGGTGACCAAGGCGAAAGAGCTGCTGGCAAACCAGGAGCTGGAAGTCTGCCACGAGCTGTCGACCACGTTTCAGAACATGGCCTGGCGGTATCAGACCGCCCAGTCGAACTACAACCGCTGGCAGATCGCCGAAGCTCAGGTGCCCGGCCGCGAAAACCGGTACCGCACGGGCGTTCCGAACATCGACACCAGCGTGCTGCTGCAGCAGTGGCTGCAGACACGGACCGACGCGGCGACGGCCGAAGTCACGTTTTACACAAGCGTCATCGAATACCAGAAAGCACTCACCGACCTGCACTACCGCAAAGGCACGCTGCTCGAGCTGAACAACGTGCACCTGGCCGAATCGTCGTGGACGCCGGACGCCTACTGCGACGCATTGCGCCGCGCCTACTCGCGCAGCTATGCCGTCGAGGCGCCCGAAATCGACCCCGTCCACTCCGAACCCGAGACCCTCGAGCGGCAGGGCTGGCTGGGACAGGTGGAGCTGATGGGAACCGGTGTTCCTGCCCAGCCGGCGCCTGAAGAGCCGGCCGACCTGCACAGCAAGTCGGGGCCGCTGTCGATCGCCCCGGCGGAGCCGAAAGCCCCCGCTGCCGCCGAGTCGCCGGAGAAGCCGGCGCTCGAAGCACCGCCTGAGAATTGAGACAAGCGGACAATTCTCGAAGCATCCAAAGCTGATTCGTTGCGGGAATGGGCGAGATCCATCAAACCAAGTCTCACTTGGCCTTGGCGTGCACCGTCACTTTGTTGATCTTCACCGGCGTGCGGGGGCGATCGTTGGGGCCCGTGGGCGAGACGCCGATTTTCTTGACCACGTCGAGGCTGCCGGCGTCAGCCGTTTTGCCGAACGCCGTGTATTGCCGGTCCAGATGCGGCGTGCGCTCGAGGCAGATGAAAAACTGCGATCCGGCGGAATTGGGATCGCTGGTACGGGCCATCGAGAGCACACCCGGATCGTGCGACGTGGCGTTGAACTCCGCTTTGATCGTGTATCCGGGGCCGCCGGAACCAGTCCCTTCGGGGCAGCCTCCCTGGATCATGAAGCCCTTGATCACGCGGTGAAAGATCAACCCGTCGTAGTAGCCGATCTTCGCCAGCGACAGCATATTTGTGCAGTGCCCCGGCGCAACATCCGAGAGCATGTCGAGGGTGATCGTTCCCAGCGACGTGTCGAGCTCGATCTGGTACTTGTTCTTCGCGAAGTCGAGCTCTTTGGCGGCAACGTCGACTTCCTCTTTGCGGTTCTTGGCCATGGCGTGATCCTGGTGTGAATCGTGAGTTCGTGAGCGCCCGGCACCAGCCGAGCCGGAGACAGCGGGACAGCGGCTCAAATGTAGCGGATTGCAAAGGAATCACAAGCACTCGGGAGTTCTTCCCGCAATGGGAAGAAGAGCGGGAGACAAGGAGAGGGGGAGACAAGCAGAACGGTCGAAGATGGAAGATCGAGGATGGAGGATCGCCCGCCGAAAAATGGGGCAAGATTCAAAACTTTCCATCCTCCATCTTCCATCCTCCATCCTCGCTGGTCGCGACGCGACTCGGCGTCAAAATCTCAGCCCGATGCGCCCGATGAAGCCGGTGTTGATGTCGAACCCGGGAGTGCCGTGCAGGAACTCAACGTCGCGGGCGAAGACCCAGCCGGCTTCGACGAACCCAGTCACGCCGCCGCCTTCCGCGCGCAGGCCGAACAGGGCGCGGTAGTCGCTGAGCTGCACCTTTTCGGTCTGGCCGCCCGGGCTGGTCAGATCGATCTGGTAGGCCTCGACGTTGTACTCGACGCCGCCGTACACCCAGGTGGCCGCACCCCACCAGTTGCCCAGGAAGTAACTGATCCGCGACTTGGGGAACATCAGCCGCAGCTCCCAGTAGTCATTGGGAGTCCAGACCGCGCCCGCGTAGGGAATGATGATATCGTCGACCCGTTTCCAGTACGCGGCGCCCAGCGCGAACATCCACTGCGGCGACGCTCGAAGAAACAGAACTCCCCGGGCATCCCAGTTGATCGCATCGCTGTCGGGATTGGCCGAAAAGTCGGTCACGAAAGCGGGCGTGAACCCCAACTGCATGCTGACAGGGCCGTTGCCGGGTGTCGCCAGCTCGAAATCGGAAGCAAATCGAAAGACGTTGGGAGGCAGCCCCGGATTCGTCGGGCCCGACCAGCTCCGGTAGTTGAATTCCGGCGTCCAGGAGAAAATCAGGTTCGAAAAACCGGTCGTGTAGCGCAGCGCGGCGTTCAATTCGAAGATACCGAACTTTCCCGACGCACCGCCGCCGTTCACACCCTCGTCCGGCAGCCAGGCGACGTCGTAGCGCGAGGTCCAGCCGAACCGATACGGTTGCGGGCCGACGATTCCGAACGACAACCCGGGAACCGGCAGGAATCCCGATCCATCGGCCGGGGGTTGGGCGGTCATGGGATCGTACGGAGAATCATACATTGCGCCCGGCGCGAACGTCTGCCCGGCCGAGCCGTTGGAATCAACGGATTCGTCGGCGAACGTTGACTTGCTGGGGCTCTGACCGCGCACAGCCGCTTCGAAATACGTCTCGGCATTGAAATACGTGCTCTGCGAGAGCGAAAACGGTTCGGCCGAGAGGGCCGCGCTCAACAACAAAATGAGTGCGTTCACACTGAGACCTCCCGTGCGGGGGTGGGGGGACAGGTGTGGCGGGAACGTGGGCCGGACAGAATCAACCGGCCGCGAGATGTCGGGGGAAATCTGCCACAATCTCGCCGTTCGGTCAAGGTCGGAATCGGCCGGCTTTCGGGCCAGCCAACGGCCGAAACGAACGGGTTTTCAGGCGGGCGCAATCGCCGGTTCGGGGCGAATTGTCAGCACCGGACAGGGCGCATGCCGCACGACCCGCTCGGCCACGCTGCCCATCAGCACGTGTTGCAGTGCACCGCGGCCATGAGTCCCCATGACGATCAGGTCGATGTTCCGCTCTTTGGCGAACTCGAGCACCTTGGCGTAGGGATTGCCCCAGACCGACGTCAATTCGGCGCGAAACTTTGCCTTCTCTTGCGGAGTGAGCGCGGCCGCGAGCTGATCAGCAGCTTCCCGTTCGAGTTGTCGCTTGATCGCTGGAATCGAGCAGACGTGATCGGGCATCTTGAAGCCGGGGAGAGGATCATCCATGACGTACAGCACCTGTAACGACGCCCCGAGGGCCTCGGCCAGGGTCTTGGCGTAATCGAGCGCCGCCTGGGCCGGCTCGCTGAAATCGGTGGGCACGAGAATCCGTTGTGGTACGGGCATTCCTGTCATTCCTCGTCAGGCGGTGAAGCAGCGGCCAGGCGTTCTGTTTTCCTTCGATCAATGATGAACGGCGGCACCGTATTAGGCAAGCGGCCGTGTGTGACGGGAGCTCAGACCCTTGGTGATTCGAGGATGGAGGATCGAAGATGGAGGATGGCGACCGCTCGCTACGCCAGGATTTTCGTGAGCAGGTTCCCGGCCACGTCGGTGAGGCGGTACCGGCGGACACCACCTCGGTGTTGTTCGGCGGACGCGAAAGGGCGCACTTACGGCACATGCGATGGCGCGGGACAACAGGCGTAGTGCGCTGCGCACTCGGATTCGCGGCCGCGGACGATGCGGCGGCCGTTCAAGGGACCAAACCGCGACGTGATCACGGTCCACCGGCCGCCGCCGTCGCGCCGCTCGCGAAAGATGACGAGCCAGTCGTGATTCGTGCCCAGCTCGTGCGCTCTGGGCGTGTTGGACAGGAGCGCCGTGTATTTCTTGTCGCCGCGATGCGTGTGCAGGATCGGCAACCACGCCGCGCCGGTAGGGTTGAACCGCAGCGGCGCGACTTGCAGAAGGCGGTTCGACTCGGACTTGCGGCGGAATTCATTGTCGATCGACAACAAGTCGGCGATGGGGGGCTGGTCGACGTTCTCCATGGCGGGAAGCGCGGGCGGCTTGTGATTTCGAAACCGTCCCGCGAGCGAATCACGCACGGCGCGCACCCGCTTGGGGCCCATGCCCGGCAGGCGCGCCAAGCGCCCATCGCACGCAGCCGCTTCCAGATCTTCCAGCGATTCGACATGCAGCTCGTGATGGATGCGGGCGGCGGTTTTGGGGCCGATGCCGGCGACCGTCGCGAGCAACGCTTCGCCCCCCGAATGGCCGCGCAGTTGGCTGAGCAGCGGCAACTTGCCGGTTGTGGTCAGCCTTTCAATTGTGTGTGCGAGCGATTCACCGATGCCGGGTAGCTCAGTCAGCGCCGCGATTCCGTCGCGGGCCAGGATTTCGTGTACGGGGTGGTCGAGATCGCGGACCGTCTCGGCGGCCGTGTGATAGGCGCGCACCCGGAACGGATTGACCTGGCGGTTCTCGAGCAGTTCGGCCAGCTCGTAGAGGCGCGCGGCGATCGCCTGGTTATCGAGCGGGAGTAAATCGGCGGTGGAATTTGCTGCCTGGACCATGTTACTGTACATAATTATATATGCGCGTCGCCGGACATCAACCGGGCATCAATCCAGATTTTCCGCCAACTTAGCCGAGGCAGTGTGCCTCGGAGGCAGGGCGTTTCAGGGAACGGACCCCCAAAAAATCGGGCAGCGGAATTCAGAACCGTAAATGCCCTGTGCATCAGGATTTGGAGCTGCAATTCAGACAAAACTTATGAATAACAGGAGTGGCTTTGCAACGCATTTCCCCGTCCGGCCAGAATTATGTTGCAGCGAGCTGAATTGCGTTGCACAATGGATTGAGGATCTGCCGGTGGTACCGTAACGTGGCCGCCAATGCTGTAGAGAGACGGCAGTCCGAAAACCCATCGGGAGCCATCAGCCCCGGTGGGTTTTTGCTTTTGCTTGACCGGCTGCACGGTCCGCCATAGGCTGGAGTCGTCCCGCAGCCATTTATCAATCGAGTGCCACGATGAGCACCCGGGAACGCTTCCGAGTGGTCGGTGTGCGCAGCAATGGAAAGCGCGTCGTGATTTCCCAGCATGACAGCCGGGAAGTCGCCGAGAAAGTCGTGCGGCTCATCGAATTCGGGTCGCCGTTCAAGGAACTGCTCATCGAAGGCGGCCCGGACGGCTATCCCGCAACCTCAGGCGGCAAGAACTGAGCCCGCCCATTGGCGGGAAGTGACGCCGCCCCGTCACTGTGACGGGGCGGCAGTATTCGTGAATCGCTGTCGTCTGGGGACGGAGAATCTGATAAACTCCGGTTTTCCTTCACGTTGCGCATGAGGCCCCCATGTCGGACGACCCTGGCACCGAACTGACGGTATTCCACTTCGACGAAAGCCGCCCCAGTTTCGAGGACTTGGGCGTTGCCAACGGCTCCCGGAAATGGCTGGAATCCGATCTGATGGTCGCTCTCGATTACCAGAACATCCAGTCGTTCAGGCGCGTGGTAATGCGTGCGCAGCAGGCTTGCCTGACGCTCGGGATTGCGATTGAAGACAACTTCGAGCGACTCGGCGACGGCTACAAGTTCACGCGATTCGCCTGTTATCTGATCGCAATGAACGGCGATCCGAAAAAGCCGCAGGTTGCCGCGGCACAGGCATATTTCGCGGCGCTTGCCGAGACGTTCCAGACGCACTTAGACCACGCTAACAACATCGACCGCGTGCTCGTGCGGCAGGAAGTGACCGACGGAATGAAGTCGCTTCAGAGCACGGCAAAATCGCATGGCGTGGCCAATTATGCGTTCTTTGTGAATCAGGGATATCGCGGGATGTACAACATGGACTTGGCGAGGCTGCTGGCCATCAAGAGGATCGACCCGAAGGAAACGCTGTTTGATCGAATCGGAAAAGAGGAATTGGCGGCCAACCTGTTTAGAATCACGCAGACTGAGGCGAAGATCAAGAACGATGAGATTCGCGGGCAGGGCAAGCTGGAGGCCGTCGCATACGAGGTCGGCTGGAAGGTCCGTAATACAATGCTGGAATTAAGCGGCACGCCGCCGGAACAGCTTCCTGCGGCAGAGCCGATCCAGAGTGTCAAGAAACGGATCAAGGGCACGAACAAAAAGTTCAGCAGCCTCGACAAAAAAGACTGAGTTCACCCCTCATCGCGTCATCGGCAGTAGCGCCCGGTAATCGTCGATGTTCGCGGTGTCGTCTTTCCAGAAGATCGGGGCGATGCCCAGCGTCTCCTGTTCCTGAATCAGCACGGTCAGGTTGTGCATCAGGATTTTGCACAAGACTTCGTTCGTCATGGCGGTATCCGTCTTGCTCATCACCGAATCGCCAAACTTCCGCTTGATCGCTGAGAACGTGCTCTCGACGTTCGAGCGCCGGTGGTAGCGGTCCATGTACTCCTGCTCGTTGAATTTGAAGAAATGGAACGCCTTCTCGTACTCGCCGCCGATCGCCCCGGTCGCGTTTGATTTGAACGCGATGAATGCCTGAGCGCCGAAGGACGCGATTTCCTCGAAGTTCTCTGCGCTGCCGTAAGCCTTGTCGGCGCTGACTTCGCTGACGTCGAACGTCTGGCGCGTCTCTCGCACGAGCGGAACGAACTGTGTCCCATCGTGCGTGTGCTCATCGAGAATCCGAACTGCCGTGACGATGTTCGTTTTCACGCCGCACGCGATATGCACTTTCGTCCATTTGCAGCGGAGTTTCGTGACGCCGTATTTTTTGTCGAACCAGCGCTCGTAGCGGCTGCTGCCGAACCCGCTCGAATCAATCGCGAACTGCGTCTCGACGGCCCGCAGGGGCTGGGCGCTCAGGAAAATCAGATATTTCAGAATCGGCGTGTAGTAGGCATCCTCGAAGAACGATGACACTTTCGCGCCGGGCACGAGCCGGTCTGTGTGGCCCTTCTCGAACGCTTCCTCCAGATCGGACGCGAAGCGACGGCCGCTCAGCCCGCAGTAGACTTTGTATCCCATCGCAAAAACCGCGTCGCGCGTGTGATGCGGCTTGGGGCCACGAGCGCTCGCCGGGCGCTCACGGTCGAGCAGGTTGCGACACAGATCATTCAGCAAGACCTGGACGCGCCGCTTTTCCGTTCCCTGCGCGTGGTTGTACGCAGGCCAGTTCTGCTTGCAGCTGACTTTTTTCTTCGGCGTAATGTCCACGACTGCGGGCGCAGCCTCTTCGGCGGCTGGCGAGTCGCGCCGTGAAGTGATTTCCGCCGCGTAGATATGCTTGCACGGCGCTCCCGATTCTTCATGGTCGGGGCACGTGCAGGTCTTCTTCTCGATATCGACGCGGTACACCGTATCTGCTTCGGTCTGCGACGGCACGAGCCAAGCCTTCCCGGATTTCTTCAGTTTGCAAAGCGCCGCGATCACCAATCCCCGCTGTTCCCGCGAATCCATGACCTTCCCCTTTGTGTCGGGGGCGGATGCGGGATACGATGCACTTGCTAGGGGGCATCAGGCCGCAAACGCCTGTTGTCTCTGCCCGCCGTGGTTAGCGCCACGGCGGGTTTTTCATTGCATGACCTTATTATGTCCATATTATTCACCGTGTCAATACTTGGGGTTGACAATTCCCAAACTTTGTACATAATAATCCCATCATGCCAAGACCAAAGAAAGACCCGGCGCTCGTAAAGAGCACGATGATAAAGATCCCGCTTACAGCCGATCAGAAAGAGCTGATCGTCCAGGCGGCCGCATCGGCGGAAAGCGAAATGACCGCCTGGGCTCGACAGAAGCTCGTCGATGCGGCGAGGGAAGAGGCCGCAAAATCGTTAAAGGCTCATGGCAATAATAAGGCCAAAAGATAGGCCGCGGCGTTTACACGCTGGAAGGGCCTGTTATAATTCCGATTGGAGAAAAAAGGGCCATCCGTGGCCCCGGAGTGCTTCCATGCAGCACGACTCCTTTCAGCCGTGCCCGTCTCGTTGATGTTGGATTGGCGTCCATCTGGTCAGCGAAAAGTGCATTGGACATTACCTCCTTCTTCCGTGGTATGGGCCGGGCAGGCGATTCGGGGTCCAATCTGAATTCGCCTGCTCCGGCCGCTACGGAGCCTCAATCCTTAACGGTCGATCGCCTCTCCGCGCGAACAATCTGACCGGATAAACTCTTATTCGCCCTGCATAGCTGCCTTAGCGACTGCCTGCGCCATTTCTTGCGCCGCGGCCTGGGCCTTAGCTGAACGCCCTCCGATTGAAACGCCCTTTGGGAACCCGAGCCGCTTTCTGAGCTTCCGAAACTCGCTCGAAACGTAGGTAATCGTCCATTCTGTTCCGCGGCTATTCAAGAAAATGAGCCCTTTGGTACGCCCGGCAATCGCCTCATCGAGGATCTTCTTGGATTTTTCAGACAGAATGACTTTTCTATTCTTTATCTTCCGGCCAGTAACAGCCTCGTCTTCAAGCCGCAGGTAGCCCTTTTCCGTGTTAATTGCCTCGATTCGTGCGTTAATCAGGTCATACACGCGTACCTTTGCAACGAACGCGAATTCGATGAGAGTGCGGTAATGCGGTGCCGATTTTTCGAGTAGTTTGCCAAATTCCTCAGTTGTCAACGCGCGTTTCTTAATGATCGGGCGAATCCTCACTGATTCGTCCTTCGCAAGTTCGAGCGAGTTTCTGTGGATATTTCGCGATTCTTCCCAATAGGCGTAGGCGTACTTGTAGTAGTCAAACGTCTCTTTCCAGTAGGAATAGCCCTTCTCGGTCAACTGGTAAATCCGCTGTTTTCCGGCAATGGCAATAGATTTGATGAGGCCTGATCGTTCCAGGCGACGGAGCAAGTGATATTCCGCCGATACGCCCGAATCTGGGCTCCAATTGAAGTCATCCCTCAGCCTGTCGCGGATGATTTGGTCGGGCAGAATGTATTTGACGAGCATGCCCAGTGCGCTAAACTGGACTTCAGTCAGCCTGTGCTTAGGGAATTTTATCATTTTTTCGGCAATTACAGGCGTTTCTCGTGTCTGCTGCGGCGGACTCCGCCAAGTATAAGTAATTTTCAGTTACTGTCAATCATCAGGGCCTTCTGTTTCTGGTAGAGCGGACCGAACTGATGGCGGTTCGCGATTTCATGCGAAAACGCTTGCGGAACGCGGGATTTTTGCTTCAATCTGATGTCCGCGCACCGATTGGGGCGGAAGGCAGCATATCGCCGCCGGTCAGAAACGCGAGAGGAGGCCGCGCTATGTGGACCGAAATGCGTTGCAGCCTGTAGAATTGCGTTGCAGTCGGCAATTATGTTGCAAAGCCAACAGGAGTGAATAATTCGGATGGTGTCCGCACCTGGCCACCAGGGCGGAGTGAAATGTCCATAACATTCTGAAATGTAATTACTTATGGCAATCTGGCTGTTCGCATCCGTGCGGCGAGCGCAGACAACCGCGATTGGTGGTATGACGGTCTGGCAGGTTCGAAACCTGCCCTACGAGGCGCAGTGGGTTTTGCGCAAGAATTGTACGGTGGACTAGGCTCGCGACAACCCTGGCAGGTCAGAGACCTGCCCCACGGGCGGCCTTACTTTTCCGCGAGGCAATAGAGGAACCGCTTACCGCGCAGGAAGATTTCGTTGCCGGCGATGGCGGCCGAGGCGCTGATGACGTCGTCGAGCCGGTTCTCCGCCAGCACCTTCGGTTTCTCGGCGTGTGTCAGCACGAGTGTCGTCCCGACGCGATCGGTGATGTACACGCGGCCGGCCGCGCCGACCGGCGAGGCGTAGATGTCTTCCAGCCCCGCGACGCGGAATGCGCCGGGACGGTCTTCTCCCGTTTTGGCAAGCACGCGGGTCAGCACTCCCTGATAGTGATTCAAATAATACAGCGAATCTCCGTACAGCAATGGCGAGGGGACGTAGGGAGTCGCCCGATTTTTGCTCCAGGTCACCTGCCTCGTGCCGGTGATGTCTCCCTTTGCGCCGTCGAGGTGAATCGCCAGCAGGGCTCGGGTGTCGTAACTGCTGCCGGTGTACACCGTGCCGTCGGCGTAGACCGGCGAGGCCACGACGTTCGTCGAAAGCCCGCCGCATTCCCAGAGGACCTTTCCCGTCTTGAGATCGTAGCCGCGGACGCGGTTGGTGGCGCTCACGATCACCTGGGGCGTTCCTTCGTGCTCGATAATGATGGGCGTCGACCATGACGTGATTTCTTTGCGGGTGACCTTCCAGCGTTCTTTGCCGGTCAATTTGTCGAGCGCAACGACGAATGAACTCCCTTCGTGATCCCAGTTGACGATGACCGTGTCGCCGTACAGGGCCGGGGAGCTCCCCTCTCCGTGGCCGTGCAGCGACTGCATCACGCCGAAGTCGGCATGCCAGCGCTCGGCGCCATCGAAGTCGAGGCAGAAGAGGCCGTACGTGCCGAAGAAAACGTATACGGATTTCCCGTCGGTGACCGGGGAATTCGAAGCGAGGCTGGCGGTGTTATGGTGACCGTCGTGCGGCAGGGCCTCCCGCAGCGTGCGCTGCCAGAGAATCTTTCCAGTCTGTCGGTCGACGGCCAGCGCGATGAATTTCTGACGATGCGTGACCGGCAGATTGTCGTGCGCGCCGGGGGCCGTGCTGTAGCGCGGCTTGAGGGCGTCGCCGTACGCGAGCGCGGTCGTCAGAAAGACGTGGTTTTCCCAGATGATTGGAGTGGAATGCCCGAGCCCGGGGATCGCCGTCTTCCAGCGGATATTCTTGCCGTCCGCTTCGCTCCATTCGACCGGCGGGTCGGCCAGCGGCGCGACGCCCGTCGCCCAGGGGCCGCGCCACTGCGGCCAGTTGCGCTCCGCCGTCTGGGAGTTTTCGTCTCCCCGGGAGGCTGACGCGAACACCAGGCCGATGCCGACAATGACGAAGCGGAGCGCGAGAGACTTCATCGGAATTACCGGGGGCATGCCCAAAACGTTACTGCGACAACGATCGGCAGCGGCAAGTTTCATACTCGTTGCCCGATCGCCCCATCTTCTACGCCAATGTTATCAACGCCGTTGGCCGTGAATGGCCCCGGAACCGCTTCGCCGTTTGATCGACGCAGGGGGTCTGGGCTGGTGATGTCGGTGTGCTTCACGGCCCGCCGCGAGCGGGGGGCACTACTGGCCTATCATCATCGGCGAAGAATGCTCTGAAGAACCTTACCGTGCAGCTTACAACCCGACGTTCACCGCTCTTAGTGCGGTAAGTCACGCGGGCCGCGATAAGCTCGGACCTCACGGACTCCAACCTGCCACCGCGTGCTTCGATCGCCGCGCGGATCACCCTGCGGGTCAAGCGAATGTAGAATACCGCGCCGAGCAGACAACCACCTGCCAAGATAAAAAACGCAGGCGTGAATACCGTCGGGCCGATCTCAGGAGACTTCGGAAGCCAGCCTTTCGCCCGTGCCTGCTCCTCGGTGAAATAGCCCTCCGGCAAGCCGCCCGAGCGTTTTGGCCCCTCTTGGCTGAACACAGCTGGGGCCAAGGTGAACAAGAGCACTACGCCGAGTAAGCATCGCGCTGCCATCTATGTCGCCCCTGCCGTCTGCGCCAAGAGCACCGGCAGCCCGATCTGCGGGCAGCAATCCACGGCCTGACGGGTTTCTTCCGGTCTTAAATCATTCCGATATTCTAACTACCGGGAGTCGGGGGCAGGAAGAGTATTCGAGGGAATCGCGAGGGCACAGTAATTTGGAATCGAACTAAACCGCTCCGCGGCGACTCACGGCCTGCGGTTGCAACGGACCGCGATCGTCGTTGCTGATGCGTGTGCGCGAACGGGTGAGGATCGCGGCTGTTCGTGACCCATCAATTGTCG
>JACQFH010000693.1 GCA_016200145.1 Planctomycetia bacterium | reverse complement strand
GTCTATTTTCCGACGACGGCGGGGGCGATGCAGGATTCATGGCCACACGTTTTAGCGCATCGTCGGCGGAATGCAATCCGAGTTCGCCAAGCTTCGGTTGAGAATTCGAAAAATTCACAGCCTGAGAGCGTGGGAACGAGATGAATCCAGAAGAAGGCCAGGTATGAAACGCAGTAAGAAGACCGAGATGGCCCATCGCCGCCGAAAGGTGGCCGAATGGGCCCTCAAGGGCTGGTCGCAGCAGTTGATCGCCGCGACTCTGGGCGTCTCGCAGCCCACCATCACCCGCGATCTCGAAGCCATTCGCATCGAGTGGCGCGAGTCGGGCGTTCGCCATTTCGAAGAGGCGCGCGGGGAGCAGCTTCAGAAACTCGACCTCGTCGAAACCGAGGCCTGGGCCGCCTGGCAGCGCTCGCAGAACCCCATCCGATCCGCCTCGATCAACGAGGGGGGATCGGGCGCGAAATCGACGCGCTCGAGCCTGACTCACAAGCATGGTGATCCGCGGTTTCTCGATCAGATCAACAAGTGCATCGCGCAGCGCTGCCTCTTGCTGGGCCTCCAGCCGGCGACAGCGCCTCTGGAGAACAAGCCCCATGTCAAGCTCTCCCTGGCAGCTCGATGGGATGACGTTCGAACACTTCTCACTCACGCATCTGAACGAGCAAGAGCAGTCGCAGCTCCAGCAATACCTGATCGTGTTCAGCCCGGCGACGCTGGCGATGGTAGCCAGCCGGGGGAAATGGCGCCCGGCTCCGCACCTGATGTTCCTCAACGAGACCCTGCTGAAGGCGATTGACGACGCGCAGGACGGCCATCTCGACGGCCTGGTCGTCTCGATGCCGCCGCAGCACGGCAAGAGCGAGCTGTGCAGCAAATACCTCCCCGCGTGGTACCTGGGGACGTTTCCCGACCGGCGCGTGATGCTCGCCGCGTACGAGGCCGACTTCGCTGCGCAGTGGGGACGCAAGGCGCGCGACCTGCTGCTCGAATGGGGCGCGGAGTTCGGCGTGCGCGTATCGCCCAAATCGTGCGCCGTCAATCGCTGGGACCTGGAAGGGCGCGACGGCGGCATGACGACGGCGGGGGTCGCCGGTCCGCTCACTGGCCGGGGAGCGCACCTCCTGATCATCGACGACCCGATCAAGAACGACGCCGAGGCCCGCAGCGCCTTTCATCGCCAGAAGCAGTTCGACTGGTGGCAGTCGACGGCCAGCACGCGGTTGCGTCCCGGGGCGCTCGTGCTGATCATCCAGACCCGCTGGCACCGGCACGACCTGGCGGGGCGGATTCTCGATGACGCCGAACGCAACGGCCGGCGCTGGCGCGAGGTGCGCCTGCCGGCGATCGCCGAGGACTCAGACCCGCTGCTGCGCCCGCCCGGCGAGCCCCTCTGGCCCGAGGTGTTTTCGCTGGAGCATCTCGAACGCATCCGCGCGCGGCAGACGAATTACTACTGGCGGGCGATGTACCAGCAGGACCCGATCGCCGAAGGCACGACCGAATGGCCCGACAGCTACTTCAGCCCGTCGATCTGGTTCGACGACTGGCCCGACACGTGGGAAGCCCGTGTCATGGCCCTCGACCCCAGCAAGGGGAGCGATTCGCGGTTCGGCGACTATTCGGCGTTCGTGATGATGCAGCTCATGCGCGACGGCACGATCTATGTGGACGCCGATTTGGAAATCCGCAACGTGCAGGTGATCGTCGAGAAGGCCGTGGAGCTGTGCGCCGATTTTCGTCCGTGCGCATTCTGCGTCGAGACGAACCAATTCCAGGAGCTGCTGGCGGTGGAGATCGAAAACGTGGGGCGCAGCCGGGGAGTCGAGATGCCGATGCACCACATGCCGAACCTGGCGCCCAAGCTGGTGCGGATCCGCAAGCTGACGTGGCAGCTCGCGGAAGGGCGGTTCAAGTTCCGGCGGGATTCGCGCGGCGCGCAGCGCCTGGTGCAGCAGCTCCGCGATTTCCCGAACGGCGACCACGACGACGGCCCCGACGCACTGGAGATGGCCATGCGGACCCTGTTCGCGTACCTCGCCCCCCGCAACGACGCCGGCTACACCCTCTCGTACGCGTGGCCGTAGTAATTTCGAAAATGCCAACTCGAAGCGCCTGCGAGGGAATGTAGCCGAAGTCGCCAGACTTCGGGCGATGTAAACGGGAGGGCGAGGCGACTGCAAGGGAGCGCCGCTTCCGCTCCAGCACCCCATTCGGGGTGCGGGCTCGATCGGAATTCCAGTACCGAATTCCAGATTTCTGCACGCCCGCACTCACATCGTGCTCTCGCTCACCTCGCGGGCATCTTGGGCGCAAAAGTGCCCCCGCGGCGCCTGTTATTCACAAAAAGGGCGCTCGGGATGCGCATTGCCGGACCAAACTGGCCGTTTTGTGAAATTCGACGGCGCAATTGTGAATACGGCGCAACTGCTGTCCGCATAATATGTTGCGCCAGTTTTCTGGCCAAAACCGCGATCTCGCGACGTCATCGGCGAGCCGGGAGCCCACCTCGAGACTTGCCGTAAGTCGCCGTGCGCCCGGCAGATGCGGAAGTGTTTCGCCGCGCGAAGCATTCCTGCAGTGCCGGGTCCATTATTCACTCTATTTATTCATTTTCGGGTGCCGACCGGCGCTTACACGTACATCGTCCGCAGCATCTCGGCGGCGGATTCGTCGAGCTGTTCGGCGCGGCGGACGTCGTCGAAGCGGGTGAGCAGGTCTTCGGGTCGCAGGCGTTTTTTTTCGGCCCCCTGAAAATCGTGCAGCACGCGGCCGCGGACCATCATGATCAGGCGGTCGCCCAGGTGCGCGGCCTGGTGCATCGAATGCGTGACCATCAGCGTCGTCAGCCGGTCTTTCTGGATGATCTCTTCCGTCAGCCGGATCACCTGGTCGGCGCTCTTGGGATCGAGCGCCGCCGTGTGTTCGTCGAGCAGCAAGAGGTCGGGTTTTACGAGCGACGACATGAGCAACGTCAGCGATTGCCGCTGTCCACCCGACAGAGTGCCGATCGGGTTGTCGAGCCGGTCCTCGAGCCCTAGGCCCATCAGGCGCACGCGCTCTCGCAGCTCAGCCTTCAGTCCCGATGAAAGGCCCAGGCCCAGGCCGCGGGGGCGGCCGCGGCGCAGAGCCAGCGCCAGGTTCTCGGCGATCGTCATCGTGGGGGCCGTGCCGCTGAACGGATTTTGAAAAACTCTGCCGATCAGTTTCGCACGGCGGTTCTCCGACCAGCGGGTGATGTCGCGGCCGGCGACGTGGATCGAACCCGCATCGACCAGAAACGTCCCGGCGACGGCGTTCAGCAGCGTCGATTTGCCCGAGCCGTTCATGCCGATCACGACGACGACTGAACCCTGCTCGATCGTCAGATCGACGCCGCGCAGCGCGCGAACTTCGTTCGGCGTGTTCGCATGAAAGGTTTTGGAGATGTGTTTGATTTCCAGCACGGCGAATCAGGCTTTCTGGCCTGCAGGAGCAGCAGGCAACCAGCGTTTCTTCAGGCTCTTTGCCAGGTCGGGCAAGACCAGCGCCGCGAGCACGAACGCGGCGGTCACCAGCTTGAGATCCTGGGCTTCCATGCCCCATTTGAGGGCCATGCTGACCAGCAGGCGGAACAGTACCGAGCCCATCACCACGCCGATGATGAGCAATCCCAGGTGCCGCGCGCCGACGAGCGTCTCGCCGATGATCACGCTGGCGAAACCCCACACGACCATGCCGATCCCCATCTGCACGTCGGCAAATCCCTGGTGCTGCACGAGACAGGCCCCCGAGAGCGCGACGAGCCCGTTGGAAAGCGCGAGTCCCAGGATGTTCATCCAGCCCACGTCGACGCCCAGGGCGCGAATCATCTGGGCGTTGTCGCCGGCTGCACGCATCGCCAGGCCCAGGTTGGTGCGGAAGAAAGCGTTCAGCGCCGCTCCGGCGGCGGCAATGCCGGCGAGGATCACCGTCAGTTCGATCAGGTCGCGCGTCTGCGCCTCGTACCTGCCGATGTGGACCGTGGCATCGGCTGCAGCCTGGCTCTGTGCGGCGCTGAAGATCGTCGGCGTTTCCTTCCCGGGGCTGGAGGAGAGCGGCACGTTGCTTTTCCCCATCACGTGCAGGTTGATCGAATACAGCGCCGTCATGACGAGGATGCCGGCCAGGAGGCCGTTGATCTGGAATTTCGTGTGCAGGATTCCGGTGACGGCGCCAGCGGCCATTCCTGCCAGAAACGCAGTCGCCGTCGCGCCGGCGGGACCTGCGCCGTGGACGAGCATCGTCGCGGCGACCGCCCCGCCCAGCGTGAATGATCCGTCGACCGTCAGATCGCGAAATGCGAGAACGCGAAAACTGATGAGCACCCCCAGCGCCACGAGCGCCAGGATCAAGCCCATGATGTATCCGCCGATCAATAGCGTCATGCCGTCATCCTTCCACAGCGATATCCGCGAGGGGCGCCATCCAGCAGGCCCCGCTGACAAACTGGCTCTCTCCGGCGCCGCTGATCTGCCGGAAATCTCCCAACAGGTGCAGCACCCCCTGCGGTTCCTTGGCGTCGAACAGCGATTCGACCGTCTTCTGCAAATTGAGTCGCCGTTTCTTGAGCGGCGCGAACGGGAATGGGGCCGCGTGAAAATGTCCGGCCAGCTTTTCTTCGGCGTCGATTGGCCGCAGCAGCGGCGCCAGCGCTGCGGCGCGCGCGGCGACCGGAACGCGCGCCGCGATTCCCGCAACCAGCGCCAGCGACCGAGGAAAGACCCGCTCGGGCGAGAATGAAAGCCAGTCGCGAACTGCCGGATGCGAGAACAGCCCGGCATCATCTCCGTTTCCCGCGCGCGTCGCGGCGTCTTGCGCGGTCGCGGGAGAGCGCCTGAGCGCCGCCCCAACCAGCCCCGCCGATTCTGCGACGATCACCAGGGCCAGAACGTCGGCTGCGGCCAGAGTCAGGCACTGTTCGACCAGCGACGAGAGGACGATCGTGTGTCCGGCCTGATACCGCTCGAACCGCGCCAGATGCGAGAAGTCGCCGGTGCATTGCAGGCCGTACAGCAATTCCACAACCGGCACGAAGTCTTCCCGGGCCAGTTGATAATCGGGGGCCGCTCCGGCCTGGGCCGGCTGCTGCACCGCTGCGCCCGCGACCGCCAGAAACTCTCCAAACCTTTCGCGGCAGTCGGCGAATCCGCCGCCGAACGCGCCCACCCCCAGTCCGAAGGTTTCCGGCACGAACGGCACGCGGCGGCTCGAATCTTCGGGAAACGACCTGTTTGCCAACCGCTCGGACTGGCCGAACGTGCGGCACCGCAGGGGCGTTTGAGGGTCAAGATCGTACATCTCGAAATCGACGTCCCCCAGCGCGACGCAACGATACTCGGGACTCGACGTGACGAGCATGGTGCCGCTCGAACGCCTGACGACGTCGGCATCGCAGATCAATCGCTGTTCGAGCCCCGTCAGCTTGAGGATCTGCCGTACCTGGGCCGAGGGATCGCTGACTCCGAAAAACCCGTGGATTTTCTGGAACTGGGCGTGCGCCTTGAGCAGCACCGAGATGCCGGCCGAGCTGAGGTATGTCACCTTGTTCAGATTGAGCAACAGCCGGTGCGAGCGGCCGCGCGCCACCTCGTCGATCGCCTTTTCGAGATGATCGGCCCAGGTGTTATCGAGAACTCCCTGCACCAGGAGCTCGGTCAGGCTGTCGTGCTGTTGGGTCTGGATTTCCATGCTGCGAGTTGGTGTGTTACTTTCCTCCGATCACTTTGTACGCGCGCTTTACAACATCCTCCGGCAGTTTCACTCCGCAGCGGTGCGCCGCGTCGCGATTCAACAAGAGCCGGCTCGTGACGGCCTGCTTGAGGGGGATGTCCGCCGGCTTTTCGCCGCGCATCACGCGCACGGCCAGTCCCCCGGCGTCGTGCCCCATGTCGTAGTAGTCGCGGGCGACAACCGCCGTGGCGCCCTGCCCGAGCATCGACGTCAGGAATCCGTACACGGGAAGTTTCGCCCGGTCGGCGGCCTGGGCGATGCTGGGGAACGACGCGCCGGTGATGTTGGCGGTTGGCAGACAGATCAGATCGATCTGCTCGCTGCACAGCGCGGTCGCGGTGTCGCCCACTTCGGCCGGCGTGCTGACCCCCATCGAGACGACCTCGAAGTTTGCCGCTTTGGCCGTCTTGACCAGCAGGTCGTGATTGTAGACCGAGTTGATTTCCGCGGGGCAGAAGATGGCGCCCAGTCGCTTTGCGCCCGGCATCAACTGGCGGATCAGACTGATCATCCCCGCCATGTCGCCCGAACCGTACGAGCCGGTGACGTTGGGTGCATGGTCGGCGTCGGACTTCGCGACACCGGCGGCGATCGGGTCGGCCAGGAACGTGAACACAACTGGTTGCACATTGGCCTTGCGCATCGCTGCCTGTAGCGTGGGGGTCGACAGCGTGATGACCAGGTCGGCGCGATCGGTAACCGCTGCGTCCACCATGCCGTTCAGCGTCGAGATGTCTCCCTGCGCATTGGTGATGCGCGTCTTGTAGTCGCGGTCGATGACCAGACCCGATTCGCGAATCGCATCGAGCACCCCTTTCTCGGCGTCTTCGACGTCGGGCAGGTTGACGTATTCGAGGACGTGCACGTTCCACGTTTTGGCGAGCGGTTTGGAGGCCGCGGACGGCGGCGACTTCGCCTCAGGTTTTGGGGTTTTCTCGTGCGTCCCCTGTTCGTCGATGACTGTGTCGGCGGTGGCCAGCACGGCGGGGGGCACTTTCCACGGATCGCGAAGCCCTTTGAGGGCCAGCAGGTTGATGAACAGTTTGGGGGGCACGATGCGTTCGACCGGCAGCTTGGCCGGTGATTCGCCGTTCAGAACCTTTCCCGCCAGGAGGCCCAGCCGCCGCCCGACTTCGAAGTAGTTCGCCCCGAGGTCAAACAGGGCTCCCTTGGCCGCCGTGCCGGGGATGACTGTGAACACGGGAATGTGCGCGTCGCGGGCGGGGCCCATCACCGAATCGGCGGCCGCCAGAACGGTGACGTCGCCGCCGATCCAGATGGCGTCGATGTCGCGAGAAATCAGCGACAGCGCGGCTTCGCGCACGGCCGCGGTGTTTTCGGCGTTCGCTTCGAGCAAAGTAATCCCCAGCTCCTGGCACGCGGCGCGGCACAGTTTCGTGTTGATTTCCGAATTGACCTCGGCCGGGTTCCAGACGACTCCCAGAGTCTTCAAACCGGGAAACATCGTGCGCGCCATGTTCAGCGACTCGGCGACCGGCTGCAGCGTGCCGATCCCGACCAGGTGGGGCGGATGATCAAGCGGCTCGGTTCCGATCCCCACGCCCGCCGCGGTGGGGTCGGTCACCATGGCGAAGACGTGGTTCACGGCGCCGTTCTTATTGGCGGCGGCCAGCGCCTGCAGGCTGAGCGTTGTGAGGGAGATGGCGAGGTCGTACCCGCCGGTGACGATTTCCTGAGCCATCAGGTTGGCGTCGGGGACGCTGTTCTCGCTGTTGCGGCGAGCGATTTCGAGGTTCTTTCCCTCAACGAAGCCGCTTTCCTGGAGACCGGCGATCGTTCCGGCGTAACCGTCGTCGATGATCGGCTGCGACACGTGCTGGAGCAACGCCACTCGCCGCACCGTCTCTTTTGTAACCTGTTCGTTGCTGGCCGGGCGCCTGGGGGGCTTGTCGGACCAGAGCAGGATGACGGAGGCCAGCGCGATCGCCCCGATGCCGGTCGCCAGCGATTTCAAAGTGTCCATAGCTACGCGGCAAAATCCATTTCAAATCGGTGTGGGCGGCCCAGCCGAATCGCGCTGCTGACATCGTAGCGTCGCGCCGGCGGTTGTCCATGCTCACGAATCAGCCGAATGACGAAGTCCGTAGGGCAGGTTTTTGTCCGTCAAATAACGCGCGCCCGGGGAGTTGGTGCAATCTGTCGCCTTCCCACCTCCGCGCCACCGCCAGAAGAATCCTATGATGAGCGAACGGAGATCGTTTCTGGAACGCATGCTTGATCGCCTGTTCTCGCCGCCCGGCGAACAATTGCAGCCGCATCTGGTTAGGAAACAACTGATCCTGCGTCAGGCTTCGCAGGGCGTGTTCGCTCGTTCCCAGGCTCTGCCTGGGATCGCACTGTCGTGCAGGCTCTGCCTGCGGTAACAGGCGCTACCGCCGTGATTCGAAGAGGATTTCGACGAATTCCGACCGCAAGAAAACTGGCAGCTCCGCGATGACGTGCTGGTCATGAACTATGGGGAGGCCTTTTCGAAAATCTGGTAGCGTCTGCGGGGCATGGGGTTCTCCGGTACCGCAGGCGGAGCCTGCGGGGGCAGTGCGGTCCCAGGCAGAGCCTGGGACCGAGGTAGACCGAGGTAGACCGAGGTAGCGATCAAATCAGGAGAGATCGTTCGAAGTCGAAGGAAGCGGGCGGATGACGTCTTGCGGCACGTCGTGGAGGGCCTGGTCGGGCAGGATGAATGAACCCGCAAGAATTTCCTGGTCGTCGATCACGACGTCCGGGAATCGCGCGTTCTGCAGGATTTCGACGGCGAAGATCTCCTGCACGGCGTCTTCGAATTTGACCCAGGCCACGATTTCGCCCGTGTCGATATTCACGACCCACACGCCGCAGGCGCGCTCGGATTCCGGCCGCTCGGCAATCGGGATTCCACTGAAGACCGCGCTCTCGCGCACCTGCGACAGGCCGATGAAGGCGAACTGGCCCGCAAAGCACAACCCCCGCGTGAACCCCGGCAGCTCGACCACGGACTCATACCGTCCTGTCGCGAGGTCGACCCACCCGAAGCCGCCCGTTCCCGAATTGAGCAGCCACAGCCGATCGCGATACCAGCGCGGCGAGTGCGGCATCGACAGGCCCCGCGCGACGATCTCCTGCCGGGCGACGTCGATCAGGATGCCGCAGTCGCGTTTGTTCTTGCGCCAGCCCCCGGCGTCGTTTGTTTCTCCCAGGGCGGTCACGTACTTCGCGACTCCGTCGACCACGCACAGTCCGTTCAAATGGCAACGGTCCTCGGGGGACAGTTGCGAGATGAACCAGGGGCGCCACTGCGGCTGAAAGCTGTACACCGAGCTGCGCGTACAGAGGCACGAAAACCGCGTGTTGACGAACCAGACTTCGTCTTTGATGAAGGCCATCTCATGGATCTGCACGTCGCCCGTGCCATGTGCGGTCCGCGGCAGAAACGCCACGTCGTGCTTGCCTTTTGGTTCCAGCTTCGGGGCAACGGCCGGCACATTGTGAAACTCGCGAATTTCCATCGCGGCCCCAAGCGCCAGGCGGTGCGGGGCGAGGGCCAGCCCCATCGGCTTGGGAAACAGACGGAAGTGGGTGTTGAGCACTCCGTCGTCGTTCCGCAGGATGACGAGCCGCCCGGCCTGGTAAGTCGTCACCAGCACCGAGGCGCCGAAATGCGACAGTAGCTGCGGAAAGGTCGACGTATGCTGGCTCCGCATCGGGTGGGGCGATGCGGAGGCGTCGGCGGGGGCGTTCGGAGAAGGTGCGTCTGTCATTTCGGAATCATTCTGCATCCTGATCAGCCCCCTCACCCCTAACCCCTCTCCCGCGAGGGGAGAGAGGGACAGTGGAGCGATGGCGCGGCATCCGCTTCAGAGCGAGACGCACTCTATGATAACCCGGCACCCATCAGGAAGAAGGCGTTGAGGGCGTCGAAGTCGAAATTCGACCAGACGTCTCCATTGGCCCAGAAAATTTTGCCGTTCAAGCGAACTCCTTTGACTCCCTTGAGCGGTCCGTCGAGCCCCACGAGCGTCGCAGCCGAGAGCAGCTTCACGTGCGAAACAGCCCCCGCGCCATCGCGAAACGTGATGAGCAGCGGCGGATTGTTCGTCTTCGTCCACACGAAGATGCCGTCTTCCCAGATGACCTGGTTAGCGGTGAATGTGGCCATGTCGTCGGGATACGCGTCGACGACTCCGGTTGTCGGGGACAAAAAGTGCCCCAGCGACGTCCTTCCCATGCCGTCGACGATGACAAACCTGTTCGTGCCGTTCCGAATCAGGTGGACGGGGACGCCATTCTGATTGGTGTAGTCCGTGACCGTAATCGTCGACGCCGGCGCACTCGTTTTGGTCCAGACGATCGTGTCGGCCGGATTGCCATCCGTCCAGGTGATCGTGTTGCCGACGATCGATGCCGTATAGCCGGGGTAGCCGGGGGCCGTGGCCTGGGGCACGCTGGTGTTCTGGTTCGAATAGGTTCCCAGCACCATGCTGCCGACCCGGTCGACGAACACGATATTGGTGGTGCCGGTCTGTACGGCGTGGACTGTTGCGCCCGACCCGGTCAGGTAGTCGGTCACGAGCACCTGGCTGGGGACGGCGGCGATGGTGCCCGTCCTGGGAGCATTGCTGTTCCCCTGCAGTAGAATCGCCTCGCTCCAGATCGTGCCGTCGTCCCACAGCAACTGGCCGGACGAGGTCCCGGAGCCGATCGTCACGTCTTCGCCGTACGCCGACAATTGCGTGGGGCTGACCCACGCGCCGGGCGACTGCTTGCCGTTTCTGTCGACAAAGGTCACGGCGCCGTCATTCTGCAAAATGTGGACTCGCGCGCCGGCGGGATTGGTGAAATCGGTCGGCAGATCGAGTTTCGTCCAGACCTCGCCGGCGAACGATCCGGTCGAGCCGAACGTGATCCGGCTGTCTCCGTAGAGCGCCGTGACGCCCGCGACCGAGAGCTGAGTGGTGCTGGTGATTGTGGCCGCGGCCGCCGTTGAGCCCGTCAGATTCAACTGGGCCCCGTTCTGCGCGATCGTCGCCAGCGAAAGCGTGTTGCTGCCGGCGGCTTTCGCCGCATAAGTGCCGGCAAAATGCGTCACGGCGGGGGCCGCCGTATTGACGATGAGATCGACGGTCGTCGGGTCGGTCGTCGTATTTCCCGACGGGTCGGTGGAGGTGACGACTGCGTTGTATTGTCCATCGGGAATCGCAGCCGTCGTCGAGAGCGTCCAGTTCCCCGTGCCGTCGCTGGCCAACTGCGAGCTCGTCCCGAGCGTGAACACGGAGCCGTTCAAGGTCACCTGCAGCGACTTCGTGTCCTGCTGATCGTAGGTTCCCGTCAGCGCGGGCAGGGAATTCGCGGTGACGAGGAAATCGACCGTCGGCGCCGACAGGACCTGGACTTCGTAAGCCCCCATGTCGACCGTTCCCACAATTCGCGCGAAACCTGCGCCGCGCTCGTCGGTCGTCAGCGGAACCGAGCCCGGCCCCAGCGCCAGGGCATTGCTGCCGGCGTTGATCGCCGCGCTGTTCAGCAGCAGGGCGTGAGTCTTGACCTGGCCTCCGTTCTCCGCCAGCGCGCCGAGGTGCGCATTGAAGGGACTGGCAAACGTGCCGACGAAATTGCCGTTGGCGTCCGGCGTATTTTCCACCGTCGCAGCCAGCGGCGTAGTCGTGTTGACTCCAATCAGGCTCCGGCTCGCAGTGAATGTCGCCGTACCGGCGTAATTCGTGAATTTGATGTCGATGGCCGAGGTGGAATCGGCCAACTGCACCGTGTTGCCGGAAACAATTGAGTTCCGCAGCGTCAACGATCCGCGAACCGTCTTGATGCCTCCGCCTTCGGATTGCTTGAACACGGTCGAATTGCCCGTCACGCTGGAGTTTGTCAGCGTGACGTCGCCATTCTCCGCGTAAAACGCACCGCCGTCGCTATAGAGGCCGCTGGTCGAATTCCCGGACAGGGTGCTGTTAAAGACAGCCAGGCTGCCGTTAAAGGTAAAGATGCCGCCGCCATCCACGGAGTCTGCAACAGTCGAGTTCCCGGAAACCGTGCTGTTCAGCACAGTCACGGGACCGTTCTTGGAATACAGGCCCCCTCCCGACGACCCCGAGCCGGTCGTCTGATTCGCAACGACGGAGCTGTCGGCAACCATCAGGGCGCCGGTCGACAGGAACCGGACCCCGCCGCCGGGATCGAAGTTGGACGTCGTCTTCCCGCCCGTAATCGTCAACCCGCTGAAGGTGACGTCGCCTGCGCCCCGCGTGACGTCGAACACCCGCGAATTCTGTTTGGCATCGACGATCGTATTCTTCGCGCCCGATCCGGCGACCTGCAGCGCATCGGTGATGAGCAGCTCGCCCAGCGTGAGGTTGATCGGCGTGCCGCTCAAAGAGGCCGCGAAGGTGATCGAATCCGCACCGATGCGCGCATTGGCGATCGCCACGGCATCGCGCAGACTCATCTGGTTCGCGTCGGTCACGTTGTCATGGAGGACGTCGGCGGCCGTCGCGACCACGAGCGGCAGCGCGGGCAGCGAGAACTCGAAGCTCCCCATGTCGACTGCGCCGTTTTGAATCCGGGCAAAGCCCGACCCGCGCTGGTCATTCGTCAAAGGGTTCGAGTCGGGTCCCACGGCCAGCGCATTGCTGCCCGCATTGATCGCCGCGCTCCCCAAAAGCAAGGCGTGCGTATGAGTCGAGGTGCCGTTATCCGCCAGCGCGCCAAGGTGCGCATCGAAGGGACTGCCGAATGTGCCGACGAAGTTGCCATTGGCGTCGGGCGAGCCGATCGGCGCCGCCGCCAGCGGTGTGCCGCTGTCGACGCCGATCAGGCAGTTCTTTGCACTAAACGTAGCCGAACCGTGGTAATTCACGAACGTGATGTCGGGCGACGTTCCAAACGCGATCGTGTTACCCGAGACGATGCTGTTACGGATCGTCATCGATCCCCGGATGACGTCCACGGCCCCGCCGGTCGCATTCGCGCCGGTGTTGACATTGGCCGTGACGGTGCTGTTCACCAGGATGACATCGCCGCCCTCGACAGTATAGATGGCGGCGCCGTCGGAGTGATAACCGGCTGTTGAGTTTCCGGACATCGTGCTGTTAAAGAGCGACACTGCGCCCCAGTCTGCAAAAATTCCGGCGCCGTCACCCCCCTGTCCCGTCGTGGAGTTGCCGGAAACCGTGCTGCTGAGCAGCGTGACCGAACCGGTGTTCGTATAAATCCCCGCTCCCTTGGCCCCGGATCCGGTGGTCGAATTTGCTGAGATCGTGCAGGACGAAAGCGTCAGGGCACCGCTCGACAGGAACCGGATCCCGGCGCCGAAGTCGTTCTTGAACGTCGTCTTGCCGTTCGTCACGGCAAGGCTGCCGAGCGCGACGTCTCCAGCCGACGACGTGACGTCGAACACCCGCGAGTTCTGCTGCGCGTCGATGATCGTGCTCGTCGCTCCCAAGCCCTCGATTTTGAGCGACGAAGAAATCGTTAGGGTCCCGACCGCAGGATCGAGCGCAATGGTTCCCACCAGGCCGGCCTGGAAGACAATGGAATTCTGGACTCCGACTTCGACGGTCACCGATCCATCGACGCTGCTGGCCGTATTGGCCGCCTGGATCGCCTCGCGGAGCGTCACCTGGCCATCGGGAGTCACGTCGTCCGCCAGGGTCGTGACGGTGATCGTGGACAGCAGCGTACGATCTTCCAGGCATTCGGCCGCGACGACCGGCGACGGGTTCCAGGACTTTCTGCGCGCGTGAAGGCGGCGGGGTTTGCTCAGCCAGCCGCGGCTGATGAGAAAGTCGACGATCCAATTCCTGCCCGATCGGAAGAGCATCTCCCGCGAGTCTCCGTGAAGCCGCCAACATTCACCTTGCGACGAACGTCGGCCTCGACGGGAAGCCCAGCCCGACGCGGTGCGCCATTAAATACCATACCGGTGTAGCGCGGTAGGCGTCAAACAACTTGTGCGAACGTCCTGGCACGGGTGCGACATTGAAATCCGTCAATTCGTGTTCAATCCGTATTTCATCCTTGGCTCTAATCCTCTGTATGACGCCGATGCTGGCAGCATCGGCCACGGCGGCGGTATTGTGAGGAATTCCACGACAGTCTTAATTGCCGCGAATCGGCCGGTTTGGACCATTGATGAAACTTCGTCTCCTCCATTTCACGGTAGCTGCGATCGCCGCGCTCATTGGAAGTTGCTGCCTGGTGGCACTCGCGGCCGAGACTGAGCCCACGCGCGAGAGCGTGATTGCGGCGATGCGGCCGTTTGGTGGCCAGGCCGCAGTCGAAATCGACCGTTCGTCGCTTCACGGCAAGGTCTTGTGCGGCTATCAGGGGTGGTTTGCGGCCGAAGGGGACGGGCCGGGGCTGGCGGCATTACACGGCGCGGGGCCGGTTCGAGCCCGGTTCCTGCTCGATCGATCTCTGGCCAGACCTGAGCGAATTTGATGCGAGCGAAAAGTTCTCGACGCCCTTCCGGCATGCCGACGGCAACGCGGCACACGTCTTTTCTTCGACGAACCGCCAGACTGTGCTGCGGCATTTTTCGTGGATGAAAGACTACGGCATCGACGGTGTATTCGTGCAGCGGTTCGCCGCGGAAACGATCCACCCGAAAGATCTGCGGCAGTGCAATACGGTGCTGTCGCATTGCCGCGAAGGAGCTAATCTGCACGGCCGTGCGTACGCCGTCATGTACGATCTTTCGGGACTGCGTGAAGGGGGGACACAGACGGTCATCGACGACTGCAAGCTGCTGGTCGACCGCATGTGGATCGGCAAGGACGAGAACGACAGAGCTTATCTGCATCACAGGGGAAAGCCGCTCGTTGCCGTGTGGGGGATCGGATTCAACGACGGCCGAAGATACACGCTGGCCGAGTGCGGGCGGCTGATCGATTTTCTGAAAAATGATCCGCAGTACGGCGGGTTCTCGGTGATGATCGCCGTTCCCACCGGCTGGCGGACGCTCGATGCCGACAGCGTGAAGGATTCCGAACTCGACCGCGTGATCCGCCGGGCCGACGTCGTCAGTCCGTGGACGGTCGGGCGGTACTCGACGCTGGAAGGCGCGGAAACGCACGCACAGCGCCGCTGGAAGCCCGATCTCGACCTGTGTCGCGAGCGCGGGCAGGATTACCTGCCGGTCGTCTTTCCCGGATTCAGTTGGCACAACCTGAATCCGAAGTTCCCCCTCGACCAGATCCCGCGGCAAAGGGGAAAATTCCTGTGGAAACAGTTCACACACGCGAAACAGGCAGGTGCCACGATGATCTACGTCGCCATGTTCGACGAAATGGACGAAGGCACGGCGATCTTCAAGTGCACGGGCGAGGTGCCGGTGGGCGCCAACCGGTTCGTGACCTGGGAAGGCCTTCCCAGCGACCACTACCTGTGGCTCACCGGCCGCGGCGCCGCCCTCCTGCGCGGCGAGATCCCGGTATCGCCGGATCCGCCGGGCCGATAGGCGTGTAGGTCAGGCTGGAAAGCCTGACCTACATGTCCGTGCCCGCCATGCGTTAGACTGGACGGAGCTGTGAGCTGCTGATGAATCGACCCTGAAGCGCGAAACGCGAACCGCATGAACGACCGCCGCTCGATCACTCTGCCGCGCGTCTTGACGTTTCTTGCCGTTGTGCTGGTCCTCAAGATCACCGGCGGCGTGGTTCTCAAATACGTCGATTACTTCCCGCCGAACTTTCAATCCGATTTTCTGCTGGGGCGGGAGCCGTATTTCTTTGGCACGTACCGCTGGGCGTTCTACGTCCATCTCTTGGCAGGTCCGGTCTCCCTGATTCTGGGGCTGATCCTGCTTAGCGAACGATTTCGCCATACGTTCCCCAAATGGCATCGGCTGCTGGGGCGGATTCAGGTGTTGGACGTTCTGTTCCTGCTCGCTCCCAGTGGACTGTGGATGGCGTACCGTGCCGAGGCCGGGCCGGTGGCGGGCGTCGGATTCGCTGTGCTGGCGGTCACCACGGGAACGACAGTGGCCCTGGGCTGGCGCTCGGCAGTGCAGCGGCGCTTCGCCGTTCATCGGCGCTGGATGACGCGATGCTTTCTGCTGTTGTGTTCGACCGTTGTTTTGCGGCTGATCGCAGGCGTCGCCACGGTGACGGGAATGCAGGGAACCTGGGTCGAACCGCTGGCCGCGTGGGTAAGCTGGGTCGTGCCGCTGGCAGTTTTCGAGGCGGCCGGCGCCGTATCGCGGCAGATTGCAATACGCCCCAGTCAGAATTCCCCGACTTTGTCGCCTGCCGCCACGGAGATCAATGCACGGCGAACCGCTGCGGGCAAT